>JACOXW010000011.1 GCA_016182205.1 Candidatus Levyibacteriota bacterium
AAGACAGTTTCTACAATTTATGCTTCAGAACTCTGTTTTGAATGGAAGAGAGCTTGATTTAACGCTCCAAAAACCCTTTAACGGCCTACTCGTTTATACTGAAAGTCAGAATTGGCTCCCCCGCGAGGACTCGAACCTCGAACCTAGCGATTAACAGTCGCGCGCTCTACCATTGAGCTACAGGGGAATATCAATGTGCCTGTCATATTCTACCATCTCAGTGACTGCCTGCCAACCCCTCTTCTTACACTACTGCCGCACTTTATTAACTGAATTATTACGAAAAGGCGGTAGTCTTTTCTTAAAGAAAGGAGGTGAGGGTATGACCAAGCAACAAGATGACCAAAACATGGATAAAGAGCAAAAGCCTGCCGGTGAAAAAGGCGGCAAAAGCATCGGCGAAACAGATGAGCGGAGCGGTCAAATGAATGATCAATCTCTGGATGAGTGGATGGAAGATGATTACGCCAACGAAAAGTAAGAGTGAGTCACAGGTAGCATCCTACCTGTGGAATTTATCCTAAATAATCTCTCAATTTATTCCCTCGTGAAGGATGTCTAAGTTTACGAAGAGCTTTGGCTTCAATTTGCCGGATACGCTCACGGGTAACTGCAAACGTTCTCCCTACCTCTTCCAGTGTTTTTGGTTTTCCATCCTTGAGGCCGAATCGTTCCTCAAGTACTCTTCTTTCTCTATCAGAAAGCGTCTCAAGCACCTGTTCTACCTGTTCTTTTAGAAGCTCCCGGGACGCGGTATCAAAGAGTGTTGGCGCATTGGTATCATGGATAAAATCTCCGAGTCTACTGTCTTCTTCATCTCCCACAGGAGACTCAAGACTGGCTGGTTCTTGAGAAATCTTGATAATCTCAAGCGCTTTATCAGGCTCAATTCCCAGTACTTTTGCTACTTCCTCAGGTGTCGGTTCACGACCAAGTTCCTGCATAAGTTTTCGGGATGTCCGTAAAAAACGATTAATATTCTCAACCATGTGTACCGGGATACGTATGGTACGTGCCTGATCGGCAATGGCACGGGTGATAGACTGTCGAATCCACCATGTAGCGTATGTTGAGAATTTATAACCCCTTCGCCAATCATATTTTTCAACCGCACGAATAAGACCCTGATTTCCCTCCTGTATCAAATCCAAAAGCGTGAGTCCACGCCCGACATATTTTTTGGCAATTGAAACTACCAAGCGCAGGTTAGACGTTATGAGCTTTTTTTTCGCTTCACGATCTCCTTTTTCCACACGTTTCGCAAGAGAGATTTCTTCCTCAAATTTTAAAAGGGGGATTCTGCCAATCTCTTTCAGGTACATCCTTACAGGATCAGATACTGTCCCTTCGGTGAGAACTGTAAGCGCCTCAAGCTCTTTCTCCAGCTGCTCAATCGGTTTTTCGTCTCCTCCCTGTTCTGAAACGCTTTCAAATACATCAACATTTAGCTTGAAGAGTTTATCGTATAATTCATCAATTTCCGGAATATGCTGTTCAGGCATGGGATAGAGATTTAAGATCTCATCTTGCGTGATATAACCACGCTTTTTGGCTGATGAGACGATTTCACTGATTTTCTTGGCTGCAGCCTGCTTCATAGTACCCTATATTCTACCACACAAAGCCGAGAAAAAGAAGGCTAGGTCAGTATTTTTACTCTTTTAAAAGAAGACTAAGTTCCGAAAAACGGCTTTGGAGTTTTTTAATGTCTTCATTTTCTAAATCGCCACCAGTAGTTTTTTCCCGAATCTTTTCTGCAAGCACTTTTAATTGTGTACGGATATAGAGCGTGCGCAGTTCTTTGGCTGCTTTTTTAATTTCTTTAAATAATTGTTCCCCCGTTTCAAATTTCGGCAGCTGGTAAAGAAATGATGTATTATAAGATGTCAAAAGTTCCTGCGGTAACTGGTTTCCGAATGTCTTACTGTCAAAATGTTCCTCTTTTTGAAAGTGCTCAAAAAGACGATAAATTACTTTCTGATATGCCCGCTCTTTTGTCACGGTTTGCGAAAGAATTGCCACTGTTTCCTGTACTGCTTTTTTGGGAGAATCGCTTTGAAGAATCAGAGATACCAAATATTCCTCAAGCATCTCTTCACGTTCTTTCTTTTTATGCTGATGTATATGTTGTGTTGATATTTCTTCTTTCTTTCCTTTCTCCACCTGCCGCTGTAGACTTTCATATGACGTATCAAGTGAGTCAGCAAGCTTACGGAAGTAATGCTCTTTTACGATTTCGTTTTGAATGCCCTCAAACAGGGGAAGCAGTTCTTCAGAAATTGCCCGTTTCCCAGTTGGAGTTTTCACGTCAAGTCTCTCTATGGCTTCCCTGAGTAAATAATCATATACGTCAACGTCGTGCTTTACCGCCTGTTTATATGCGTATGGGTCAGTTTTCAACGCTTCATCAGGATCTTTCGCATTCTTATCGGAGATAACCGTAATTGTCCGTCCATATTGTTCTAAAAAGGGAACACTGCGTTTTACCGCATTTTCTCCCGCAGTATCCTGATCAAAGGCAAGCGTTATCTTTGTGGCAAATCTACTCAGAAGTCTTGCCTGTTCCTGCGTCAATGAACTTCCCTTCACAGCTACCGTATTGCCAATCCCTTCCTGAAAAGATGAGATAACGTCGAATTCTCCCTCTGTGACAATGACTCTGTCTTCTTTCCTGATTTCACTTTTTGCGATATTGAGTCCGAAAAATGCCTGACCTTTATGATATACCAATGTTTCACGAGTATTCACGTACTTTGGCCCAGTTGCCTCATCAGAAAGAATTCTGCCTGAAAACCCCACCACATTATCACGGTGATCAACAAGCGGAAAAATAACCCGATTTGTAAAGAAATCTACTAATCGTCCACCCCGTAGATACCCAAGTCCTGCTTCTAACACATCGTCTTTTTTATACTTTTTCTTCTGCAGCAGGAAATTCATCAAGGCATTCCCGCTTGGCGGAGCATAGCCTAATTTGAATGTTTTGATAACTTTCTCGTCAATCTTTCTATCTCTTGTTAAATATGTCAATGCTTTTTCCCCTGCAGGATGTTTCATGAGGACAAAATGATAGAATTCCTCAGCCAAACGGTTTAGTGTATAGAGAATCTCTTTCTTGGACGTTATCTGAGAGTTTTTTTCATCTTGCTCTATCTTTATTCCTGTTCTTTTTGATAGAAAACGAAGTGCTTCGGGAAACTCCATGTGTTCATATTCCATAAGAAAGGAAAAGGCATCTCCTCCTTTTTGGCAACCGAAACAATGCCACATTTGTCTTTCAGGAGAAACCACAAAGGAGGGGGTCTTCTCCCCATGAAACGGACACAGTGCCTTAAAATTTCTTCCTGCTTTTTTAAGGGTAATATATTCTGAAAGCAAAGCGACCACATCTGTAGCATCACGAATCTGAGCAATCTGATCCATATTATAATCAGGCCTATTGTACCACTTAGGGGTTGCGTTTCCCAATAAGGTTGCGTACAATACGGACGTCTTTATGCCAGTGACATTGATCATCGGCGCACAATGGGGAGACGAAGGAAAAGGTAAGATTATTGACGTTCTTTCGAAAGATTCCCACTACGTTATCCGTTTTCACGGCGGTAATAACGCAGGGCATACTGTTATTAATCAATTTGGTAAATTCGGTCTCCATTTGATTCCTTCCGGTATTTTTACAAAAAAGGCAACCGCGCTTATTACCAACGGTACTGTTTTGGATCTTGAAGTACTTTTAGAAGAAATTGAACAAATTGAAAAAGCAGGCATACAGGTAAAAAACCGCCTGATTATCTCACCCCGCTGTCATATTATTATGCCCTACCACAAACTTCTGGACAAACTCTACGAAGAAGCAAAGGGCAAAGGAAAAACAGGAACAACAGGACGCGGTATAGGACCTGTATATGCTGACAAAGTCAGTTATAACGGCATTCGACTCTACGATCTACTAAATCCTAGATTGTTTTCGCAAAAACTTCAAACACAACTTACGGTAAAAAATAAAATCATCACCGCGCTAGGCGAAAAAGCGCTTTCTCAAAAAGAGATTGAAAAACAGTTTGCAAAATTTCGGCAAAAGTTAAAACCATATGTTAAAGAAGCGTATCCACTCATTCAACAGGCTCTTGAGAAAAAGCAGCGTATTCTTTTGGAAGGTGCGCAAGGTATGTTTTTGGACAATGATTGGGGAACGTATCCTTTTGTAACAGCGTCAACGATTGTTACGGGAGGAGCAAACGCAGGAGCAGGTATTGCCCCACGCCATATCAAAAACGTTGTCGGTGTGGTCAAAGCATACACGACGCGTGTAGGATCAGGTCCTTTCCCCACAGAACTGGTAGATAAAATAGGAGAAAAACTCCGATCAGAAGGCGCTGAATTTGGTGTTACCACCGGAAGAGCCAGACGTTGCGGATGGTTTGACGCACAGCTTATCCGTTTTGCAGCACAAATCAATGGTTTTACTGACATAGCAATTACAAAATTGGATGTACTGGACACCTTTGAAGAAATCAAAGTCTGTATAGGATATACGCTTAACGGAAAACCTGTATCCTACGTTGACGGAGACGTGGAATTTTTAACAAAAATAAAGCCTGTGTATAAAACAATGAAAGGGTGGAATACAAACACCAAAGGGACAAAAGAATATAACAAACTCCCAGGTAATGCAAAGAAGTATTTGCAAGAACTGAAAAAGCTTATCGGGACTAAAATCTCCTACGTCTCAACCGGCGAAAAACGGGAAGATATCATAATCGTCAAGTAGTTTTCTTCAAAGGAATTATATGAAATATAAAACGTGTAAATATAAAGCACTCATGCTTGATATTGACGGCACCCTTATTCCATATATATTCACCGCACTCCCTTCACCCACCGTTAAAAGAGCGATAAAAAAAGCACAAAAAAATGTGGTGATTTGTCTTGTTACCGGAAGATCATATGCTTTTGTCAGACACTTACTGGAAGATCTGAATATGCATTCAGGGTATGCAGTTGTGAACAACGGTGCGAATGTCGTGAATATAAAAACAGAAGAACTGCTCTATGATCAACCTATTGAAAAAACGGATGCAGAAGAAGTCTTACAAACCTTACGGAAAAATAATTTCTCATTTTATGTAAAAGATGAATATGATTCCAAGGCATACTCGGAAGGAATCTTCTCAACAGATCAAAAACTCCAGAAAGCTTATATGTTTTTTGCAATAGAAGAATACTCATCTGAAACAATTGATAATCTCTTCAATCAACTTTCTCATATACCGCACCTTACTCTACATAAAACTCATAATCAAGACCCAAAAAAGTTCGGATTTAACATCTCGCATGTAAACGCGACTAAATTACAGGGAATTGAAGCTATTATGAAATCACTACACTTAAAGCAAAACGAAGTGATTGGTGTAGGCGACAGTTATAATGATTTTCCTCTCTTGATGGCCTGCGGACTAAAAGTGGCCATGGGAAACGCTATTGAAGACCTAAAAGCTATTGCTGATTATATCGCGCCTTCTGTAGAAGAAGACGGAGTAGCAGATGTGATAGAAAAGTTTATTTTATAAAACTCACCCTTTTACATTTCTAAGGAATTTATGTTATATATTAACTGTATCTAATGAAGTCTTTTGACTATTCTACTTATCTTTCTCCTTTTACCTGGCGGTACGGTTCAAAGGAAATGCGCACGATTTGGTCTGAGGAAAATAAAAGAAAACTCTGGCGAAAAATTTGGGTGGCACTGGCAAAAGCACAACACAAAGAAGGACTGGTCTCAAAAAAAGAACTGGATGATCTCGTAAAGCATCAAAACGACATTGATATTCAAAGAGCACACAAAATCGAAAAAGAAATTTACCATGATGTCATGGCAGAAATAAAAGTATACTCTCAACAATGCAAAATAGGAGGAGGGAAGATACATTTCGGCGCAACATCAACAGATGTTATTGATAACGCAGACATCATGCAGATAAAAGAAGCGCTGGGAATAGTAAAAACCAAAGTATCAATGCTTCTTCGTAATTTCGCAGTGCAAATAGAAAAATACCAGGATACTGTTTGTATGGGCTACACGCATCTCCAACCTGCAGAACCGACAACACTAGGCTATCGCTTATCGCTGTACGCACAGGATTTACTCTGGGATCTACAGTTTATTGAGAAGATTGACTCGTTTATAAAAGGTAAAGGAATAAAAGGCGCTGTAGGAACATCCGCAAGTTACGAGAAAATCCTTAGCGATACAAAAACGGATGCATTCGGCTTGGAAAAAGAGGTTATGAAAAACCTAGGTCTTGACTCTGTTGCTGTCTCTGGGCAAACATACCCAAGAAAAATCGATTGGCTTATTACAGTTGCGTTAGCCAATATTGCAGGTTCATTACATAAATTTAATTTTGATCTTCGCATCATGCAATCACCGAATTTTGGCGAGTGGTCCGAACCAAGAAGCACAAAAAGAGTTGGTTCCTCTGCTATGCCTTTTAAGAAAAATCCGGACAAGGCAGAAAAAGTATGCTCTCTGTGTCGGTATGTTGCATCGCTTCTGAACGTTTCATGGAGCAATCCTGCCTTCTCGCTTCTTGAAAGAACGCTTGATGATTCTGCTAATAGAAGGTTTTTTATTCCTGATAGCTTTTTGGCAATTGATGAGTGCCTTCAGACAACCAACAGTTTTGTAAAAGATTTTGTCGTTTTTGAGGATATAATTGAAGTAAATTTACAAAAATATGGCGTTTTTTCCTGCACGGAAAGTCTCATGATGGAACTTGTTAAAAGAGGCGCCAACAGACAAGAGATGCATGAGGTGATTAGAAAGCATTCTATGACTGCGTGGCAAGAAGTGTCAAAAGGAAATAAAAACATCCTTACTGATCTCTTGTCAAATGACGAAAGGGTGTTAAAATATATTCAAAAAGAAGACGTTGCACATTTTTTTAATCCAAAAGAACATATAGGGATTGCGCACGAAAGAGTGAAAAGGTTTTTAGCAACGCTTACGAATAGATGAAAAAACCTCTTATTTCTATTATGGTAGGTTCCGATTCTGATCTTCTCGTACTGTCAGACGCGGTAAAAGTTTTGGACCAGTTCGGTGTAAGCTTTGAAATCACAGTCTCGTCTGCTCACAGATCTCCTGAAAGAACTCTCCGTTTGGTTCATAACTATTATAAAAACGGTGTAAAGGTCATTATCGCTGCAGCTGGTCTGGCTGCTCATTTAGCCGGAGTTGTCGCTGCACATTTTCCGCTTCCTGTCATAGGTGTTCCTCTAAAGGGAGGGGCACTACAAGGCATTGACGCACTTTACTCAACGGTACAGATGCCTCCGGGAATTCCAGTTGCAACTGTAGGTATTGATAATGCAAAGAATGCTGGGCTTTTAGCAGTACAAATTTTAGCTGTCGCTGATAAAGCTCTTGAAAAAAAACTGACTACCTATAAAAAAGCTTTAAGTAAAACTGTTGAGGAAAAAGCAAAAAAGTTAGATGCTGTAGGCTTAAAACAATACATTTCCGAAAAGTAATGACGACAAAAAAAACCGCGATTAATCATATCCTATATGTTCTCAAAACAGTGAACCTAAAAAGCTTAGGGCCCAAACGCCAAGGAAAAGTCCGCGACATCTATATTCTTAAAGATAAACGTATCATCGTTACTACAGATAGACAATCAGCGTTTGATAAAGTCCTTGGATACATCCCGTTTAAAGGACAGGTTCTTACTCAAATCAGCGCCTTCTGGTTTGATAAAACTAAAGATATTATCCAAAACCACATCATTGCAGTACCTGACCCAAACGTTATGGTTGTAAAAAACTGTGAAATAATTCCTATCGAAATGGTCGTGAGAGGATATATTACCGGTGTAACCGACACATCCATCTGGGGAAGCTACGAAAAAGGAGAACGCATTATATACGGTCTGAAATTTCCGGACGGACTTAAGAAAAATCAAAAATTGCCAAAACCGGTTATTACCCCAACTACAAAAGCTGAAAAAGGACACGATGAGCGTCTCACAGAAGATGAAATTTTAAAAAGAAAGATTGTTTCAAAAGCTATGTGGAGACAAATGAAAGAGGTTTCACTCGCTCTTTTTGCCAGAGGCCAACGCATTTGCCAAAGGGCGGGTATCATTCTGGTAGATACAAAGTATGAATTTGGAATTTACAAAGGAAAACTCATGTTGATTGATGAAATTCATACACCGGATTCCTCACGTTACTGGACACTAAAAACATATAAAGATAGGTTTAAAAAAGGTTTAGAGCCGCAAAGCCACGATAAAGAACCACTTCGTATGTGGTTTAAGCAAAAAGGATATACAGGTGAAGGAAAAGCCCCTACTATGCCAGCTGATTTTGTTGCTACGATAAGTCTTCTATACCAATCAATTTATGAAAAGATAACCAAGAAAAAATTTATCGCTGATACAGCAACCAATATTGAAAAAAGAATCCAAAAGAATATTCAAGCATATACTCTTTAAGATGGGTGAAGAAAATTTTCATGAAAAGTGTGGAATTTTTGGTATTTACGGTAAAGGCTTGGATGCTGCGCGATTGACATATTTTGGATTGTATGCACTCCAACACCGTGGACAAGAAAGCAGAAGAAGACTTCAAAAATCTCAAAGGGCACATCGCAATTGGACATAACAGATATTCCACATCAGGAGGTTTGTCTTATGAACATACACAACCTGTCGTTTTGAAAAATGACATTGTCGCCCTAGCGCATAATGGTACACTTCCAGAAACAAAAAAATTGGAACGCTTCCTGTCTGCAATCGGCTTATATACCAAAGGACATAATGATTCAGAACTTATGCAAATGTTGATCAAATATTATCTGGTAAAAAAATATTCGTTGGAAGATGCAGTATTGGAATCCTTACCGCTTTTTACAGGGGCATATTGTCTGGTCATAATGACGAAAAACAAACTTGTTGCTGTTCGTGACCCATACGGTATTCGCCCTTTATCCTTGGGTAAACTGAATGGAGGCTATGTTGTTTCTTCTGAAACTTGCGCATTTGATACTATTAATGCCACATTTATTCGTGAGATAAACCCTGGAGAAATGGTAACACTTGATGAACGTGGAATTACCACAAAACAATTCGCACCGACAAATCATAAATTGGATATCTTTGAATTTGTTTATTTTGCCCGTCCAGATAGCATGCTAATGGGAAAACGTGTGTATAAGGTACGTGAAAAACTAGGCTTAACATTAGCAAAAGAATTTCCTTTAAAAGCCGATGTCGTTATACCTGTTCCGGAATCTTCAATCCCGGCAGCACTAGGATATGCTCATCAAACCAATATCCCCTTTGAATATGGGTTAATAAAAAACAGATATATTGGTAGGACGTTTATTATGCCTGATCAAAGACTTCGCGATAGAGGAGTACAGATGAAATTAAATCCAGTCCGAGAGATTATAGAAAATAAACGAGTGGTGCTTATAGATGATTCAATCGTTAGAGGGACAACACTAAAAATTTTAGTAAGAATGCTTCGCGAGGTAGGAGCAAAAGAAGTTCATGTATTAAGTAGCTGCCCGCCTGTTAAATTTCCAGATTTCTACGGCATCAATACACCAACACAAAAAGAACTAATTGCATCACATAAAACGACACCACAAATAAAAAAACATATAGGTGCTGATTCACTATACTTTCTTTCCTATAAAGGCTTGCTAGACTCAGTTGGACTACCGGAAAATCTTTTTTGTACATCATGCTTCACAGGTGAGTACCCCATAGATATTGGCAGCAACATCAAAAAAATTACCGGAGCAAAAATCCTCCAACCTCTTTCCTCCCAAAATGGAAAAACTGAACAGCTTGCGGTACTTATCTCCAATAAAGGAACAGGGTCTAATCTAAAAGCAATTATTAACGCAAAAAAAGAGAAAAAAATTCCAGCTACTATTTCACTGGTCGTTAGTGACAGAAAAGATGCACAAGGATTACAACATGCAATTGATAATAATATTCCCTATATCGTAAAACAACTTAAGGATAAATCAAAACGTGATTCCTACGGAAAAGATCTTGCTGAAATACTCAACAGTTACCATATTACCACTGCTATTCTTGCAGGATTTATGACAATCCTTCCAACATCATACTTTACAACATTTAGAGGAATTACGCTAAATATTCATCCGGGCCTTATTCCAGATGATAAGAAAAAACCCTTCCGTTTCCCAGATGGAACTGTGGCGCCGTGGAATCAAGGAATTATGACTGAAAAAGCTGTTGAGAATTTTCTACGATATAGATATGCTGGATCGACTGTCCATATTGTCACACAAGAAGCAGATTTTGGCCCAGTGCTTGAGAGAAGAATTATAAAAACCAAACGAAATGATACTGTACAAACATTATATGCAAGACTTAAAAAAGAAGAACATAAAGGGCTAGTTAAAAGCATTAAAAAATTAGTGAAAAAATAAATGCAAAATATTCTTATTCTCGGCTCAGGAGGAAGAGAACATGCACTTGCTGATATATACAGTAAAAGTAGAAAAATAAAAAGAGTTTTTGTCTTGCCAGGAAACGGATTAACAGATTATAAAAATACAAAAATAAAAAATGTTACATCTATTTCACCTTCAGATATCAATACTATTATTTCGTTTTGTAAAAAAGAAAAAATAGATCTTGTCGATGTCGCCCAAGATGAACCGATTTCCAAAGGTTTTGTGGGCTTATTGGAAAAAAATGGAATTCCATCCTTCGGTCCTACCCAAAAAGCGTCGCAGATAGAATGGGATAAAGATTGGGCACGGCAGTTTATGGAAAAGTATAATCTTCCAATTCCAACATATAAATCTTTTACCAACAGCAGACAAGCACTTGCATATCTTAATAAACTTCCGAATCAAACCCTCTATATTAAAGCATCCGGACTTGCAGGGGGAAAAGGTGCGATACGAGCAGGAAACAGACAAGAAGCTATAAACGCTATAAAAGCAATGAAACAGTTTGGAAAAGCAGGAAGAACATTTCTTATTGAAGAAGCACTTCTTGGAGAAGAATTCTCACTCTTTGCTATTTGTGACGGAAAACACTATATCATTACAAAAGCTGCACAAGATCATAAAACTGTCTATAGTGGCGATAAAGGACTCAATACTGGTGGCATGGGGTGTGTTGCACCACCATTGGTTGTCACAAAAAAAATAATTAAAGACATTGAGAGGAAAATTTTGAAGCCATTTTTACAAGGCATGAAGAAGGAGGGAAGACCATATACTGGTATCTTATATCTTGGTGGCATGTTGACAAAGAAAGGAGTAAAAATCATTGAGTTTAACGCACGTTGGGGAGACCCTGAAGCAGAAGTCATTTTGCCAAGTTTTAAAACAGATTATCTTACTATTGTTCTTAAAGCGTTAGAGGGCAAACTTGATGAAATAAACATTCGTTTTGATAATAAAACAAGGGTAAGTATTGCAGGATGTTCTGCAGGATATCCCAACGACTATTCTGAAGTAAAGGATAAGGAGATTTTTGGTTTAGATTCTCTTTTTTCATTAAAAAATATCAGCCTTTTTGGAGCCGGAATAAAGCGGCAAGGGGAAAAGTTCCTTGCTGATGGAGGAAGAATATTTCATTTAGTTGCAGAAGGAAACACAATTCAAGAGGTACGAAAGAAAGCCTATGAAGCAATGTCTCTTATTTTTATTGAAGGAAACAACCTTCATTACAGAACAGATATCGCTTGGCGTGATGTCGAAAGATTAATAAAGGAAAAAACATGATCCAAAAAATCAGAGTAAAAGAATTACAAAAACATATTAAAGCGAATGAGTCATTGCTTAAAGATATTAACCAGTTAGTGACATCCGCAGCTATTAACGGAATCGAAGTTGTCAAAGTATACCGCCTTGATGGTATAACAAAACAGCAGGCGGATTTTCTTGCACAAAAATTGTTCTGTGAACAAATTACTCAATCTTATAGCGTAAATAAATATCTTCTCGATAAATCCTGTACGGTTTTTGAAATTTCCTATAAACCCGGGGTAATGAATCCTGAAGTAGCATCCATTCTCAAGTCGGCCCATGATTTAGGGATACATCCGACAACTGTAGATACCAGCAAGGAATACGGATTCTTTGGAGAAGCAACAAGAGAAGAGTTGGAGCAAATGTTACTGCGGATTAAATTATTTAATCCGCTTATTGAATATATCCGGCCTACCGATGACCCCGTTGCGACAATTCCTCTTACCATAATGACAGATGACGAATTGATAGAGCTTTCTGCTGATAAATTGTTCTTAAATCTGGAAGAAATGAAAACAATCCAACGCTACTTCAAAAAACTAAAACGTAATCCGACCGATGCAGAACTTGAGACACTTGCTCAGACATGGAGTGAACATTGTGCACATAAAACTTTTAAAGCAACCCTCATCGTCGATGGAAAAAAGAGGAAACCTCTGATGACAAGAATCAAAAATCAGGCGCTAAAACATAAAAAAAATATTGTGTCGGCATTTGTTGATAACTCTGGCGTCATGGATTTTTATGACGATCAGGCAATTTGCGGAAAAGCAGAAACACACAATTCTCCTTCTGCTATTGAACCGTATGGTGGGGCAATGACTGGATCAGGCGGAGTCTTTCGAGATGTTTTAGGAACAGGACTGGGAGCAAAAAATATCGCATCAACTGACATCTTTTGTTTTGCACCGCCTGGTACGGATCCTGCCACCCTACCGCTTGGGACACTACCTCCAGATTACTTGCTTAAGCGGGTTGTTGCAGGTGTAAGAGACTACGGAAATAGAATAGGAATTCCGACCAATAATGGCTCTTTGCATTTCCACCATGATTTCCGAGCAAAACCCACAGTAATTGTCGGCGCATACGGTATCATTCCAAAAGCCATGGCAAAAAAAGGAGAACCAAAGATAGGAGACCTCGTTGTAGCGGTCGGTGGCAGAACCGGACGTGACGGAATTCATGGAGCAACATTTTCAAGTGGAGAAATGACAGATAGAACTATTTCTGTAAATGCGCAAGCAGTACAAATAGGCAATGCTATTGAGGAAAAACGAACGTTTGATGCTATTTTAGAAGCAAGAGACAATGGCTGTATTCATGCAATCCAGGACTGCGGTGCAGGAGGGTTTTCTTCTGCAATTGGTGAGCTGGGTGAGCAAATAGGTGTAACTATTCATCTGGAAAAAGCACCGGTAAAGTACGAAGGACTCAGGCCCTGGGAAATCTGGGTCTCAGAATCCCAAGAAAGAATAATTCTTGCTGTTCCGAAAATAAAACAAACAGAACTACGTCAAATTTGTAAACGATATAACGTGGAGGCAAGCTTTTTAGGTGAATTTAACGGCAGTAAAAAATTACATGTGTTTTATGAAGATGAAATTGTTTGCAATTTGGATATGGAATTTCTCCATCACGGTTTATCGCATAGAACCATGATAGCAACAAAACCAAGCACCTCAAACGTCGTTCTGAACAGATCTCAAGACGACGTTCCTACTCCCAAAACCAAGCAAGATTGGAACCAAGTTTTAGGAAAAATTCTATCTCATGGAAATATTTGCTCAAAAGAACCAATTGTCAGACTGTATGATCATACGGTACAAGGACGAAATGTCATACCTCCTTATAGCGGAGCGCAAATGGATGGCCCAACAGATGCAGCTGTTATTCGTCCTCTTTTGGAAAAACCTTATGGCATGGTCATAAGTCATGGGCTCAATCCAATTTTAACCAGGCTTGATCCGTACCAGGGAAGCATCTGGGCTGCAACCGAAAGCTTAGCAAATTACGTTTCAGTAGGAGGAAATTATAAGGAAAGTTCTCTTATCAATAACTATATCTGGCCATTTCCAGACGAAGAAAATCTGTGGTCTTTGGATCAATCGGTTAACGCGGTTGTTGACTTCATGAGCGCACTACAAATTCCGGTCATTTCAGGAAAAGACAGTCTCTCCTCCACCTACCGCGGAAAAGACGGAACAGTCATTAGAATTCCACCGGTTCTTTGTATCTCCGCTTTTGGAAGAATTCCTGACGTTTCAAAAACAATGACATCCGATTTGAAAAAAGAAAACTCTCTTCTATATCTTATCGGCAAATCGGATTTTGACGCCATGGGAGGATCTACATACTTTGATATTTATAATCTAGTGGGGAAAAGTATTCCAAAAATTTCTCTGCAGGTATTACCAAAAGTATTAGAAGCAATACAAAAAGCGATTGCAAACGAGCAAGTACTTTCTGTACATGATATAAGCGAAGGAGGAGTGTTAACTTCCCTTTTTGAGATGTGTGTTGGCGGCAACTTAGGAGCAGCTATTGATTTAAAACCATTTAAGAACCAAAGACCTGATTATGTACTTTTTAACGAAACTGCAGGAACATTTATAGTAGAAGTTGCCGATGAAAAAACAGCAAAAAAAATCTTTTCAGCTGTTCCCTATACTGTCTTAGGAAAAACACAGAAAAGAAAAATCATTGCAGTAAACAACGGCCCTCAAAAGCTTTTTGATACCAATATAGAATCACTTAAAAAACTCTGGAAAGAGCCAATGCAAAAACTTTTTGTTTAACGAAATGCAAACAAAACCGAACGTCTTAATTCTAAGAACTGAAGGAACCAATTGCGATGAAGAACTTGCTTTTGCTTTTGCACAAGCAGGAGGAAATCCACAGTTTGTGCATGTGAATGATCTGCGAGAAAAAAGAAAACGGTTAAAAGATTTTAACATTCTCGCGCTCCCAGGTGGATTCTCCTATGGTGACGATGTCGTATCAGGAAAGATTTTAGCAGTTGAGCTGACATCTTTTTTTGAAGAAGAGCTGAAAAAATTTGTCGGCAGAAAAGATACATTAACTATAGGTGTATGTAACGGATTTCAGGTATTGGTAAGAACCGGTCTTCTTCCGTTTAACACTCCGGAAAACATGCAAGCAACACTTGTTAACAATGACTCTGGTCATTTTGAATGCCGGTGGATTAAACTTAGGATAAATGATAAAAATAATTCACCGTTTTTGAAAGACTTAGGAAATACCATTGTCACATATCAAGTAGCCCATGGTGAAGGAAAATTCTTCGCCCCAAAAAAAACTCTTGCCGCAATAGGAAAAAAACACCTTGTTGCTCTACAATACATCGATGAGAAAGGAAATCCAACACAACAGTATCCTGAAAACCCTAATGGTGCGCTACATGCAATTGCAGGAATTACTGATGAAACCGGACGTATCTTCGGACTCATGCCGCATCCTGAGCGATTCGTCTTAAAGCAGCAGTACCCAAATTGGAGGAGGGAAACCCTTCGGCAGGCTCAAGGTAAACCGCATGGATTACCAATATTTGAAAACGCAATAGAATTCTGTAAATATATATAACATGATTAAAACAATTATTTTTGATATGGATGGAGTAATCGTTGATAGCGAACCTCTTTTTGACAGTTTTCTGATGGATTACTGTAAAAATCTAGGAGTGTCTCTTACGCAAACCCACCTTGAAGCATATCGAGGAAAAACAAGTCGAAGCCAATGGACAGATATTATTAACGAATTTTCTCTTATCCATTCAGTTGATGAATTAATTGTAGATGCAAGAAAAAGTTACTTACAGTACTTAGAGGTAAAACTCATTAAGCCAATACCCGGTATCACTACACTATTACGAAAATTGTCCCGTACATATGTACTTGTATTAGCTTCATCTGCCTCACCTCACAGAATTACGCTTTTTCTTGATAAGACAAGGGTGCGTAATTTTTTCCAGGCAATTGTCTCTGCAGATGATGTCATTCATGGAAAACCAGCGCCAGATGTATTTCTACTTGCAGCAAAAAAGGTTAAGGCAAAACCCTATGAGTGCGTTGTTGTTGAGGATGCAACAAATGGAGTGCAAGCAGCCAAAAATGCCAAAATGAAGGTTATCGGATATAAAGGACTGCTACATAACACACAAGATTTATCAATGGCAGATGCAGTAATAAAAAACTTTAAAGAAGTTACTCCTCTATTTTTAAAAAAACTTTAGATACATACTCAATATGCATTCCTTTTTGTTGTTTCTATGGATTGGTGAAAGCGACAAGCAAGGGAACTTCCATAACTTGCTTGTAAGGTATCCCATGTCCCCAATTCATATCCTCTCCAAAGCACTCTCCATGATCACCAGTAATCACAATAAGTAAAGGCCTAGAAAGCATTTTGATTAAGCGCTCGATCTTTTTATCAACAGTCTCTAATGCAGCGATTTGCGCTCTATGTAAAAGTTGTAATTCCTGTTTCGTAACCTGTACGTTTTTTAAATTTTCATGCTTACATCCCCAGATTGACGATGCCTTATTAATAATCTCGCGAACCTGATTTGAATAACTTCCTTCACCTGTATCATAGGGAACATGCGTCTCCAGACAATTTAAAAAGAGAAAAAAATTCTTTCTCTTTTTTACCTTATTAACAATTGTATCTATATTATTAAGAGCGAACTCGTTTATCCTCCTTTCTTGAAATACGCTTGTAGTATCATCAGGTCCATAAAAAAGGAATGTATCAAAAAGCTCTGTAAGCGTTTTATTCCGAAACCAACGTACACCTCCAGAACCAATGATCTGATAACCAATATTTCTATATCCGTCTAGGATATTTTTTCCTTCTAACATAATACCTACAGATTCTAATGATCGAGTTCTACCGGATTTAAGTCGCCATAGCTGCCTAACATCTGGATTGTAATATGGCAATAGTGATTTTTGCGCAATTGGTAAATACCCCATAAAAAAACTCATATGAGCTGGCAATGTATAGGTGCCATGAGTTTTTGCTAATGAATATCCTGACAGGCTTTTTATAAATGGTATGCTGGATTTTGCAAATGTGTCGAAACGGCAACAGTCGAGTGTGATAAAAACAACACTCCTCTGATCCAGATCATAAATTGATCTCTTCATTCTTGTTTAGTTTTTTGTAAGCCTGCAAAAAAAAGTTTTGTCTTTTCAAAATCACTCTGTGCCATCCGGGATTGAAACGATTGAATAACAAGCCCTGCCGCAAAAGCACCCGCACGAGCACACCTGTAAACATGCTCTTGTGTCCAATGTGTATAAGGAATTAAAGATAACATACCAAGCATTGCTCCCATATATGCATCTCCTGCTCCAGTTGTATCGACAATTTTATCTTTTGGAGAAACTGGCGGAATTTTGTTGATTTTCCCTTCATATCGTAATAAAGACCCCTCTGCCCCTAAAGTAAGCAAAAATACTCTTGCATTTGGAAAAATATTAGTAATCTCATCTTGAGAATGTTGACTTCCTGTTATATGTTTAACCTCATCTCTGTTGGCAAATACTATCTCAGGATCATCTCTTATTGCAGAAAGTACAGATTGTAAGTGATCTTTATCAATCAGCACAGAATGTGCACCGCTTAAACGAAGCACGAACAATCCACTGTCACGTCTTACTGCTTTCAAAAGATCATGCGCCTTATTATAGGCTCTTTCATGACGAAATGTATTGACATTACTTACAAAAATCTGGTAACTATTCTGAGCAATATCTTCATTTGGTATTTGCACATTTTCTGCTGCACCATAATAGGTAATTTCATCCACTGGTTCACCCTGTTGTGAAAGTAAAAATACACATGTTCCTGTTGGCAAACTGGTATCAATTTGTGGTTCTCCCACTAATTGATTTGTTGCAGCAGCAAAAATTTCACCACGAACATCGTTGCCTACGCATGTATAAAGCTTTACCCCAACATCAGGAACCATCCCTGCAAATGTTGTCATAACGTTTGCTACAGATCCACCTGCAGATGGTTTTACTCTTTCGGGAAACAATTCCAGAAACTGATCTATTTGAGAAATATCCTCTGTGGGACGTGGAAGCACAGCACTGGTATCTTGAATCTTTTCATCAACCAATGCAAAGGCCATGCTGACTGCGCGAAATTGCTCGGCCATAACAGGTAGTATACCATACTTGCTAAACAATGCTACAATACGACCAAAATAATATTTTATCAATGCAAATAAAAATAGATAAAAAAATATTTCTTCTCCCTAGACTCAGTTTAACCCGTAGGCAGATAAGCGATCTTACGTTAATTACATCAGGTGCGTTTGCACCGCTTAAAGGTTTCATGGATGAAAAAACCTATACTTCAGTTATTGAAAACATGCGCTTATCTGATAAGTATCTCTGGCCGATACCAATTGTGTTAGATATAGAAAATCCCTCTCTCTATCCTCTAGGATCTACGATTCTTCTCTGCGACGCGTATGGAAATCCTCATGCAACTATTGAGGTATCATCAGTATTTAAACCTGACAAAAAAACGGAAGCTAGGCTTGTATACAATACAACTCACGAAAGCCATTTTGGTGTGGATTACTTATTTCATAAGACACATGACTGGTATATAGGAGGAAATATTAATTCCTTATTCCACACACGACAAGATTTATTTGCAAAATATTATCATACTCCAAAAGAACTAAGAGAATGGTTTAAAAAAAATAATTGGGCAACAATTATTGCGTTTCAAACAAGAAATCCTATTCACAGAGCCCACCTTGAAATAATAAAACAGGCATCTAAAAGTATTAATGGTAAAATCCTTATTCATCCTGCTGTAGGTGAAACAAAAGATGGAGATATAGATGTTGAAACACGAATCAAGTGCTATATACATGTTTACAATAACTACGCAAAAAACATTAGTAAGTTAAGTCTACTGCCGTTAGCAATGCGAATGGCGGGACCACGCGAAGCACTTTTACATGCAATAATTCGAAAAAACTATGGATGTACTCATTTCATTGTAGGGAGAGACCATGCTGGACCAGGAAGAGATGATAACGGTATTCCTTTTTATGGACAATACGACGCACAAATACTTACCAAAAAACTAGAAAAAGAGATAGGTATAACAATTATAGATACTAAGGAAGTAGTATTTGATCTGAAAAAAAAGAAGTATATTTTTAGTAATTCTACAACCACCAACAAAGATGTAGTATCTATATCCGGAACCAGACTCAGAGAGATGCTTCGAAATAACATCCCTATACCAGACTGGTTCTCTTTTCCAGAGGTCATTAAAGAGCTTCGCCTAAGTATTAGTAAAAAAAAGAAAAGCGGATTTACTGTCTTTTTTACGGGTCTACCAAGTTCCGGAAAATCAACCATTGCCAATCTTCTCTACAACAAGCTTTTAAAAGGGCAAAAACGAAAAATAACGTTATTAGACGGTGATATAGTAAGAATGCATTTATCTAAAGGGTTAAGTTTTTCTAAAGAAGATAGAATTGAAAACATAAAACGTATTGGTTTTGTAGCAAAAGAAGTAGTAAAACATGGGGGAATTGCAATATGTGCTGCAATAGCACCATACGAACAATCTCGTAAATGGAATAGGCAAAATATAAGTGAATACGGATACTATATAGAGGTTTTTGTTGCGACACCACTTTCCGTATGCAAAAGAAGGGATACCAAAGGATTGTACGAAAAAACAAAAAAAGGTCTTATTGCAAACTTTACAGGTGTTAATGATCCGTATGAGATTCCCAAAAATCCAGAAATTATTGTAAAAGCACATAAACAGACACCGGAACAATCAGTGAAACAAATCATGCAGTATCTTAAATTACAACGGTTAATTTGATTTATACTTATTAATAATTATGTATAATCAATTTCTATGAAGAAAAAAATCACGTACTCTCAAGTTGGTGATAACTACGATACAAAAGATCCTGTTAAAAAACTGTTTCAGGATGCTGCCCGATCTACTGGACAAAATTTAAAAAGAGCTGGATTTCCAGAAGTCTCAGAAACCAGAGGTGAATCAGCATTTGTATGGTCCCTCGCCAAATCTCGGGATAAACAACAAGGTTATATGGCATCGGTCATCGAAGGACTGGGAACAAAAAATCTGATTGCTGATGGGATGCGAAAAACAACTGGAAAAACATATTATGACATCGTCGCCCATGACACTGTCGCAACGATTATCAATGATCTCATAACTGTTGGAGCCAAACCACTTGTCTTGCATGCCTATTGGGCAATAGAAGATAATGTTTGGCTTTTGGATTCGGCCCGAATGAAAGATTTGATAACAGGATGGAAAAGAGCTTGCGATATCGCAGGCGTTGCCTGGGGAGGAGGAGAGACTGCAACCATGAAACAAATCGTTGTCAAAGACACTGCAGAATTTGCAGGATCTGCCATTGGTATTATTAAAAATAAAAATAGGCTCATTTTGGATAAAAAGTTACGGGCAGGGGATCGAATGCTTTTCCTCAAAAGTAATGGTGTCAACGCAAATGGAATTTCACTCACTCGTGCAATTGCAAAAAGACTTTCCAAAGGCTATGCAACGAAATTATCAGATGGTACATACTATGGCGAAGCACTTCTGAGAAAATCGAATATTTATGCAAAACTTGTGCAAGATCTTTTGGATGCAGGAATTTCTATTCACTATATTTCAAATATCACAGGTCATGGCATGCGAAAAGTCATGCGGGCTCGGGGAAATTTCACCTATGTGATTGAGAAAATCTTTGACCCGCAAGAAATATTTCTTTTCATCCAAAAACACGCAGGCATCGATGACTTTGAAATCTACCAAACTTACAACATGGGACAGGACTATGCTATATTTATTCCCGAAAATCAGATGCAAAAAGCCTTGCAGATTGTAAAGAAAAATAAATTTCAAGGTCTAGACGCAGGCTACATCGAAAAAGGGGAGAGGAGAGTAATCATCAAACCAAAAAATCTTACCTATAACGGTGCTACTCTTGATTTAAGATAATATGAAAATTCGCTTTAATATTGATTAAATTCTTAATCTCTATAGATCCTTCGTCACTTACATTCCTCAGGATGAAATTATTAAGAATCATTCCCATTCCATCGTTGCTGGAGGTTTGGTGGTGATATCATAGACTACGCGAGAGATGCCGGGGACTTCATTTACAATTCTACTGGAGATTTTTTGTAATAAATCGTAGGGGAGACGTGACCAAACAGCCGTCATAATATCTTTTGTTTCTATAACCCGAAGGCAGACAACTTCACCGAAAAACTTCTCATCACCCTTAACAGCAGTTGAGTAAGCACCGGTCATTACAGGAAATGATTGGAATATATCAAACAGTATCCCTGCCTTTTCCAATTCCTCAAGCACTATTCTATCTGCCATTCGTATTTTTTTCAGACGGTCCTTTGTCACTTCACCTCGTATTCTGATAGCATACCCTGGTCCGGGAAAAGGTTGTTGTCTTATGAATTCCTCAGGTATCCCAAGTCTTCTTCCGATTTCCCGAACTTCGTCTTTATAAAATTCCCGCAGCGGTTCCAAAAGTGTTAGCTTCATTTTTTTTGGTAATCCGCCCACATTATGATGACTTTTGATTTTTGAAGCATGTTTTGATCCTTGACTTTCTATAACATCTGAGTAGATCGTCCCTTGTAAAAGAAACTTCACGGGTTTGCCAGAAGAGACGAGTTTTTGCATTTGTTTTTCAAAAACATCAATATAGTGTTTGCCGATAATCCTTCTTTTCTTTTCAGGATCTTTGATCCCGTGAAGTTGTCTGAGTAACTCCCTCTCCTCTCTTACTACTATAGGCTTTACTGAGCTTGTCTTGTGAAAAATATTTTTCACACGCTCTTCTGTCCCCTCACGCATCAAACCGTTATCCACATAAATCGGAATAAACCTCTTCCCTATTGCCTTTGCCGTTAAAACTCCGGCAACTGTAGAATCAACACCGCCTGATACTGCTCCTATAACATATGCCCTCTCTCCTACCTTTTCTTGTATTTTCTTTTCTATAGCTTGGATATCTATGACATGATGAGAGACTTTTTCTTTGCATATCTCGACAAAATTCTTAAGCAAAACGCCCCCATGCTCCGTATGCTCTACCTCAGGATGAAACTGGATCCCATAGATTTTTTTGTCTTCGTTTGCAACAAATGCATACTGTACATGCTTACTTGATCCAAGTATGACAAACTCTTTTGGCATCGAAACAACCTCATCTCCATGACTCATCCACACGATAAATTCTTCTGGCAATCCATTTGAAATTTGAAATTTGAAATTTGAAATTTTTACTGTTGCCGGTCCGTATTCTTTTTTTCCTGAAACCACTTCCCCAC
Source organism: Candidatus Levyibacteriota bacterium (assembly GCA_016182205.1). Taxonomy (GTDB): domain Bacteria; phylum Patescibacteriota; class Microgenomatia; order Levybacterales; family UBA12049; genus JACOXW01. The sequence goes on from JACOXW010000011.1 coordinate 22,216, forward strand.
TCAAAAGCTTTGCAGTTAATTGCAGTCCATAACAAATACCAAGAATCGGAATACCAAAAGAGAAAATTGCAGGATCAATGGTAGGCGCATTTTTACCGTACACCGACGATGGTCCACCCGAAAAGATGATACCGGCCGGTTTTTCTTTTTTAATCGTTTCAATCGCCTGTTCCGGCAGTACGAGGTCTGAGTGAATACCTAACTCTTTTATCCGTCGCGCAATTAAATGAGCAGTCTGTGATCCAAAATCAACAACAACAATCATAGTTCCGAATTTCCAATGACTAATCTGAGTTCAATTGGAAATTACTGAATTGGATTTACTAGATATTAGACATTGTAAATTTGAAATTCTATTCATAGTTCTTTCCAGGGTTTGTAACTAAAATGCTGTGCGGATGACTTTCTGTCAGTGATGCTTGGGTAATTTGGATAAACTGTGATTTTTGCCAAAGCTCTCGAATTGTTTTTGCGCCTACGTAATACATTCCGGATTTCATACCACCGATAGCTTGATCAAGAATATCTTTTACTGTTCCACGAATAGGAACTAATCCCTCCACGCCTTCTGCCACTAACACACGATCTTTATATGTTTTTCCATGGTACTCGTCTTCAGATTTCACCTTTGCTCCTTTTTCCATTGCAGCAATAGAACCCATACCACGGTATTGTTTGAATTTGTATGTTTTATGCGTATGGTTAAAAATACTCTGAAACCTCTGAGGTACTTCTTCACGCTTCAATATGAGTATTTCTCCCGGTGCCTCAGATGCTGAGGCAAAGAAGCTTCCCATCATAACAGCCGATGCTCCAGCCGCAAGCGCTTTTACCATATCTCCTGAATACTTAATACCTCCATCGGCAATAATGGGAATTTTTGCGCTTTTTGCAGCACGGCAAGTCTGAAGGAGTGCAGTTATCTGAGGGACTCCCATCCCGGAGATAACTCTGGTTGTACAAATCGTCCCCGGACCCATACCTACCCGCAATCCGTTGGCGCCTGATGCGATAAGCGCTTTTGCCCCATCATAGGTAGCAATGTTTCCTGCAATAATTTCAAGCTTTGGATATATTTTTCGAAGATATTTCACCGCTTCAATAATCGGTTTTGAAAATCCATGCGCAGAGTCGACAACCACAACATCAACACCTGCGTTGATAAGCGCTTTTGCACGGTCTTTATAAATCAAACTTGTTCCGATAGCTGCTCCGACCAGTAATTTTTTCTTTTTTACAATTGCTACTTGCTTTGCCTGATCTGCAATTGAAAGATTACGGTGGATAATACCGATTCCCCCAATTTCTGCCAATGCAATCGCAAGCTCACTTTCAGTAACCGTATCCATGGGAGATGAAACAAATGGAATATTCAGCTTGATATTTTTTGTTATAAAAGTAGAAAGATCTATATCGGAGCGCGAAAAGTCAGAATAACCAGGGACAAGCAGTATATCATCAAAGGTCAATCCTTGAGTAAATCGCTTATTAGGGTCCTCCATAACTTACTTTACACCATAATGATTTTTTTTGTCAACAATATGTTTCAAAAACAATCTACGCAGTCATTTTTTCTTCCATGTTTTCTATGATACTATCATTATATGCTAGCCAAAGTTAACTCATCCGCAGTCTTTGGACTTGAGGCAATCCCTATTGAAGTAGAGGTCGATATTGCCTCACAAGGACTCCCCTCTTTTACCATTGTGGGCTTACCTGATAAAGCAGTTGAAGAATCCAAGGAACGTGTCAGAAGTGCTATTAAAAATACCGGCGCTGAATTTCCTGCCAAAAGAATTACGGTAAATCTTGCACCTGCTGATTTACCCAAAGAAGGCCCATCATATGACCTTCCTATTGCACTGGGAATACTGCTTGCTTCAGGACAATTAACAGGAACTGTCAATGATGCGGTTTTTATCGGTGAACTCTCTCTTGATGGAAGAGTAAGACCCGTAAAAGGCGTTTTATCACATACGATGACAGCAAAAAAGCGCGGCCTCTCATCAGTATATGTACCGAGTGAAAACGCAAAAGAAGCAGCGATAATTCCCAAAATAAGTATCTATCCTGTAGAAAATCTTACCACACTGCTTAAGCACTTCAGTAAACTTGAGGTAATCTCTCCTCAAAAATCTACCAAACTGAAAGAATACATAACGCAGGAACAATATGATTTAGATATGGCAGATATAAAAGGTCAGGAAAAGGTAAAGCGCGCCATGGAAATCGCTGCAGCAGGCGGACATAATATTATTCTTAAGGGTCCTCCGGGGGCTGGAAAGACCCTTATTGCGCGAACACTCCCTTCTATATTACCGAAACTGACATTTCAAGAAGTCTTGGAAGTAACCAATTTGTATAGTATTTCAGGATTACTCACAACTACCGTTATTACTAATAGACCATTTCGATCTCCTCATCATACAACATCTTCAGTCGGACTTATTGGTGGCGGAACGCTTCCAATTCCTGGAGAAATTTCACTGGCGCATCGGGGTGTTTTATTTTTGGATGAATTTCCTGAATTTCCACGAAATGTTTTAGAAGCGCTCAGACAACCGATCGAAGACGGATTTGTAACAATTTCGCGCTCAAAAGGGAAAATTACTTACCCTGCAAAAACCATGCTTGTCGCAGCACTTAACCCCTGTCCCTGTGGACATTTGGGAAGTACAAAACACCAGTGTATTTGTTCTTCATCTCAAATCAGTCGTTATACAAAACGCATATCAGGACCTATGCTTGATCGGATAGATATTCACTTGGACGTCCCAGCGGTTGAAGTAAAGAAACTCGTTGATCAAAATATGGATTCACAAAAAGAATCGTCATCAGTTATTCGTAAACGAGTCCAGAAGGCACGAGACATACAGGAAAAACGATTTAAAAACACTTCACTTATTACTAATGCTGATCTATCACTTCGTGATGTTAAAAAATTTTGTAAACTTTCCCCTGCGTGCCTTCTGCTTTTGGAGAAAGCTACTGAGAAGATGCAGTTATCCGCGCGTTCATACAATAGAATGATAAAATTAGCAAGAACGATTGCTGATTTGGAAAATGTACCGCATATTATGCCTTCCCATATTGCTGAAGCGCTACAGTACCGACCGAGATTTGTTTAGAAGATGAGAAAATTATTTACCATAATTGCCTATACTGCTCTTATGCTTTTTATTGGAAGAAGTCTTACATTTCTTCCAAAAATTCAGAAAATACAAACGCTGTATTCAAATGATAAAACGCTCACAACAATTATCAACAATGATATTCATAAAGCACCGGGAAACTACAGTATTTATATTACTGACCTCTTTTCTCCACTCGCTGTGAGTATTAATGAAAAGCAAATACATACCGCAGCATCTGTTAATAAAATACCAATCGTGGCTGTGTTGTATGCACTTTCGCAGCAGAGGAAAATAAATCTTGATGAAAAAATTACAATCCAGAAAAATGATATCCAAGACTACGGAACCGGTAGTTTACGATATGAAAAACCGGGAAGAACATATTCCATAAAAACGTTGGTGAAACTAACACTTAAGCAATCAGATAATACCGCCGCTCACGTTTTGGCAAATAAAATCGGTATGGATGTTATTCAAAAAATGATCACTTCATGGGGACTTTCTCAAACAGACATGAAGACAAATAAATCAACCGTCTATGACATGTCAATTCTTTTTAGGAAGATCTACAATAATGAAATTACAACACCCGCCTTAACGCAGGAATTGCTTGGTTTTATGAAAAATACCGAAAATGAAAAAAGACTCCCAAAAAATCTTTCATCTAATGTCACCGTATATCACAAAACAGGAGATGGTGTGGGCAATATACATGATGTTGGACTTATTATCTATAAAAACCATGTATATTTTGTGGGAGTTATGACAACTGATGTTGGAAACTATGAAAAAGAAACTGAAGAAAAAATAGCTCAAATTGCAAAAGACACTGTATCTTTTATACAATCCCTCGACTGACTATGCCTAAAATCGCAAAAGCATTACTAACATGTGGCATATTTTCTCTTTTATTCTTAGGCTACTTCCACGAGATTACAGCGATGACCCAGGATTTAGGAAGACATATACTCACTGGTCGTCTTATTCTGGAGACGAAAACAGTTCCGCAAATAAATCTTTATTCTTATACATTTCCATCATTCCCTTTTATCAATCACCACTGGCTCTCTGAAATAGTCTTTTTTCTTTTACAAACTGCCGCGGGGTTTTCCGGATTACTTTTTATCACAACTTTTGTTGTAGTAGTTGCATTTTTTTTACAATTTATTTTCTTGTATAAAAAGGTTTCCTTTCCAATTCTTATTCTGTCTTCTATTCTATACACTACGGTTCTTTTTGAACGTACAGATTTGCGGCCTGAGATATTTAGTTTTTTCTTTCTCTCCTGTTTTATCGTTATTCTTTTTATAAATAGACAAAAACCGACTAAGCTCGTTTTTATCCTGCCGTTACTCTCGCTGCTTTGGGTGAATATGCATATTTATTTTTTTGTTGGTATTGTTGTTTTTTTTCTCTTTCTTGTAGATCACATATTGTTAAAACGGACGGAAATCAGAAGCGCAATCAGACAAAAAACATTCCCTAAAGAAACTTTTTTTCTTCTTCTATCTCTTGCTTTATCTCTGGCTGCAGTCTTTATCAACCCTAACGGAATTTCGGGTGCACTGTATCCTCTTTCTGTTTTTAACAATTACGGGTACAGTATAGAAGAAAATCAGACAGTGTTTTTTCTCTGGACTCTATTTAGGAAAGAGACAATTTTTTCTTTTTTGGCTGTTACCTCAGCACTCTTTTTCTTTTTACTTCTCACCATAAAACAGAGCACAATGATTATGTGGTCTTTAAGTATCGTCTTTACACTCGCGGCATGCATCGCAATACGAAATTTTCCACTTTTTGTTTTTGCGACTTTTATTCCTTTCACGTTTCATGCTGATTTATTTTTTAAAGCACTAAGAAAGAATTTGAAAAATAAAACGCCATTTTTTACCAACCACCGGGTACTATTTTTATGGCTTATTTTCTTTCTTTTATTTTTCCTTCTTATCTTCAGAATATATCTAGTTGTCAACAAATATCAGATTAGTACAAAAGAGGCAATTGGCGCAAACCGTGGTGTCGACTTCTTTTTAAAGCACCAGCTCAAAGGACCAATTTTTAATAACTTTGACATTGGGAGCTACTTAATTTATCGTTTGTACCCAGGGGAACGTGTATTCGTGGATGGCCGGCCGGAAGCATATCCCGCATCTTTCTTCAAAAATACCTATATTCCGATGCAAGAAAATCCCTCTATGTTTGAAAAACAAGACGCAAGATACCGTTTCAATACGATCTTTTTTTCACACACGGACCAAACTCCCTGGGCACAGACTTTTATTTCATTTATCGTAAAGAATCCGCAGTGGAAAATCATTTATCTGGATGATTTTGTAATTATTCTTGTCAAAAAAACACCGAAAAATGCTTTTTTGAAAGAAATCAATCTTGCAGAGTTTCCGCTCCCCTCAACTCTTGATACCTTGCAACTCTTTCGTTTTGCCAATTTTTTTTCTTTGATCCAACTCTCGCAAAAAGAGATGGAGGCCTATCAAGCGTTGCTTGGAAAAAACCCACAAAGCTGTGCGGTACTTTATCGTTACAGCAATTTGCTTATTAAGGAACAAAATCCGGCCGGCAGTATCTATGGAAAGCAGTTTGATTCATTTTGCCAGTAAATGTTACACTAGGATGAGATGGAAAAAGGACTCACCACACATGATGCGTTACAAAAATTACAGCAGTTTGGTAAAAATCAAGTTGTAACAAAAAAACAGTATTCTCCTGTATCTCTTTTTGTTTCTCAATTTATTTCAACAATTAATCTTATTCTTATTTTCGGTGCAGCTTTTTCAGCAGTAATCGGAGATAGTATTGATGCTTTTTTTATCCTTGCTGTTATTATCATAAACGGAATAATAGGCTTTGTGCAGGAATATAATGCTGAACGTTCGATCGAAAAACTCAAAACGCTTATCACGCCAACTGCTCGGGTTCTGCGTGACGAAAAAGAAGTGCAAATCCCAACAACCGATATCGTCCCAGGGGACATTGTGATTCTTGTCGAAGGAGAACGAATTCCTGCAGACGGAAGGATACTTTCAAGCCACCAGTTACACGTTGATGAATCCATCCTTACCGGAGAATCTTTCCCGCTCATAAAAGCTTACCGCGATACTGCGCTTTCTGGAACACTGATTACGAAAGGCACAGGATCTTTACTGGTTGAGAAAACAGGAATGGATACCCGTTTCGGAAGCATTGCAAAGACTCTTGAATCAGTAAAAGCGGACAGAACGCCTTTGCAAAAAAAACTCTCCACGCTGGGAACAATCATTACACTGCTTGTAATCTGCATCAGTATTTTGATTGTTTCCTTTGGCATATTCAATCATAAACCCCTAACTGCATTAATCTTCGTGGCGGTGAGTATTGGGATCTCAGCGATTCCTGAAGGGCTTCCTGCTGTTGTAACAATTGCTCTTGCAATCGGCACGAAACGCATGGCAAAGAAAAATGCAATAGTTCGAAAGATGCCTGTTGTTGAAACATTGGGAGCTATTCAAGTTGTCCTTATCGATAAAACAGGAACACTGACTCAAAATACCATGCGTGTAAAAAATTTCTGGGCCGTTTCAGAAAGTATTATGCCGTTACTATTCAAAGCGTGTCTTTTGGGCAATACGGCAACGATGATTAAAAATACAAAAGGAGAATTCGATATTGTCGGTGATAAAACAGATGGAGCATTACTATTATGGGTAAATGAAAACCATGTGGATAAAGAACATTTGTTAGCAACAACTACTATTGTTGAAGAATATGTTTTCGATCCGGAAGTAAAAACGATAACAACAATTGTAAAGGAGAATAAAGAAACACATATTTTTGTCCGCGGTGCTCCAGAAACACTACTCCAGCAAAGCGAACTGCCGAAATCTGAAAAAGATCGCATTACAAAACATATTGAGCAATTTGCAAAAGAAGGGTTTCGTGTCATTGGCTTTGCCACTAAGATAGAGGAACATACGCAAAATCTTTCCCGGGAACACGTTGAAGAACATCTCCGTTTTTTAGGATTTGTCGGAATTTATGATCCACCACGGAAAGAAGCAAAGCAAGCAGTATTGGAAGCACAGAAAGCCGGAGTCCAAACAGTTATGGTAACTGGAGATAACGAGCTGACAGCTCTCACGATCGCAAAAGATGTAGGTCTTATTGATAAAACAGAAGATGTTGTCACAGGAGACCAGTTAGACTCGCTTACAGATAAAGATCTGGAAGATGTTATTTTACGCACGAGAATATTTGCCAGAACAACACCTGAACACAAGTTACGTTTAGTAACCACATTTAAAAGATTAGGCTATATTGTAGGCGTGACTGGCGACGGAGTAAATGACGCGTTAGCCCTAAAACGTGCAGATGTCGGCGTGGCAATGGGAGCAAGCGGAACTGATGTTGCGAAAGAGGCCAGTGACATCGTTCTGACTGATGACAACTTTGCAACACTTATTCATGCAATTGAAGAAGGGAGAACAATTTATAGAAATATCGTAACATCAATAACTTATTTGCTGGCTGGAAATTTATCAGAGCTATCCCTTATTTTCTTTGCGTCATTCTTTGGCTTCCCAACACCTCTCCATCCTTCACAAATACTATGGATAAATATTATTACCGACGGGCTGCCGGCATTGGCACTTGCTGCGGATGTGAAAGACCATCGCGTGCTTGGAGAAAACCCACGAGATCCAAAAGAACCGCTTCTTAATACACAAAGACTAACAACAATTCTTGTGCTTGGTCTTGGACTTGGAACTCTCTTTTTAATTACTTTTTTACTTCTCCATCAGAAAGGAGCAGAAAATTACGCACGAACATTTGTCTTCAATATGATAATCGGAGTCCATATGATAATGGTTTTTGTTATCCGTAAACGGTCTATTTTCCATATAAATAAATACCTTTTCTTAGCAGTCATTATCAGCATTATTGCCCAGATTTTTGTTAATATCTCTCCGCTTTTTCAGACAATTTTTGATCTTCAACATACCTATTGATAGATAATTGTATAATAAATATATGGAACAACTGACGGACATCAAATGGTTGGGACATGCGAGCTTTATGTTTACGGATATGATGTCTGGTAAGCGTATTTATTATATTGACCCTTTTGATCTGAAAGAAAAAAACCTTCAAAAGGCTGATCTTATTTTTATAACCCATGCGCATTATGATCATTGTTCCAAAGAAGATGTTCAAAAACTTATCACACAAGATACCACTGTTATTGCACCAAGTGATTGTCTAAAAAATTTAGCAATTCCTCAAAATCTTCAATTTCCTGTTCTACCTAATCAGACATATAACGTAAAAGCGTTCCAATTTATGACAATTCCTGCATACAATACTCATCCCGACAGACTCCAGGCCCATCCAAAAGAGAATAAGTGGGTCGGATATATTTTTACGATAAATGGTAAAAAAATATATCACGCCGGTGATACCGATTTCATTCCTGAAATGAAAACGCTTGCAGCAATGCATCTGGATATTGCTATGCTGCCGATGGGTGGAAAATACACCATGGATGTTTCGGAAATGGCCAAAGCGGCAAATACGATTGCTGCAACCTATACTATTCCCATGCATTATAAACGACTGCTGGGCGAAAACTATAAAGAAGCAGAAGAAACACTGAAAAAACTGGTGACGAAATCAGAGGTTAGAATTCTTTCTGAAGTACAATAGACGAGTCGACTTTCAGCGCCTCAATTCCAGGCAACTTTTGACCACTTAAAAGCGAGAGCATTGCACCTCCTCCGGTTGAGCAGAAACTAAATTTATCAACAAGACCTTTCTTTTGCAAAAACTCCAGCGTGTCGCCTCCTCCCACCACTGAATATGCACCACTATCAATTATAGCTTGAGCAAGCTGCAATGTTCCTTTTTCTGTTCCCCCACCGGTAAGCTCGTCCATTTTCCCAACTGGTCCATTCCAAATGATAGTTTTGGCAGTTGCTATAACCTGACGAAAATTTTCAACCGATGCATCGCTCATATCAGTGCCTTCACTGTTAAGCTCAGAAACCAGAAGGATGGATTTATGCCCGTTTTGAAGCGGTTCTAGTGTCTCATGCTGGACTTTGATAAGCTCTCCTTTCTCACGTGCGATTTTTCCACCTACTAAAACAAAATCAGCAATATGATGCATTTTTTCTACAAGCGGAAGCTTTGTCTCCAATTTTGCCCCACCAATGATAACGACTAAAGGTCGTTTCGGATTACTCATAACCCCTTCCAGCGCTTCCACTTCTTTTTGTAAATGAAGTCCAGCAAAATGCGAAAGAAACTGAGGGACTCCAACTGTTGATGCATGTGCACGATGTGAAAGAGCAAATGCATCATTTACATAAATATCGGCAAGCGAGGCCAACTTTTTTGCAAAGTCGGTATTATTTTCCTCTTCTTCTCTATGAAATCGTATATTCTCTAAAAGAAAAAGCTGGGGTGTTATTCTCCATCCCTCAAATGAGCCAATTGCTTCTTTTTGCATTTTCGTTTCAGCATTCCAAACTCCAAATTTTTGCTCCAACCACGCTGCTACAGGTTCTAGACTAAGAGAAGGCGCAAATTCTCCATGAGGCCTTCCCAACTTTCCAGCAACAATGACTCTAGCGGAATGTTTGAGAAGATACTCTATAGTAGGAACCGCACAGCAAAGCCTTGTATCATCAAGAATTGCTCCATCAGCAGATAAAGGCACATCGGTATCTGCAAGTAAGAATACTTTTTTTTCAGTTACATCTGCTGCTTGAAGAGTGTTCAGTTTCATATCAATCAGTAAATTCCTGCGTAAACATCTCACCATAAATACCTCCGTCAATCACTCCTATGCCGATTTTACCAAAATGCGCTGATAAAATATTTGCCTTATGTCCGGTGCTTGCCATAAGACCTTGCATTGCCAAATCGACATTCGGCGCCAATGCCAGATTCTCTCCTGCTGAGGTGAATAAAATATTTTCTCTTGTCATGCGATCAAATGGCGACTCTCCACCGGGAGAATAATGAGAAAAATATCCCTCAGCAAACATTTTCCGTGAATAACTCCGGGCAAGCTCACGAAGCGCAGGATCCATAGCAAGCGGTGACAGGCCACGCTGTAAACGTTCTTTATTTACCAAAACAAGCATTCTTTCTTCTGCTTGGTTGTCAACTGTCACATCTGTTGTATGAAAATGGAGCTTAACTGTTTCATCGCTCTCAGGTTTAACAGTCAGGAAGTTAAGCGTGTCACTCACGGCACCTCCAAAAACAGCATTAAGACTCTTTTCAGCTGCCTGGGCGCGAATCACCAAAGGATTGGCAAATTGCGACGACGTTATCATTTTTTTAAGATACGGAGAAAACGGTAATGCAACAATCATAGTAAAAAGAAATGAAAGAAGAATAACTGCTGAGATAACTGCCGGAATTATGCCAAGTAATGAATTCGTCGTTTGCAAAAATGCATATGGGACATTCGGAGAAATTAAAGACTGCTGGGGAAGCTTTTTTGAAAGAAATCGCAACAATAAACGAAGTAAAAAATTGGTAATAATTTCTACTATAAACGCCGTAATAAAGAACCCAAACGCGTTTGCAAATCCAATTGGTATACCAACATACTGTACTAATTGCTCACCTACCGTGTTGTAGAAGCGTAAACCGGTTGCGAATGCGATTACAAAACTTGCTAAATCAAAACATGCCGCAATAAAACCGATTGAGAACCCTTCAAGTGCATAAAAAATCATAACAATTACTATAACAATATCCACCCAATTAAGGCTCAACCTATGAAGTGAAAATGTTTCCAGGTATGAACCAAGCGTTTCAAGAAATGGCATATACCGATTATTATACATGACTGTTCACTCTAGTTGTCAGTCCATCACTTCAATGCTATGATATGAAGCAGCATATGAAGAAAAATCAGACCATTTTTTCTTCCCTCCTTTTATATTGGAGATTTGTAATTGTTATCGGAATTTTTGTCTTGGGAGTATATTTTCTAGTATTAAAAGACTTACCTTCTCCTACTTATCTTACCAGTGATAAACAACCCCAGTCCACACAAATTTTTGATAGAAACGGCGCATTACTCTACACCGTCTATGCACAAAAAAACAGAACATTCATACCTCTCTCTACCATTCCGCAGTATGTGCAATACGCAACAATCGCAATCGAAGACAAAGATTTTTATCGCCATGGCGCAATTGATATACGTGGAATTATGCGTGCTCTCTATTCAATCATCTTTCACAAACAAATCCAAGGCGGATCAACGCTTACCCAGCAACTTGTTAAAAATACGTTGTTAACCCCGGAACAAACAATTCCACGAAAAATAAAAGAGGTTATCCTAGCCTATGCCACGGAAACACTTTATACCAAAAATAAGATCCTTGAGATGTATCTAAATCAGGTGCCCTATGGTGGCACTGCATGGGGTATAGAAGCAGCTGCTCAAACATACTTCAATAAACATGCAAAGGATCTTGATCTTTCGGAAAGTGCGCTTCTGGCAGGATTACCGGAAGCGCCCACGACGCTTTCTCCTTTTGGCGCACATCCCGAGTTGGCAAAGCGGCGTCAAGTTGAAGTTCTTCGCAAAATGAGAGAACAAGGCTACATAACACGAGACCAAGAAGAAAAAGCCATAAACCAAGAGCTGAAATATCAAAAAGCCGTAAATGATATTCAAGCGCCTCATTTTGTTCTCTATATAAAAGATTTACTTGTAAAAAAATATGGAGAGCATGTTGTAGAAGAGGGAGGATTACGAGTCAAGACATCCCTTGATCTACCTCTTCAGAATTTTGCTCAGGATGCTGTGGCATCAGAAGTAGCAAAACTCAAATCATCCCGCGTAGGAAACGGCGCAGCTATGGTGACAAATCCGGCAACAGGTGAAATTCTTGCGATGGTAGGAAGTAAAGATTATTTCGATATTGAAAATGACGGAAATGTAAATGTCACTTTAGCACTTCGTCAACCGGGCTCTTCTATAAAACCAATCAACTACGCTGTGGGTCTAATAAAAGGATATACTGCGGCAACACCGTTTGTGGACAAACCAACTTGCTACCCCAGCCCACAGGGACAATATTGCCCGCAAAATTACGATGGAAAATATCACGGTGTTGTGCAAATGCGATTTACATTGGGTAACTCCTTAAATATTCCTGCCGTAAAAATGTTAAAACTCAACGGTGTTGATGCGATGATTGCCACCGCTTCAGCAATGGGAATAACAACGTTTGATCAACCCCAACGGTACGGACTGTCCCTAACATTGGGAGGCGGTGAAGTAACGATGCTTGAGATGGCTACAGCATTTGGAGTCTTTGCCAACGGTGGTTACCGTATTGATCTTCACCCTATTCTTAAGGTATCAAACGCAAATGGAAAAGTGCTGGAAGAATATAAACCGTTCCCAAACCCGATCTTTGGCAAACAAGTTCTTCCGCCCGGTGTTGCATATATCATTTCTCAAATACTCATAGACAACAACGCACGACTGCTGGGATTTGGACCAAGCTCCGAGCTTAAGATTGATAACCAACCAGTGGCAGTAAAAACAGGTACAACAAACGATTTTCGAGACAACTGGACAATCGGGTATACTCCAACGGATCTTGTCGTAGCATGGGTAGGTAACAACGATAATACTCCGATGGGAGGACTCACCTCAGGAGTAACCGGCGCAGCACCAATTTGGCACAACGTTATGGCTCATATTCTGGAAGGAAAACAAGCACAATGGCCAAGAAAACCAGATAACGTTATTGGCAAGTATATTTGCTCAACATCTGGTTTACTCCCTTCAGCTCAAGATTCACCAAATAAATGCCCGACGCGGTTTGAATATTTCATTAAAGGAACTGAACCAAAGCTAGGTGAACCAAGCTCGCAAAAAGTTTTTGTTGATAAAGGAACCGGCGATCTTGCAAAACCGGGCCAGACTGACAACGTGGAGGAGAAAGAATCAGTCATTATCACCGACCCGACTGGCGACCGATTTTGCCTGTCCTGCGCACATCCTGAGTTGGCACCTAAACCATAAAACTATAACGCTTAAGTAAATTCCCTCTTTTCAAGGCGAGATACCTATAGTATAATCTGGCTGCAATTCCCTGCCGTTTCTCATTCTATGATTTTTATAATTCAGGTGCTTGCTCTTATTCTAAAGAGTCTTATTGCTGTCGGTGATAGTGTTCTTTTTTTTGTACACCGATTAGAAACAGGTATCATTCTTTGTTTGTTATTCATTCGTTCAAACATCCAAAAACTGAATACCATGCTTTACAACGCTATTCTCTCTCTTAAAAAAGCGAGCAAAAAAATAAGGCTGGAAATCTTTTCTAAACCATTGAAACGTTTCCGGGCGCACCTCTTCACATTACAAGCAAAACGCTCTAAGACACTCCTGCAGGTAAAAAGAAGAAAAAAGAACCTAACAAAAACCTCCTTCTTTTCTCTCTCTTTCTTCATGCGTCATATGAAAAAAGGTTCAGAAGAATCGAAAAAACAAACGATTACAAAGAACTCACTGCAGAAAAAGTTCCATAAAAAACCGTTATTCTCACTTCATTTACCTTTTATTATTAAGTTTCGCTACTTTCTGGCAGGCAGTATCTTTTCATTTTTGTTTCTTTTTCTTCCTCTTCTTTTCCTTATCTTTCTGCAAGACCTCCCAAATCCCAAAAGCATGTCTATGGGACAAATACCGCAAACGACAAAGATATACGACAGAAATGGCACACTTCTCTACCAAATCTATGGAGGTCAAAATAGAACTATTGTTCCTCTCTCAGACATACCCAAATATCTTCAGCTTGCGACCATCGCAACTGAAGACAAGGATTTCTACAAGCACCCTGGCTTTGATATTTTAGCCATTATTCGCTCTGCCATAGAAAATGCGTCTGGAAAACAGCTGCAGGGAGGGTCTACACTTACCCAACAGCTTATTAAATCAGCGCTTCTTTCGCCTGAAACCAGTATCAGCCGAAAGGTAAAAGAAGCAATACTTGCCTTCTGGGCGGAACGTATTTATACAAAAAATCAAATCCTTGAAATGTATTTCAACCAAATTCCCTACGGTGGCACTGCATGGGGAGCGGAAGCAGCTGCGCAGACATATTTTGGAAAACATGTAAAAGAACTTAATCTTGCGGAATCGGCATTTCTGGCAGGAATTCCTCGTGCTCCCACAATCTACTCCCCTTATGGATCTACACCAACGCTTTGGAAAAAAAGGCAGAAAGAAGTGTTATATCGCATGGTTGGGCAGAAGTACATTACAGAGAAAGAAGCTAAAGCTGCGCTTTCTTGGGAGCTGACGTTTGAGAAACCACAAACACCAATTCATGCTCCTCATTTTGTCATGTATGTAAAAGATTTTCTCGTCCGAAAATACGGACTGCCTATGGTGGAGAAAGGAGGACTAACGGTTCGCACCAGTATTGACTTGAAATCACAAGAAAATGTTGAAAAAATTGTCGCTGAAGAAGTAAATAACGATGCGTATCTGAATCTGACCAACGGCGCAGCTGTAGTGACAAATCCTAAGAATGGAGATATTTTGGCTATGGTCGGAAGCCGCGATTTTACATACCCGAAATTCGGTAATGTCAACGTTGCTACATCTCTTCGCCAACCTGGATCATCCATAAAAGTTCTTACCTATAGCGCAGCGCTTTCCTCCGGATTAACAGCAGCTACTATTCTGGATGACTCACCAATTACATTTACCTATCCTGGAGGTCCTTCCTACACTCCGGTCAACTATGACGGGAAATCACACGGACGAATTCCTCTTCGCATTGCCTTTGCAAATTCATTCAATATCACCGCAGTACGAACACTCAACCAAATAGGCATTCCAACTATGGTGCAGCTTGGAAAACGGATGGGAATAAAAAGTTGGGGCGACCCAGAAGAATACGGCCTTTCAATTACACTGGGAGCAGCCGAGGCAACGATGCTTGATATGGCCACAGTCTATGGAAGCGTAGCAAACGGCGGAGAAAAAATAGAACTCAACCCGATTATTGAAATCACAGACTTTAAAGGAAATATATTGGAGAAAAAACAAGATGTTTATGCAGAAAGAGTGCTTGATAAAGGAGTTGCCTATATTATTTCCAATATCCTTTCAGATAACGGAGCGCGAGCAGCTGCATTTGGCCCAAACTCAGTGCTCCAAATTCCCGGTAAAACAGTCTCAGTGAAAACCGGCACGACCGACTGGAAAAAGGATAATTGGACGATCGGGTATACTCCCTCTTATGTTGTAACAGTATGGGTAGGCAATAATGACGGCAGTCCTATGAGCCAAACACTTGCTTCAGGCATCACCGGTGCTGCGCCGATTTGGAACAAAATCATGACCATGCTTTTAGCAGATAAAGAAGATGAAAAACCAATAGTACCGGATAACATCGTGGCCAAAGCATGCTTGGGAAGAATGGAATGGTTTGTACGGGGAACAGAAAATTCTGTCAATTGCGCATACGTTTTCCCCACACGTAAACCATCACCTGAGCAAACACATTGACTATTCTCCTTTTACTAATGACTCCAAAAGCGTATATTGTTCCTTCGGATTTCCTCGAAATAAAAAGCTGGTGGTAACAAAACGGGTAACACCCGTGTCTTTTGCTAAAACAATCGTATTCTCATTGACCCCTCCATCCACTTCAATAGGGAAAAATGGTAGATTGTTTTCTGTTGCCAAACGACGTGCAGTTTTTACTTTCTCAAGCCGTTCTGGCAGAAATGGCGGGCCAGAAAACCCCACTTGTTGTGAGGTATAAAACAAAAGACAATCCACGTCTTCAAACGGAACTGGTGACTTTCCAAACGCTGTCGGGCCATCAATTGCAAGTCCTACCTCTCCGAGCAGTTGCCCTTTTGCAACAAATTCGGAAATATCACTCATTTTCTCAATATGCCCCAAAAATCGTTTAAATCCTGCATCAGCAAATGACTGTAGATATTGTATTGGTTCCTCAACCATCATATGAACTTCAAAGAAGATTTCACTGGTATATTTCTTGAAAGGCTCCGGATCCATAAGGGTTATATTGTCAACAAATTTACCGTCCAGAAGATCGATGTGGATTGTTTTTGCGAATGGCAAAACTAGCTCGATTTTTCGCTCAATCTCACTCCACTCTTTTTCTAAAATACCAGGAATTATTTCAAGCATTGTTTTCTATGTGTTTTATCTTATTTACTCTTCTTGCATGTCGTTCTTCTTGTGAAGCAGCAGTATTTAGGAATATTTTTACTGCCTGTATCGCATCCTCCTGTGTCAAGAACCGAACACCTAAAGACAACATATTTGCGTGATTATGTTGCCTTGTTAGTTTTACAATCTCAAAAGCATCTGTGCTTGTTTTTCCACTAATATCTACTGCTTGCGCGGGTGCCGCGGGAGTATAAAACAACGCACATCGAACTCCTTTATATTTATTTGCTACCATTTGTTCTCCCTGTCCTGACCCTCCCATGATAATTCCTAAAGACGTTTGATCTTTTGATACACCTTCTGCAGCTTTTCCAATGAAATCCGGATAATCATCGTCTCTATCATATTCATATGCGCCACAATCCTCTACATCATATCCTTCTTTTTCAAGAAAATTTTTTATGGTATTTTTTAACTCTAGTCCTGTATGATCTGTCGCAAGATATATTTTCATTACTTTGTAAAAACAATTTCTTTTATTTTTTTTGTCAAAGACAGAGGATCTTTATCCTGCCAGATATTTCTTCCGATTGCCATACCAATCGCCCCGCTTTGCATAATGCTTCTAGCGGTTCTAAGAAATGTTTCTTCATCCATTTTCGCTCCTCCTGATACAACAACTTTTGTTTTTCCGGCTTCTTTCACTGCCAGTGTTAATGCATCCAAGCTTCCTGGATATTGAAGTTTTATAATATCTGCACCCAATTCCATACCTATTCTCGCTGCATAAGCAGTAAGTTCTTTTTTTCCTGGTATTGTTTGAAATTTTTCATTTACTGCTTTTCCCCTTGGATACATCCAAGCAATTACGGGAATCTGCTTTTCGTGCGCCTTATAGACAATGCGAGCTAACTGAGAAGTCATGTCATTTTCATAACTGCTTCCAACATATACAGTATACCCTACCGCAGATGCACCAAGTGCTATCGCCTCCTCCACAGAACACAAAAGCGGAGCAAAAGGATCATTGTCTCTTACCAAGCTAGTTTTACCGTTTAACTTTACGATAAGTGGAATTCTACCTTGTAGATCTCCTGCCCATAATGCGCTGGTGTAGTATTTTTCGGCAACCCCTTTCTGAAAAATAATGCCGGTATAGCCACCTTCGACTCCGATTTTTAATATATATCCCGGATCTATATTCTCATCATTAAAATCAGACGGTCCGTGTTCTAAGCCCTGATCATAGGCCAGAAATAATACTTTTCCCTGGCTTGTAATTTTCTCAAGCGATACCATAGGTTATACAAGTCTTTCTGCGGCAAATTCCGGTACTTGTTCCAACTTGGAACGTATCTGCTCTTTGGTCAATAAACCTTTTTGTGCACCGGTATACTCAATAACCGATCCTGCATTGACTGCACCATAACGCAAAGCTTGCGAAATATCCGCTTCCTTCATATATGCACTTAAAAAACCTGTCGTATAGGCATCACCAGCACCGGTACGCTCTACTAATGCATTGGGAAATATTGCGATCTTCCATAAAATTCCGCTTGCGTCTTTTGCGTATGCACCATTTTCCCCATCTGTGATTGAGACAACTTTAGGGCCCAGTTTTGACAGCCCGGATAATAATGTTTCTATATCATCTCCATCACTTTTAAGAAGCTCCTTTGCTTCGTCCTTATTGACAAATAAAATTGTTGCCGCGGCAATAATCTCTTTAATGGCTTCATACCCCGCTTCCAACTGGTGAGTACCGGGACTAAAAGCAAGTTTTGTACCATGAGCTTTTACATACTCTACGACACGACTATAAGCACTTTCCCACTCATTACCTAAAGAAGTTACATAAAACCAATTCGGGGTAACTCCTGTAAAAGAAAAGTCGTGTTCACGTTTTACGTGCTCTACAAAGAGTGTTCTTTCTTGTTCGTATTGTATCCCTACCGCAAAGGAACTTGGGGCATGAGATGTTTTCTTAACCAGCGAGATATCCACCGGCTCCTTTTTAAGCAACACAATAAGTTTTTGTGCAAATTCGTCATCACCTATCTGGGCACATAACCCGCTTGCGTACCCTTGTCTTCCAAGCCCAACTGCTACATTACAGGCATTACCGCCTGCTAGAAACTCACATGAGTCAACATGAATTTTCTCTCCGTACTTAAAACATATTTCTTTTTTTTCTTTGTCAATTCTTGCATGCATATTCTTCTCCTGTACATGCAAAAAAGCATCTATCATGGCATTACCAACACTTATAACATCCATACCAGTATGATAACATACTTAACGATAGAAGATAGAAAATAAATATATCCTCTATTTTCTATCTTCAAACTTCAATCATCCATTACCTAGCTTTATTACTGCATTCTTACACGTTCTTCATCCTTTTTTCAACACCTCGCTGTACACTTTTTCTCATATGAAAGGGGGTGAGTTGATATATGGATATCCTTGCATGGGCAGCGTTTGGGCTTATCGCCGGAACAATTGCTAATATCATCGATCCACGTCCTTCAAGCGGAGGCATCCTGGGTTCTATGGTTTTGGGAATCGTAGGAGCACTTGTAGGAGGTTTCTTGGCGAATCTTGTATTCGGAGTCGGAGTAACAGGATTCAATCTCACATCGTTTGTTGTTGCAGTAATCGGCGCGTTAATTGTGCTCTTTGGTGTTCGTGCGTTCACCCGCAGTAGCATCTAAAGAGAAAAGAGGAGGTAGCAACCGGTTTGAGGAGATAAAAGCTGCCTCCTCTTGGAACATCAAGTCATTAGATAAAGCCGTAAACCCTGCACAATATGATTTTTTTTGATCGTATTTGCGGGTAACTCTAACACATGTTTGTAGCGTGTACTCCAAAAAAAGAACCGATTGGGTAACAATTTTTCTTTATAACAGACAACGTGTAAATTATCATCTAAAATCACTACATCAATTGGGAACCGCAGAAAAAAAGTATGTATGCCAAATCGTGTGTTAAACCAGAGAGGTTTTGGACTATCGGCGCCAATTAGACCCACTATTTTTTTTATGCCACTCACTTTTTTAACTCGAAGCGACAGTGAGTTCATAAACCAAGCTGCTGTTTTAACACAAGAAAGAATTTTTTTAACCCTGAGGAACGTTTGTATTCCTGGTATGCTTGTTGTCTTTTTGCGTCTTTTGATCCCGCAAGCGGTGGATCAATCCATACCGACAAAATTACCCATTCCCCTTTTTCGTTTTGCTTGGCAATAAGGGTGATCTTTTTTTCCTCAACACGTTTTACATACTCTTTTGTGTATGCCTTCTTTCCGGAAAAAATCCTGTCGGGGGTTTTAAAAACTGCTACTGCTTTATCCTGAGATATCCCTCTTTCCTTCAGCCTATCAAGAGCATGGTTTGTGAATACTATTCCGCCTTCATACTGCTGCATATATATTCCTCTGAAATCAAAATACAAATTTATAATACCATTATTTTCCGACAATAACGAGGATGTCAGAAGACGAGGACGCACTTAGGTCTTCAGTGGTGCTCCCAACCGTATAGGACTGCGTTATGTCTTTTCTGAGTAGAGGAAGATATTTTTTCTTCTCTGTTTTCACGGAAATAGAAACATTTTCATAGGTAAACGCGTCTGCGTTGCCGATAGATACGACTTTGTACCCGAATCCTTTTAGAAATTCAGCCATTTTGCTCCCTACACCTGTCTGGCCGCTGCCGTTTTGTACGCTCACTGAAACATCTTTTCTGTCTAATCCTGTTGCTTTATCCAATGAGTCTTGTATGGTTCTGGGCGTAGGGGTAGGTGGAACTGATGGCGTTACGGATATTTCAGGTGATGGAGTCGGTGTATCGGTCGGGAAAAGAACCTGTGTCGGTGTCACGGTAGGGGTGATTGTTTCTTTTGTTTCTGATGTTGAAAAAAACCGGCTTATGCCAAAAATGACAGCACCAAGAATCAATAAGCCAAAAATAAAATAAAAGAGCCTACGAGAGTTTTTTGAAGAACCTCTGTACCCTCTATCAAATGGGACATCCTGAAATACTGCACCATTCATAATAGTACGAGGGGAAGTGAGCAGCGGTAATCTGTCTGGAGTATACCACAGAAGTGGAATTTTGCAATACGGAAAGGGGAAATCTGATATAATACTGCCAGTATGAGACGTCTGTCCTCTCTTCTTTTTGTTGCCGTTTTTGCCTTAGGTGTGCTGTTGGTATTTACTCATGCTACTCCCTCTTCTGCCGATGAGCTGGATGAGTTAAATAAACAGATAAATGAACTGACAACCGCACTCAATAATTCAAAAGCCGCAACAGCACCGCTTGAGTCACAACTGAAAAGTATGCAGGCACAACTTGCAGCCATAAAAGGACAAATCAACGCAATCGAAGCCGATATTGTCGTAAAGCGAAAAACAATTGACGCGGGCTATGAAAACTTGGCAAAACAGGAAAAAATACTGGCGGAGACTGTCCGTGATTACTATATAAAAAGTTATTATAATTCACCGCTTCTGATTTTCTTATCATCCACGTCAGCATCTGAAATTACACAAACGCTCGCATATCAAAAAGCAGCCACAGATCAGGACAAACTCATTTTGACCAACATCGCACTCACCATTCAAACACTGGAAATCAAAAAACGCGAACTGGAGCAGGAACAAGACCGGTTATCCGTAGCCAAAGCAAATCTTGATGAACAATCCGCAAAACTTGATAAAATTGTGGGCGAAGCAAAAACCTACCAGGCAACGCTTTCAAGTCAAATTGCGCAACTTTCTGCAAAACAACAGCAACTTGTAGCGCAAAAACTTGCAAGTCTTAATATCCCTCGTTCAGCAGGTACATCAGCGCGCGGTTGCAGTGATGACAGAGGTGTTGATCCGGGATTTAGCCCACGGCTGGCGTTTTTTACTTATGGAGCACCGCATAGAAACGGTTTAAATCAGTATGGTGCATGGGGAAGAGCAAAAAAAGGGCAAAATGCAGAACAGATTTTACAGGCATATTATCCTAATATGTCACTGAAAACAGATTACAACCAAGATATACAAATCTCAACAACCACGGGCTGGTCAGGCTCTATAGAAAACTATGTAAAACGAATATATGAAGTCCCTGATTCTTGGACAGATAATGATCTTGCGGTACTGAAAGCCCAAGCTGTTGCAGCAAGAACCTATGCACTGAATGTTACAGCAAACGGAGCTAAACAAATATGCACTTCTGAAAGTTGCCAGGTTTTTAAAGATCAGGAAAAGGGTGGGAATTGGAATGCTGCGGTTGAAGCAACAAAAGGATGGGTCTTAATGGATGGCGGTAATCCTGGTTTTACTCAATACGCGTCAACCCATGGTGGATATATTCTGAATTTGGGAAAATTTGATGGAGACGGTGGCAACCCAACGAGTTTTGCCGAATTAAATGAGAGAGCGTTTGATAAAGAATCACCCTGGTTTTACTGTGACTGGGGAGCTAGGTCACAGTATGGAAATACTGCATGGCTAAAGTCTGAGGAAGTTGCAGACATTGCCAACGTTATTCTTTTGGCTCGAAAAGACGGCTCTTTGGGAAAACATCTCTACCAGCCAGATAAACCAAATCCTGAAGGAACAGATACATGGGATGCTGCCAGGGTGCGCCAGGAACTTGGCTCTACAGCACTCACGAGCGTTTCTGATATTTCTGTTACAGCTGACTTCAATTCAGGAAAAACTACAAATGTTGTCATCAATGGTCAAAGTTTTCCGGCTGATGAATTCAAAAACTGGTTTAACTTGCGGGCACCTGCTAATTTACAAATTGTCGGACCGTTGTATAATGTGGAGAAGAAGTAGTTATGCCTGATATTTTTTTGGGAAATACAACAACTGTCTCTCAAAACGTCACAGATACATCCTCAACGGGTGGTGATTCTTCCACTCGCAATAGTACTACAAAAGCCCGCACGCCTGAGAATCATATCCATACTCTCGCATCTTTTTGCTTAAATCCTGTCGGCGTCCATTTTGAAACACAAGACGCCGATGAAGAGATTTTGCTTTTTTTGCGGCCGCATTTTATCACTAATCTTCCATGGATAGCAGCAGGAACATTTTTTATTCTTGTTCCTCTGGTTATAGCTATGTATGCACAACTGTTCACGCAAGCTGCACCGATTTTTTCATTTATTCCTTCTTCATATATCACCATTTTTATCGCGTTTTATTATCTGGTCGTTCTCTCCTATATATTCGTCAGTTTTATTACGTGGTTTTATAATATCTCCTTAGTAACTAACAAACGCATTGTCGATATTGACTATTCTGATGTAATCTACCATAATGTGGCTGAAACAAAACTTAATCTTGTGGAAGATACCGACTATACCCAGACCGGATTCATAAGATCACTATTTAACTACGGTGATGTCTTTGTACAAACAGCAGGAGAAAAAATGCATTTTGATTTTCTCGCAGTCCCCCAACCTGCGCGCGCTGTCAAAATTGTCGGAGATCTTATCGGTAAACGAAAAACTGAATAATCTATGAATGCGCAATTTTTTCTTAACCCGCTAATTCTTATAAAGGGCGGGCTTTTGATCCTTATTTTCCTATTTGCTATTTTTACTCTCGTTATCCTCAATCAGGTACTGGTGATGAATCGAATTATTTCACAACAACCGGTCGCTACTGTGGTGGCGTGGTTTGCGGTTCTTTTGGTTCTTTTGTCATTTTCGCTTTTTGTTGCAACACTTGTTATACTATAGCGCATGTCAGATACGCATATACAATTTGCAAATCTGGTTGCAACGCCCACAACCTCTTCGTGGTCACAAGCATATAATGCAGGCCGCCTTTTTGCAGTGTTCTCTTTAGCAAAAAGTGAAGACCAACTATTGGATGAAACACTGGCTGCTATCGGAAAAATGCTGGTGAGCACCTTACAGGAGGAATACTTTACTCTTGAGACAAAAACTCTTGCTTCTATTAAAACTGCCGTTTCAGAAACGAGTCAGAAAATACCTCAAGGACTACAAGCCAGTTTTGTTATAGGAGCAATTGTTGATACTGTTTTATACGCGTATGCTTATGGAGGGGCGAAAGTACTTTTGAAACGCGGACAAAAGGCAGGTCTCATTCTTGATACAAAAGAACAGGAGCCATCACAGGAAGATGATGGCATAACATCTGCTTCAGGATTTTTGAAAGATAACGACCTGCTTGTTTTACAAACAAGAGAGTTTGCAACACGTATTTCACAAGATAGTGTTATCTCAGCACTCCAAAATACAAAACCGCAAGATACAGTAGAGACGCTTTCTCCCAAGCTCCATACCGAAGAAGGAGGAGCATCAGCAATCTTTATTGAGTACAAAACACCGCAACCCGATCCCATGCTTGCTGCAAAACCGGCAGACTATGAAACACCACAAGAAGAACCCTCGGAAGAATCAATTTCAGAAAACAAATTTACCCTTCCTTTATCTTCAACTGTATCGTCTTTTGCCTCAAAGATTATAACGCTCCCAAAAAAGTTATTACTTCCAAAGCAAGTAATCCACCTCAGTCACCGGAAAAAAATTTTATTAACCATCATCATCATTCTTTCTGTGTTACTTAGCTCCAGTATCTACTTTGCGACAAAAAAACAAGAAGAGGCAAGAATCCAGGCACTCTTTCAGGACGTCTACCCAAAAGCTGTAAAAAAAGCTGAAGAGGCCGATGGACTTTTGAGCATCAATCAAATCCTTGCACAGGAGGACTATCAAACAGCAAAAAAACTGCTCGAACAAAACCTCGAAAAATTCCCAAAAGGTACTAAAGAACGTACCGAGGTTGAGACCTTACTGGAAAAGGTTACAAAAAGTACGCAAGGCATTACCGCATCTTCCTCACCGGTATCTGAGGTCTCCCCGCAAGATAACCCCATGCTCTTATCACTCATAAAGACAAAAAAACGTTATGCAGCCCATACTGACAGCGCTTTCTATGTCGCAGATAATACTTCTGTAAGCTCATTTGACACAAAAACCCAGAAGGAAAAAACTGTTATTGCAAATAATGCCCTATGGAAACAACTTGCGGGACTGGGAGTGTTTGGAACAAATGTCTATGTGTTAGACAAAGACGCAAAACAAATTTTGAAATTCCAAAATGCAAGTGCAGCAGCAAAAGTCTCCTATTTATCCACTCCTGATCCCGATCTTTCAAAGGCAATTTCTCTAACCATCGATAGTTCTATTTATGTCCTTTTGAGTAATGGAACGATAAATAAATATACGCGTGGTAAAAAAGACATATTCACTATAAGCGGCCTTTCCGTACCTCTTTCATCTCCTGTTGCAATTGCCACAACGGTCGAAAGCGACAAACTCTATGTCCTTGAGCCTACAAAAGGAAGAATTGTCGTGCTTGGTAAAACGGGCGCGTTCCAAACACAATACAACGCTGATCAACTCAGAACCGCTACCGCACTTGACCTAAAGGAAGCGGAAAAAATGATTCTTTTCCTTTCCAAACAGAAGGTTTTCAGTATCCCGCTTTAATACTAAAGCATATAGACATTGTCCAAGCTTTGTATAAATTTACTTTTTTTTCCTCATGCAGTATGATGAAAGCATGAAAATTACCAATAAACGAGCGTTTTTTGAATATCAAATCGGAGACCGGATTGAAGCCGGTATCAACTTAACAGGCGCTGAGGTAAAGGCTGTAAAGCAAGGCCACGCTGATTTAACCGGAAGCTATGTACGGGTTATAGGAAGCGAGGCATATTTAGTAAATGCCCGTATTTTCCCTTACGAGTATGCCCGACCCGAAGGGTACGAGGAGAAACGAACACGAAAATTACTCATGCATAAACAGGAGATTATCTCACTCAAATCCCGCACAGAAGGGGCAAACATCACCCTTGTGCCTCTTTCTTTATATAGCAAAAAGAACCTTTTGAAGCTAGAATTAGC
Organism: Candidatus Levyibacteriota bacterium; assembly: GCA_016182205.1. Classification (GTDB taxonomy): domain Bacteria; phylum Patescibacteriota; class Microgenomatia; order Levybacterales; family UBA12049; genus JACOXW01. Next base: position 47,488 of record JACOXW010000011.1, read on the forward strand.
CATAGGAAAGAGCAAAAAACAGTACGATAAGCGCGAGGCTATCCGCAAAAAAGATATGCTCAGAGAAAAGCTCCGAGATGAAGATATGTTAGCTTGACTTTGAAGCTATTTTTGGTATAATACAAACTACGGGGATGCATTGATTCGACAAATGCAGCACATTAAAAAACAGCAAGCCGACTTTGATAATTAGTCGTCCCGCTAAAGCGGGATCCCGCCAATCGGCGGCGATAAAAAAGTATCAAAATAATAAATGCTGTTTCAAACCGCATTGAGGCTCTAAAGGCTGAGAAAGAAGCAATTCTTGCTGAGCTCTTCGGAGTCAGACAACCGGTTTACGCATAATCTGCGTAAACCTTTGTCTTGTTCATAGTATCTTTTCTCAACGGGATGCTGTGGGCATAAACACAGTTGGGAAAAAGGTAAGGAAAGTGGTTAGTACCTTACTGTTTTTATAACCTCAGTAGTATTTCGTCCTGTCGATTGGATAAACTTACTATGAATCTTTAAAAATCGACTACGCTTGTAGATGTTTTTTAGGTACGCTTTTGGACTCCGGGTCACTCCCGGACATCTCCACACAAAAACCCGCCTTTATAGGCGGGTTTTTTATGACTCATTACCACACCTAATTATCCTATAGTTTGACATTTATCCTAAGGTTTGCTATACTTTCATCTTATGTTTTTACTTCCAAAATCCTATTGGGAAATCAGAACCCGCATCTACCAAAACAGCACGGGTGAAAAGAAAAATCGTGGTGTTTTTGCGAAAAAAGATATCGCCCCGGGAACTATCATCGGTGACTACTTAGGGCTTGTTGTACCTTCTGAAGATGAAGACAAATACGAAGATGACAATGAAATGTACCTTATGTATTACACTGAAGACGCAACAATCGCTCCAGATCCGAAAAAACCGGGTGTTCACATACTCAATCATTCCTGTATGCCCAACTGCGGTATGTATACCTACATGGGACATACTGTGTATTTTGCTCTTCGGAGAATTCATAAAGGAGAAGAATTAACAGTTTCCTACCAACTAAGTCCTAAAGATAAAGACTGCAAACCATGTACGCACCAGTGTTACTGCAGCACCCCAATGTGTACCAAAACCATGCATTTAACAAAGAGACAATACGATAACTGGGTTGCGTTTGAAGAAAAAGCCAGTGCAAAAACCAAAATTGTGCCGGCTTCCCTCAAGACAATTCTACCCAGACTTCGAAAATATCCGAAACGAATTCTTCCTGAGGATGTCTACGGTATGTTTGGCAATACCCACAAAAAATCCCTCATCCTCAGTGAAAAAACCATGCCCACTGTAAAAGATATCCATCTTCTTATACAAGAAACCGGCTTGACAATCTATCTTCCTCTTATTAAAAAACGTGTTCTTGGAATACACGAAGGAAAAATTATCACTGCTTAATTTTCTCCTGCCAACGCAAGGCCATAAACTTTTTTTATTCCCTGCCGCTTTAGTACCTTCGCCGCTTCCAAAAACGTCGCTCCTGTTGTAACAATATCATCCACAATAAAAAGCGTTGACGCCTCAGAAGGAGATTTTAAATTTTCTTTTAATATAAAAGCGTTTTTTATGTTTTCTTTACGTTCTTCTCTAGCTAACCCTACTTGCGTTATTGTCGGCTTGACTCTTACCAAGCAAGAAACATAGGGTTTTTGAAAATACAAAGCGAGTGCTTTTGCCAAAAGCTCTGCATGATTATATCCACGTTCTTTTTGCCGTCTATCATGTAAGGGAACTGAAGTAAATACCGCGTATTTATTTGTGGCAAGAAGCGATTGGAATACCTCATGCTGCAGCAAGCGATCAATAAATAATTCCGTAAGCATATCTTTAAGGTCTTTTACAAACGGTTTGTATTTGAATTGATAGAGGAGTTTTTTCATGGTTGGGTTATATAAAAACCCGATACAGACACCATCTATACCGCTTTTTGTCCGACATCGCGGATGTGTCACCCCGGCAAATGCGGATTTTTTACATAAAAAGCACATGTTTTTTTCGCTGAATGAGAGACGGGAAAAACAATTTGTACAAAGATAGGATCCTAATTTTTTACAGGATACGCAATATTTGGGAAATATCCAATCCAAAATCTTCACACCTGTAGTGTAGCAAAACACGCATACGGGATGTATAATGGGAAAGCTGGGAGGAGTCGCATAGCTTGGTCCATTGCGAGGGTTTGCTAAACCCTTGAGCTTGAATAAAGCTCGCGCAGGTTCAAATCCTGTCTCCTCCGCCTTCGTCCGCCGAAGCTAAAGCTTCTTTGGACTACGGCGGACAAAATCCGCTTCTGAAAATGTTTTAGCGAAGGAGGATTGATATTAGGATGTATTATTGTCTTAGCAGCAATAGTTGCCGTTATGGTAGAAGCTTCTTCCATGGCCGCTGGCCAGTACTCCAGTGAAAAGGCGGTTCATCAAATGGATAAAACAGGAAAACATACGGATAATCTGTATGTCGGCGCGCTTATTATGTTTGTCGCCTATCTCTTCGGGGGTGCTTTCTCTATCATTCCGACAATACTATTTGATCAACCGCTTGCGAGAACATTGGCGATAGTATCCGCTTTTGTGGGCCTTTTTATTATCGGATATGTTAAAGGGCAAATTGTAGAACACAAACCGTTCCGAAGCGCTGTAGAACTTTTCATAATAGGCTCTATTGCAACAGTAGTCGGTATAACTGTAGGATATTTCTTAAAAGTATAACTTATATCGAGCGTGCCTGAGAGGATTCGAACCTCCAACCGCAAGATCCGGAATCTTGTGCTCTATCCATTAAGCTACAGGCACAGAGGCGGAGGGTGCAGGATTTGAACCTGCGCCTCCCGAAAGGGAGAATGGTTTTCGAAACCATCGCTTTTGACCGCTCAGCCAACCCTCCTTAGGACGAAGTATACTATAGAAGTGTCAGTTTTGGAAATTCTACGGGAAGGAGTTTTCTTGAGGCAGTTTTTTTCGCAGAAGTCAAAAGCGCGTACGTAAAGTACATCTTTGGTCGCTTGAGCCACCTTCTGCCGGACAGATCATGCGCGAGTTTTTGTTCGGTATCAGTCTGTTCTACATTACATCCCAGGGATTGTATGAGCTTTTCTGTAGTAGTAAGGTAAGAAGGAAAATAAAAGAGCTGCTCTCCCGCGTATTCATATGTCTTTTCAATATTCTCACACTCTCTTTTATACATTAGTAAATCTTTCGGAAAAAGAAAATGATTTGTGTGCCAGGGTGCAGGAGGAGGACGAAACTCATCAATAATCAAAAGCATTGACCCAAGAGGTATTTTCCTTATAAAACTTGCAAGAAGCGAGAATGCAGGGAGCGAAAGATATGCACGTTGTCCTTTGTATAAGTTCCAAGACCTTATGTCAAATTGTATCCCTTTGGAATCGGTATATATTCCGTTTGTAAGACTGATACCTTTTTCCGAAAGCTGTTTTTTTGTTAAAATGATTTCTTCCAAAAGTCCGTTTTTTACAGTAATTCCAAGAATGGTATCTGGTGTATGTTGGCCTTTTTTTGAGTTCCACAAAATTTCTGGAGCAATACTATCTAGTGTATAAGAAAAAATACCGATACATGGTTTTGAAAAACGAACATTGTCTATGATCGTTGTTGTTTGTTTGAGGTATGGAGTAAGGTTTTTTTGTTTAAAACGTTTAATGGTTTCTTTTTGTAGCGATGCATTAATCTCAACACATGTCCAAAAGAGCGGATAATCGGACTTAAGCGCTTGCGTAATGCTGTCTATTGCCAGGCTTCCGTCAGCTGAACCCACTTCTACAATATATGAATAGCCTTTTTTTTGTGCGAGCTTGAACACTGCCTGTGCCCAGTGTTTGTGGGAGCCGGTGATACCATGATATCCATGTGTTGCATGATATCCGTTTTTACCAAATTGATCAATAGCAATAAATTCATTATAGGTGAGTATACCACCGTTTTTCTGGCATGCGGTTTCAAGCTCTTTTGCAAGAAGTTTGTTTTTTATGACTGCTTTCCTAAGATGATAATTTTTTATTTTCCAATCTTCATAGTATTTTTTGCCTGCGAAAAGAGTGGATAATTTATATTCGAGGTAGTTTTGTGCAAGTCTTAAAAGCGTCGGCGTTGTACTCATGAATTCTTGTAGATGCGTTATAAAGATGCGTGCCTGAGAGGAGTTGAACCTCCGACCTCAACGTCCGCAACGTCGCGCTCTATCCACTGAGCTACAGGCACAAATAAAACGTAAAACTAAAAACGCAAAACACCAGGCAAAGAAAAGCTTGCGCAGTAGTTTTCTTTACATTTTTTCTTGACGCTTTGCGCTTGTATTGTAGCGGATTGTGGGTAGACAATCAAATCTTAAGAAGCTATGGTCTCTCCAGCGGAATCGTGCGCCCGAGCCAATCTCCTGCTTTTTCCATAAAGGTGGGTTTTATGACTTCTCGAAACGGCAGATACGGCAAGAGGACATTTTTTATATGATCTGCATGAATTTCTCCCAATGTCAGCGTGAGTGCGCCGGGCAAAAGAGCACGAGTACGAATATATAAAACTTCCTGAGTATCTCGTTTTTTAAAGTAGAAATCGTAGAGCTCTTCCCATAAGAAAAAATGATCCTCAATCATAACCCCTTCGGAACTTATTCGGTATCTAAAATTATGCGGAGGGACAGTAACAAGCGCAAAAGAAACGAAAACAAGAGAAAAAATAACAAGCATAAGAAGATATTGAGAGAAGAGAAAAAGAATAATCTCAATAAAAAGCATGATTAAAAGACTACTGGCATAGAATTCTTTTCTTCGTTTTCTAAAAGGCCGTCCAGGAGCAGTCCATGCAAGAAGAGTTTTTACCTCAAATGCCGGTTCATGGTGTTTTACGTCTTCTTGCTTTCCGTGATTTGCATGAGCTGGGATTTCTTTGGGCAATTCTGTAGGCAGGTCCAGTGGAGGTTTTGGTAAATCCAGAGGTTCTTTGGGGAGTAAAGGTTGATCTTTTTGGGCAGTATCCATACTTTAACTCTAGCTTTTTCTTGCTGTGTAGTCAAGTTTGGCACAAAGAGTTTGATTTGGTACAATAGACACTGCATTGGAGAGGTCGCATAGTGGTCGAGTGCGGATGTCTTGAAAACATCTGTGGGTGTAAGCCTACCGTGGGTTCGAATCCCACCCTCTCCGCCCATTCGGCAGGCTCAGGACGGAGTACCTGAGATTGATGAACTGGAGAAATGGGATGAGAAGTTTATCCT
>JACOXW010000032.1 GCA_016182205.1 Candidatus Levyibacteriota bacterium
CATGGCAGAAAAAGGAGAAAATCGGATTTCCGAAAGTTATGGATCACCCGTATTGGTGAAGCTGCAAAACAAGAGGGAGTATCTTACAGTACGCTCGTACATAATCTTAAGAAAGCAAATATTCTTCTTGACCGAAAAATCTTAAGTGACCTTATCATCAATGATTTAGAAACTTTCAAACAAATCATTGTTCAGTCAAAAAACAACTAAATGAGAAAAGTAAAAAGCACATTTTTCTTTTTTACCCTCCTTCGGGAGGTTTGTGAGCGCTGAGAAAATGCCCACAAAACAAGTACCTCCCTCACGGGAGGTTTTTTTTATTAAAACGGCATCGGATGAGATGTAAAAAACATATCATTGTGCTACCATACATATATGGAAGAACAACTAATCGGTATTAAAAATACTGCACTTTCATTTATCCTGGAAGCAAAAACTCTTCATGAACTGGAGGAAACAAAACTGCAGTTTTTAGGACGAAGCGGAACATTAACGCTGGCCTTCAAAGACCTGGTAAAGCTTCCTATGGAAAAAAGGAAAGAGGTGGGAATGCTAGCCAACGAAGTAAAAACCGCAATAGAAGAGGCTTTGGAACAAAAACAACTCCAGTTTTTAGGAAATCAAAAAAAGGAACAAGCGAAAAAAATTGATGTGACAGAACCTGGAGAAAAACCCTCGCTTGGACATTTGCATTTGATTACTCAGGCGATTGAAGAAATAACAACTATTTTTGAAGGAATCGGTTTTCAACGAGTAAGATATCCGGAAATTGAATGGGATTGGTACGCATTTGAAGCGCTCAATTTTCCGGAATCTCATCCGGCCCGTGATGATTGGGAAACATTTTTTGTGGATGAAGACACGGATCCTAAGATGGGACCGGTTATTTTAACTCCCCATACCTCATCTGGCCAGGTACGGGAAATGATAAACGTGGTGAAATCCCACTCCGCTGAAGAAAAAATTCAAATTAAAATGCTTAATATCGCAAAATGTTACAGAAGACAATCAGATGTTTCACATACGCAAATGTTCCATCAATTTGAGGGATTAGTCGTTGGAAAAAACATTGCCATCACTCATCTTAAAGGAACACTTGATTATTTCGTCAAATCATATTTTGGAGAAAAAAGGAAAGCAAGAATAAGACCTTATCATTTTCAATTTACCGAACCTTCATTTGAGGTAGATGTTTCCTGCGGCGTGTGTCTGGGGAAAGGCTGCAAACTTTGCAAAGCAGGCTGGCTAGAGATGGGTGGCGCAGGCATGGTGCATCCCAATGTCCTAAAAGCGGGAGGAATTGATCCAAAAAAATACACAGGATTTGCATTCGGATGGGGAGTAGAGAGAGTACTTATGATGAAAGACGATATTGAAATTGACGATCTGCGACTTTTGTATTCAAATAACCTTGCGTTTTTGGAACAATTTTAACTATGGAAACTACTGAAGATTTTAAAATGGTTATTGTGCTTGATGAAGCATTATCGCTCGGTTTGCTTTGTAACACCGCTGCTGTTTTATCTTTAACACTTGGTAAAAAGATAGATGGTCTTATTGATAAAGATTTAGTTGACGCGAGCGGAAGAGTGCATACAGGACTAACAAATACACCATTACCAATACTCAAAACAAGTGAAATGGAGGTAAAAAAGATATTGCAAGAAGCTGGCCTTGAAAAAGATATACTTGTGGTTGATATTACTGATGCAGCCCAAACAACAAAAAATTACAAAGACTACGAGGAAAAACTAAAAGGTAAAAAAACAGAAGAATTAAAAGTTTTAGGAATCGCCCTTGCTGGTACACAAAAACAAGTAAAAAGTTTAACTGGAAATTTAGGACTACTTAGATAATATGGATATAAAAATTGTTGATGGTCATCTTCGCGAATTTTTGAAAACGAAAGCAACTCCTGAAAAAATTGCTGAAACGCTTTCTTTAGCAAGTGTTTCTGTAGAGCGAATTGAAAAGTTCGGAAATGATCTTGTATATCATATAGAAATCACAACGAACAGACCTGATTTAGCTTCAGTTATAGGCATTGCGAAAGAAACAGCAGCAGTATTGTCTCAATCCGGTATAAATGCGGTTTATACTCCTCCAGTGTTACCGAATCCCAAAAGTGCGATAAAAGAAAAACCGATAACAATTAACAATAACCCGCAACTTGTCAGACGGATTAATGCTGCAGTTATGGAAGTGGCTATGAGAGAAACGCCGCAGTATATAAAAGAGCGGCTGGAAGCTTCAGGAATCCGAAGTCTCAATCTCATAATAGACATTACCAATTATGTCATGCTTACAATTGGTCATCCTACCCATGTCTTTGATTTGGACAGACTAAATACAAGTGAACTTAACATTAGAGAATCGAAAAAAGGAGAAAAGATTACTACCCTTGATAAAAAAGAATACATCCTCCCGGGCGGGGATATCGTTGCTGATAACGGAAAGGAAATTGTAGATCTTTTGGGTATTATGGGACTTGAAAACAGTGTTGTCACAGATACGACAAAGAGAATTGTTTTTTTTATAAATAATAATGATCCGCATAAAATCCGGAAAACGTCCATGACTCTGGGAATTAGAACAGAGGCTGCGCAATTAAATGAAAAATCATTGGATCCGGAGCTTTCCTATACAGCACTTCTCTACGGCATACATCTTTACGAAACGGTAGCAGAAGGAAAACTACTGGCAGATATAATTGATATATATCCTAGTAAACCGACCCCCAAAACAATCAGCGTTACAAAAGAAAAAATTGACAGCGTAATTGGAATTGACATAGCACTTACCAAAGCACAATCCATACTTAATTCACTCGGCTTTGAAACGAAAATAGACGCAAATTCCTTACTAGCCGCCGTCCCAAAAAGCAGAATGGACGATGTGGAGAAAGAAGAAGATCTTATAGAAGAAATTGCCCGTATGTACGGATATCATAATCTTCCCAGTAAATTGCCCCAGATTATGTCGGAAAAACCGCGTCATCTTGAAAAAGATATATTTTTCTGGGAAAAAAGGGTAAAGGATGCCTTAAAATATTGGGGATTCACAGAAACATATACCTATTCCATGGTATCTGAAGCAATGTATGAAGGACCGCTGGAAAATGCTGTAAAGCTTAAAAATCCTCTCGGAGATGATTACATGTATATGCGCGCAACACTGGTTCCAAGCCTTCTTAAGGTTATTTCTGAAAACAAGCAGTATAAGGAAGTAAAACTTTTCGAACTTGCAAATGTCTATCACAAAAAGCCTAAAGGACTACCAGAGGAAATACCTATGCTTGCCGCAGTTATAAAAAGCTCTTCATTCTCTTTTTACCATGCGAAAGGGATTATTGAGCAGTTGGCTAAAGATTTGGGTATTAAAGATCTTTCTTTCTCTCCACCTTCAAAAGGAGGGGTGGGGGCTGATGTCATAATCGGGGGAAAAGAAGTCGGAGCTATAGAAGTACTTGAAGAAGAACTCATAGATTTTGAGATCAATTTCGAATTACTTATCCAACACGCAACATTACATAAAAAGTATCTTCCGCTTCCTAAATATCCGCCTGTTATAGAAGATATGGCATTTTTTATTTCAGAAGACATCTCAACCGGAAAGATTATCGATCTTATCAGAGAACAAAGCCCACTTATAAAAGACGTTTCACTGCTGGATAGATATAAAGATTCACGAACATTCCACATTCTGTACCAAGATCCCACAAAAAACTTAGCTACTGCTGATATAGCGTCCATACGGGAAAAAATTACGGACAGCCTTAGTAAGAAATTCAATGCATCACCAAAACTCTAAAACTTAGAATATCTATGGGGTAGGGGAAAGGGTCGGTGTTATTGAAACCGACGGCGTCGGAGTCGGAGTGTCAGAAGAAACGACTCTATCGGATTTTTCTTTTGGCGGGTAGTACTCAGGATGATCTGCGGCAAAGGTCTGCTTTATCCATTCATCAATGCCTTGTTGCCATCTATTCACCCCATCGGAGGAGACGGGATCTTTTTCCTCAAAAACTATAAAGTCTTTCGTATCGTACTGTCCTGTCGCTATTTCACTATCTGAAGCGAGCTTGTTATTGTCAGCTTTTGAGAGCTTGAGTTTTTTGTATATTGAACTTGATCCTTGCGGCTCTGTTCCTTTGATAAAATACTCTGTCCGTTTTGGCTTACCGTCCACAGGAAGTCCTCCTCCATATGCATCTATCTCGACAGCAACAACATTGTCGGGTTTTTTGAATTCTTCATTTGGTTTTCCTTTCAATCCCTCAAGAATAATGCGTCTCCAGATTGGTGCAGCACCTGTAACGCCTGAGGCAACATTCCCCATAGGACTGTTATCATTATTTCCGACCCAAGTTAGCACCAGAATACGCGGGGTCCATCCCACTGTCCAGTTATCCCGCTTGTCATCTGTTGTTCCGGTCTTTACCGCAACCGATCGACCTGATAAATTCAGGTAGCTATTTGCGCCAAAAGTCAGTAAACGGGCATTGTTATCCAAAAGCATATGAGAAACAATAAATGCTACTTCTTCGGGCAAAACACGTTCTCTGCTAGGGGGTGATTTATGTTCATAAAGGACGTTTCCGCTTCTTTGGGTTACCTTAAGAATTGCTACCGGTTCCACTTTATATCCTCCGTTTGCAAATGCACTGAAAGCCGCAGCCTCTTCAAGAGGTTTTACTTCACCCCCACCAAGAGTTATAGAAAGACCGAACCGCTTCATATTTTCATCAGTTGGTGCAAATGTGGAAATTCCCATACGATGTGCAGTACTAAGCATATTTTTAACACCGACAAGCGCGACCATTTTTACGGCGGGAATATTCAAAGATGAACCCAAGGCAAAACGCATCTGGACAGGACCGTGATTTTTTCCATCATAATTTACCGGCACATAATCTTTTCCACCGGGATTTGCAAAAGTCGTTTTGGTATCCATGAGTAAGGAAGCTGCCGTATATCCTTTTTCCAAAGCAGTTGCGTATGTGACCGGTTTTATCGATGAACCCGGTTGCCGAAGCGCTTTTGTAATAACATTGAATTGCCCCTCAAACGGTGTATTTTGTGATTTAGAGACAGCGGATTCCGTTGCAAAAAAGTCTTTACTTCCTACCATCGCTAATATTTCACCGTTTTGCGGATTCAAAACGACACTCGCCCCGTTTCCTACTTTCAGATACCTTGCAGAATCAACTTCTTCTTTTACAATCTGCTCAGCTTTTTCTTGCAGTTTATAATCCAATGTTGTATACACTTGTAAACCTCCCGACTCAACTGCTTGTTCTCCGAATTTATCAACAAGCAATTCTTTGATATAAAAAGCGAAATGAGGCGCTTTCAGGGACTGATTTTTGGGTTTAAATACAACTTTATCCAACTGTTTTACCCCATCTTGTTCTTGTTTTCTGGTAATATACCTGTCTTCTCTCATGCGGCGCAAAACATCAATTGCTCTCCCTTTATAAGCTTTGGGGTAGGGACCATAAGGCGAGTAGACCGAAGGACTTTGTGGAAATCCTGCAAGAATAGCTGACTCAACTAGTGTTAAGTCTTTTGCTTTTTTCCCAAAATACAACTGAGATGCTGCCTCAACTCCCACTGCTGTTCCTCCATAAGGAACAACGTTTAAGTATAACTCAAGAATTTGATTCTTGGAGTATTTTTTATCTACCTGAATTGCCAAAATAAGTTCTTTTATCTTGCGCGGAAGTGTTTGTTCCGATGTCAGAAGCGTGTTTTTGACTAATTGTTGTGTCATGGTAGATCCGCCACCCTGTATACCCCGCCTGAGAATAAAGTTGCGTATAGACCTTAGGTACCCGATAATTGAAAATCCTTCGTTGGTATAAAAATCTTTGTCTTCAATTGCGATTGTTGCTTGCTGAAGAGACTTAGAGACGTTTTTTAGTTCTACATACGTTCTGTTTTGATCGCCGTAGATATCATAAAGAACCTCTCCGTTTCTGTCCAAAATCCGGGTTGATTGAGAAAGATTACTTGCGGATAATTTCCCTGGGGTGGGTAAGTCGCGACTAAACCAGAGAAAAGTTATAAAGATAAGAAGAATAACCCCGAACAATCCGAAAAAGAGGAATTTACTGTAACGTCCCAGAATTAGTAAGCTATTAAGATTACCTCGTGATCTTAATCTCCGGCTTCTATAATCCATCATGGCCGAATAATTATACCAAACATTCAGTTGAATATGCTATACTCCAGCTATGGACAGGATAGAAGAATTACTAACAAGAGGTGTCGATACCATTTACTCCACCAAAGCCGAATTGGAAAAGGTACTCAGATCAGGAAAAAAACTAAAACTATATCAGGGATTTGACCCCACAGGTACGCAGCTTCATATAGGACATATGGTCGGTCTCCGAAAACTACGCCAATGGCAGGACGCAGGTCATCATGTCATCTTCCTGATTGGAGATGGGACTGGCCAAGCTGGTGATCCATCTGGTAAAACAACAGCCAGAGACAAGTTCTTCACCCGAGAAGAACTCAGGGCGAATGCAGTGGATTATGTAAAACAAGCCGGAAAAATCGTAAGGTTTGAAGGAGAAAATCCGGTTGAAATTCGCTTTAACGGCGACTGGCTAAATAAACTTACACTTGTAGATATTCTTGATATAGCAGGTCATTTTACACTTCAACAACTTACAGAGCGAGACTTGTTTCAAGAGAGAATGAAGAGAAACGAACCTGTTAATCTTCGTGAATTCTTGTATCCTTTGTTGCAGGGATATGACTCGGTTGCAATGAAAGTAGACTTAGAATTAGGTGGAAGTGACCAAACATTTAATATGCTTGTAGGAAGAGACCTCGTACGAGCGATATTGCAAAAAGAAAAATTTGTCATGACGACACCACTTCTGACAGATTCCCAAGGCCGGAAAATCGGTAAAACTGAAGGAAATGTAATCGCGCTTACTGATGCACCAGAAGATTTATATGGAAAGATCATGAGTTTACCGGATGACGTCATCGTTAGGGGATTTGAATATCTGACAGATGTGCCTATGGAGGCAGTAAAAAAAATCGAAAAAGATTTTACAAATAGTCCCGTAGAATACAAAAAACAACTCGCGTTTGAGATTGTAAAACAACTAAATACTGACGAGGACGCAAAGAAAGCTCAGGAATATTTTGAAAAAACAGTACAAAAAAAAGAGCTGCCTAGTGATATAAAAGAAATTCAATTATCCTCAGATGATGAGGAAATAATTGACGAAGATTTCCTGGTGGATTTAGGGCTCGTATCTTCCAAGTCAGAAGCAAAAAGACTTATGCAACAAGGTGGAGTAGAGGTGGACGGAAAACGCCTGACTGGTGAACAAAACCTTCCACTTAAAAATGGCATGATTATCAAGGTAGGAAAACGACGTATTGTCAAACTCAAAACTGCCAGATAATCCCAATGCTGTCATTCTGAATTCATTTCTGAATCTCTTGGGATCTTGAAACCCTTACAGGGTAAACAAATTCAAGATGACAAAAAAAGATAACAAATATGCACTGCTTTCCGTCTTCGATAAGACAGGTATTGTCCAACTTGCTAAAGAGTTAGTAACACTTGGGTTTACTATAATCTCAACAGGCGGCACGGCAAAAATACTGACAGAAAATAATATACCCATTACTCCAATTCAAGAAATAACAGGCAATCCGGAAAGTTTTGACGGACGGATGAAAACGATCAGTTTTCAAGTGGAATCTGGTTTGCTTTTTGACAGGTCAAATCCCAAACATGTCAAAGAGGCAAAACAACTACGGATACCCTCCATTGATCTTGTAGCCTGTAATCTGTATCCATTTGAGGCAACAATCAGAAAGAAAAATGTTTCTTTAGAAGAGGCAATTGAAAATATCGATGTCGGTGGACCGACAATGATCAGAGCTGCAGCAAAGAATTTCAAGAATGTTTTGGTTGTTGTGGATCCTAATGATTACAATAGCGTTATCTCTTATTGTCATTCTGAGGCAAAGCCGAAGAATCTCAAGAGATCCTTTGCTAACGCTCAGGATGACATAAGAATGGCACTAGCTGCGAAAGCATTTGCTCATCTTTCCTTTTATGACGCGCAAATCGCAAAGTTTTTTGGACAAAGTCCATTCCCTTATACCATGACATTGCCGTTTCGTAGAACTTTTTCGCTTCGCTATGGGGAAAATCCTCATCAAAAAGCGGCAGTTTATTTTTCGCCACAAGTGAATTCTCCGATGGCGAATTTGAAAAAAGCATGGGGAAGAGAATTATCCCATGTTAATTTTACCGATATTAACTCGGGACTCGAATCGGTGAGGCTGTTTCAAGAACCCGCAGCTGTTATCATAAAACACAATTGCCCATGCGGAATTGCGCTGGGAAAATCAGCAGATGAGGCATTGAAAAACGCTATTGCTGCAGATCCCGAGTCAGCATTTGGCGGCATCATCGTAATGAATACACCCATGACTTTAAAAGCCGCCAAAGAAATCGGCAAATTTAAAGATGAGAGGCGCGCAAACATCGATATCGTGGCAGTCCCGGCAATAGACAAAGATGCATTGGCATTTTTACAAAATGTCAGAAAGAGCATGGGCATTTATACTTTCGGTAAAATTCCAAAAAAATCAACAGACGACATGAATATCAAATGGGTTGATGGGGGAATAGTTTACCAAACGGGAGATTTGGATATTGAGAAAAATTTTAAAGATTGGAAAGTTGTTACCAAGAAAAAACCATCTGCAAAACAGATTTCTCAAATGAAGATTGCTTGGAAATTTATAAGTAGAATCAAATCAAATGCCGTAATCGTCGTAGACAAAAATCTCCCTATGACCAGAGGCATAGGCACCGGACAAACTTCACGCATACGGTCTACGAAAATTGCGCTTTCCCAAGCAGAGGGATATACAAAAGGAGCGATTCTTACCTCAGATAGTTTTTTTCCCTTCGATGATTCTGTATTGCTCGCGTCTAAGTCAGGTATCGCCGCTATAGTTCAACAAGGCGGTTCAATAAATGACCAGGCAAGCATTGATGCAGCTGATAATGCCGGCATGGTGATGATCTTTACCGGACGGCGCGCCTTCTGGCACTAAA
>JACOXW010000033.1 GCA_016182205.1 Candidatus Levyibacteriota bacterium
ACAAGTTGCAATTGAGGGAAAGTTTGTTAAAATTGTTTTGTCGATGAGAAGAAAACTTTCGTTTTTAGCAGAAGCAAGTAAAATTCTTTCTTCTTCCTTAGATTACAATAAAACGTTATCTAGTATCGCAGATTTAGTTGTTAATAACATCGCGGATTTTTGTATTATTGATCTTTTGAAAGATGACGGGACAATGCATCGGGTGGCAGTAAAGATAAAATCTCCAAAACAAAGTAAGCTGGCAAATCAGATGTACCGTTTCCCTCCCGACCCTAAGAATAAAGATGCCATTTATGAGTGTGCACAACAAGAAAAACCAATTCTTATTAGAAAGGCAACAAAGAAATGGTTGGATTCTGTTTCGCTTCTTGAAAAGGAGCATGAGGTTATAAGAAAACTACGATTGAATTCGCATATTTTCGTTCCTTTGAAAAGTCGTGGTCGGGTCATTGGCGTGTTAACCTTCGCTTCTCAAAATCCACGATTTTCCTATAAAGCTTCAGATCTTTTGCTTGCTGAGGAACTCGCAAATAGATCAGGAATAGCAGTTGATAACGCCCGTCTTTACTCAGAAGCGCAAGACGCAATACAGGCACGTGATGAATTTTTATCTATCGCGTCGCATGAACTAAAAACTCCCTTGACCTCAATTTTGTTGCATCTTCAGACTGTTTTATCAAGAATAAGAAGAAAGTCTTCGGCAGAATATGGGGATTACCGCATAGGAAGAATGCTTGAGAGTACCGAGCGTCAGACGAAGAAATTGGCAAAACTCATCAATGATCTTCTCAATATTTCAATTGTCAGCACAGGAAGACTCCATCTTGATAAGGAAAGAGTTTCTCTGGGGGAGATCGTAGAAGACGTGATAGATCGTTTTAAAATTCAGTTGCAGCAGGAAGAATATTCCTTTGATCTTCATATAGATAGAAAAGTTGTGGGCAAATGGGACAAAGTCCGTATAGAACAAATAGTCTCAAATTTGCTCTCCAACGCGATTAAGTACGGAGAAAAGAGGCCAATTCATATTGTTGTAAAGCGGCGCAATCATACAGCGCAGCTTGTGGTACAGGATGAGGGCATAGGTATTGATCCTAAGCGAAGTAAAGAAATATTCGGTAGATTCAAAAGAGGAGTTTCAAACCGCGATTACAGCGGGCTGGGGGTAGGGTTGTATATCAGCAAACAGATTGCTGAGGCACACGGAGGAAAAATAAAACTCAATACGATTCCCAAAAGAGGATCCACCTTTACTGTTGAGCTTCCTCTAAAAAGCAGTTGAGGCTGAGGTTGCTTGTAAACCTGGCTGATTTCTGCTATAGTTTCCTCTGTTTTTTGAATATGACACAACAAGAGTCAGAGATATCTAACCAACCCGGTGACTCGCACAGTCCCGATGTATGGGTTCCGAGAACAAATGAATTTCAGTATCCTATAGAAGACTATCAGGTTTTTCGCCGCAGACCTGATTTACTTCCTCAGGTAGATACGCACCTTCGTCGTTTCTGTGAAGCAACAGGGAGAAATGACGAGGAGTTGAGTCTGGTACGGAATGTTTTAGGAGGGTATCTTGCAACACGCTTTGACAGAGGGGAAGAATTGAAATCAGATGATGTTAACCACGCAAGAAAAATTGCACAACAGTACTTCAACGAAGTCGTGGGAGATGAGGTATTTGTAGGTTTTAATCTATGTATGGATAGGCGTACAAGAAAGACTCTTATGTTAGGAGTTCCCGGAAGGTCCGGAGGATCCTTGCGGTTTCCCGGAGGCGTTCCGGACGGTTTTCGCAGAGTTGGCTTGGGTAGTGACGATCTCTTTTTGGATCCGAATTCAAGCTATGGAAAGAACATGGCAACGATTCTGAGGAGTACCGGACATATGTTACAGATTGTTGATAGTCACATAGCATGTGCGGCAAGAACCGATTTAGAGCGTAACAAAACCGGAATGGAACCAGAAGAGGCTGGGGTAAAAGCGGATAGACGGTTTAAGGGAAAAATGATTGCCGCAACAAAGGCATTTGCTGAGCAATTTGGTCGTCAGACATATTTTGTCCAAACAAGCTTTGATCCGCATACTGGGTTTATGTATCTTTTGGACGAGGATAATTTTGTAGACCCTGTTATTTCAACAAAAGAACTTGCGTATGGTAGGCTGGCAGAAATCTTTGACCAACACAAATTTGAAGTTGATTGGCTGCGAGATTATGAAAAATCTTCTTTACAATTCTGGCAACATATGCAGCAGATGCGTTGGAGCGCTTTGCCAGTTGTTCGCGAAGAGCTACAAAGAGTTTACCCGCATTTGGGGAAGAGTGATCCGGTGAAATTTGAGTTAAAGTGTAGAGTGGCGATGGCAAATGCGTACAGCGGGTGGTTAAATAATTTGGGCGGCAAGTATCTTCATGATATCCATAATGAAAACCTGGTGGTTGCGTCAAGTGGCGGAGAGCATGGACCGTTTCCTGATTTTGAGTCTTTTGAGATTTCGCGCGATAGTACAACACTTCGTGAGGAGGCGCTTTTTGCTACGCGTCTTGTCCGTTACGTAAGAGCACAAGGAAATGCCCACGGAAAGCCTTCTGATCCTGTGCCATTTATTATTCAGGCAAGGGTTGCTGATAGGATAGGGAGAGATGTACAGGAAATAAGTGATACTACTGCTGAAATTGTGGGTCATTTACAAAAGAGGGATTGGAGGAGTATGAGTTTTCAGGATTTAGTGCTTACCATCAGAGATATGAGTTTTGGTTCTGATGAACCAATCTCACTAGATTACGGAATTGCAGCTGCGCAACTGGTGCGGACCCTTGCTGACATATATGACCCAACTCATCCATTTGCAGAGTATGTTTATTCAGGAAGCATTATTCCGGTCGGAGAAATAGTAGATGATCATAGATCTCCTATTGCTGGACTGAATTTACTACCCCCGAGGTAGTTTTATTGCATTTGTCTAGTGGTTTTTGTATGATGAATAATCGAGTATGGAAAAAAAGACTATTGAGAAGCAAATTGACGATTTTATAGTTTCCCTTCAGGAGTATAATGCTCTGCGTCCGCGGCCACGGCGAAAAAAAGATTATGACTTCTTAAGACGGTTTTATTTAGGATTTATAAAAGATCGTAATAGCCGGTCATCTGAAGTAGAGTCGCAAGATTATAGAAAAGTTGTAGATTTTGCGCGTTCGCTAATTCCAGCCCCTACGCAGTTTAATTTTTGTATTGACGGAAGAGTTATGGCAATTATTGCTTTTGGCATGTCAGCGCTAATGGGGCGCAGCATCCGTACGCCTGGTGGAATGCTTCGAGACTTTATACGGGGAAAAGATGGCAAACTTTATCTTAAAAAAGAAAGCATGTATGGCATGCATTTACTCAATGCGTATACAAAATGCGAAACAGATGTGTTGGTGGAGGTATTTGATAGCCATTTGGGTTGTTCAGCAAGGCTTTCTGAGGAGCAAATAAAAGGTCGAATGCCCCAGGATTTTGGTCTTATGGCAGACGTTTCTCATAAACGTCAGATTGCTCAGGCAGTGGTGGAATTTGCGTCATCGGTTTTCGCAGGAGAAAAACGGGTTATTCCGATTCAGACAAGTTTTGATCCTCACAGGGGATATATCTATATGGGGCTTGAAAAAGAAGACGTGTTTAATCTGGCTAGAGAGAAAGCGGGGGGATTTACAGAAGAAATGCTTTCGGAATTGGTAGATAAAAATCTGATTATTTCAACACAAAGATTGTCAGAGAATGAAAAGATTGAAAAGATACTTGCAGATCTGTTTTTTGAGATTGATTGGAATAATGCATATATAAATAGTGCAGATCTGTTTTGGAAGAGAATTGTCACACTGCGGACAAAGCTTGGGAATCTTTTTGAAAAAATGTTATGCGAGATATATCCATACTTGGAAAAAGACACGAAAGAACTGCGAGTAGAAAAAGAACAACGGCTATTGCTTCTTCTTTCCAATACATTAAGCGGATACCTTCATAATCATCGTGAAGTCACAAAAGATGTAGACGGAATAAAACCGCATATGCATGAAGTGCATTACCCGTATGGAGTGCATCAGGAAGAAGGTGTCGGTGTTTCGGAGGGAGGATATCCGCCTTATGCAATTTCTCTTTTTGCCGTATCAAATATGGATGAAAAAAATATGGCAGGAAATATTGCGCTTGCCGTTGGGTTGGTACGTAAAAACAGGCTCGAAGGAAGGGTAAAAGACGCATTCGGTTTCTATAGTTCGGTTCAGGAGTTTGTTGAAGCATCCGTACCTGTAGTAGTGCAGGAAGTTATCCGTGATACTTCGGCAGATGATCATGCTTGGGAAAAGGTAAAGAAAATAAACTGGAACGATCTTCCTGAAAATTGGGATACCATGACTGACGGGGCATTTATGAGTTATTTACATTTAAAAGGATGTACGCAGGCGGGAATACTTTTGGGTATTAATAATTTACGAAAGCACATGGCACTTCTTTACAATCCGACAACACCGATATCATCACTGCTGGTTGAGCATTACAATGTGGCTTTACCCATTGTCGCAAACAGGTATAGAAAAAATAAATTTGTTGTTCCTTTTGTGAAATTAGGATTCTCCTAAGAGGTAGCGGATAACTTAAGTTACAGGTATTCTGACATTTGTTTGCTATAATGCATGCACATGCAAGTTAATTCCATCAAAACCCATAAAATTACTATAAAAGACCGGGATATCTTTGAAATTCTGGATAAATATATTTCTTTGTTGCATGAGAAGAGTGTTGTGGCGATTACCTCAAAGATTATTTCTATTTGCGAGGGGCGAGTTGTGGCTTTGGAAAAAGCGGATCGCGAGGCACTGGTTGAGAAAGAAGCGGAATATTTTCTGCCGGCATCTGAAAATCAATATGGTTTTAATATCACGGTAAAGCATAATATGCTGATTGCTTCAGCAGGTATTGATGAGTCCAACGGTAACGGATATTTTGTCCTATGGCCTTCAGATCCGCAACTATGGGTAAATAAAATACGGGAGTACTTGTCTCAAAAGCACAAGGTAAAACATATTGGTGTTATCATAACAGACAGCAAAACAACACCGCTTCGTTGGGGAGTTACCGGAGCGGCCATCTCTCACAGCGGTTTCAAAGCGCTGAATAACTATATGCAAAAGCCTGATATTTTCGGAAGACCTTTACATGTAACAAAAGCAAATATTATGGACGGATTGGCAGCAGCAGCGGTCGTTGTGATGGGAGAAGGAATAGAACAGACACCGCTTGCGGTTTTGGAGGACTTGCCTTTTGTGCATTTTCAGGACAGAAATCCGACTCAGGAAGAACTGGAGATGCTTCGCATTAGTTTGGAAGATGATATTTATGCGGGGATCTTAAAAAAAGCCAAATGGAGAAAAGGTAAAACCCCAAAGTAGTTATTTTATTATAAAACGGGCTTTTGTATTATTTTTTGTGGGTAGTGCTTCTTTTTTATCCAGCGCGGTTACCTGTGTTTTCTCAATTACTGCCTCAGCAGTACCTTCTTTTTTCCCGTAAAATGTTATTTTTCCAAGAACAATTTTTCCTGTGAGTGGTTTGGTTAGAATAACGCCTGTGAATCTGTATGTTCCGTTTTTATTGTCGGCTCTGTTAATCACCGTCTGAAAATTAGAACTGTTGATTGCCATATTACTGGATTCAAGCAGTGAAGAAGAAAATTTGAGTGTCACATCCGCTCCTGTTATTTTGTTCTTTCCAGAATTCAATATCAGCGTTACAGTAAATGTTTTCCCCTTTTTTGCTGTGATTTTTGTCGGCGAGATGAGAAATGAAATGGGAATATTTTCTGTTTTGGCGCCCGCGACTGCGGTAGTCATCGGTACAGAAGGTATTGAAAAAAATTTATATATTGGTTGTGTTACAACAAGTACTGTAAAGAATCCTGAAAGCGTAGTATAGATCAAGATATTTCTCATACAATATGTCTATTATAGAGGTTTCAAACGATTATTGCGAGCCTGTAGGAGATGGATTAAATGCGTTTCTCCATATATTGAAGTCCAGAAGGTCTATCGTTGCGTCATGATTGAGATCAGAAAGCTTGGTTGTGCGAATTCCTATGAATTCATCTCTCCATGTATTGAAATCCAAAATATCAATGAAGCCGTCAGCATTAATATCACCGGTGAGTATGACAGGAGTTGGTGTAGATGTAGGAGTTGCAGTAGGCGGAACAGGTGTTGGAGTATTTGTCGGATTAGGCGTTGGCGTATTTGTAGGAAGTGCGACGACTACTTTCGTATAGTATTTGGTAACATTGGTAACCGCATCAGTTTTTCCTAAAGCAGTAAGTTGCTGGTTCCCTATATTAATTGTTGATGTACCGCTGCTTATTCCTTTGACTGAGAGAGTACCAAGCTGTATGTTTCCGGTAGGCGGTAGGCCATTTGTATTCACTAACGTTATATACAACGCACCGAAGGTACTTGATACTCGGACAATTGTATTTTTTACAACACTATCAAACGCAGTGGAGGGAGTAAAAGAAATAATATCCGCAAAAAGGGGAGTAAATGTGATCATAAGATTTACACCAGTTATACTTTCTGGAGTATGAAGCCAGAGATTCGTAACGGCAAATTGTGTTGGTGCAATTTGCAATGAGTCCGGAGTAAATCCGATTTCAGTAGTAGGATACGGGGAGGTAACAGGTTCTGAAGCGCGTTGACGTATTTCTTGCTGCTGTTGCGCGATAAGCACTGTGATCGGTATTGCCAGGATAAGAAGCACTATAGCCGTAACCTTAAGATAATGAGAAGATTTAAACAACTGAAAATATTTGATGAGCGAATTTTTCACAAAATAAAACCTGAATATAGTATGATGTGATAAGAATGAAGGTGTCAAGAGGCAAATTTTTCACAAACAGTCTTATGGTTTTGATTGTTTTCTTACCCCTTATCTTTTTCTTCGGTTTTCAAAATCCCTATGAATATCCTAAATTTTTTCTGTTTGTAGCTGTTTCATTTTTGTTGTTTGCTTTTTATGCGCTAGGTATTATTCGTTTACAGCTGCCGCTTCCGGCATTTGATCTTACGATCAAGATCCTTATTCTTTTTTCCGCTTGGTATTTCTTTGTTGACTTATATGGTATAGATCCGAAAACTTCACTTTTGGGAAGTGCAATTCGCTACCAGGGATTTTTAACAACAATAAGCGGTGTGCTGCTTTTTTTTGTAACTCGTTTTGTGTTGCAAAGAGAGAAAAAACAAATGGTTATAATTCTTCGCACGTTTTTCATAAGCACGACAATCCTTATCGCAGTAGCTATTTTTCAAAAACTCAGTATGTTTTTATACCCGCAGCTATGGGTTCCGACATTTCAAGGAAGGATCCTGGCAACCATGGGTAATCCCAATTTTTTGGGTGGATATTTAGCGGTTGGATTTCCTCTGGTATGGTGGTATCTTTTGAAAAAAAAACAAAGCCGTTTGGCTTTCTTCATGTTTCTTTGTAATCTTATTGTGATTTTCTGGACAGGATCACAATCAGCCATCCTCGGATTTTTCCTGGGAGTTAGCTTGATGACTATAAACAAATACAAACGGATACCCCCTCAGGTCTTTTTTGGGTTATGTTTGTTTTTTTCAATAGGAATTATTGGTGGGGGAATTCTAAATCCTTCGTATACTCTTTCAGGGCGGAGCTCTTCATGGGATAACAGAGCAATCATTTGGCAGTCTGCGATAAGTGGTATATCCAAACGGCCGCTTGTAGGATACGGACAGGAAAACTTTCTTCTTGTTTTTCCGAAAGAAAGACATATGGTTGTTGATAATGCGCATAATATATTTTTGGAGACAGCCATTTCATCAGGCATTATCGGGCTGAGTCTTTTTCTGACAATTCTTTTTATAGTACTTAAAAACGCTAACACACAAATAAAGATTTCTTTGATAGTATTTGTTGTTGTCGCATCTTTTAATCCACTCTCTATCACGCAGATTATGCAGTTTTGGATACTTTGCGGTATGGCTCTAAAAGATTCTTAAACGAGCTAGAGGGGTTGTTTTTCCGGGACTTGGATAACAATTCTTCCATTTATCGCTTCTTTCAGGGTAGAGGTATTAATATGTGTTGCTGCCACGACTGTTTCGGGAAGAAACTGTAGTCCTGTTATCTCATTACTGTCGCGTTCTGTGGTAAATGTGATATGCGCGAATGTCCCTTGCCCATTCTCACCGCCTGATCCCGGAGGGAGCGCGACCGCAAATGAAATAATACCTTTTTTGTCGTCAATCTTTTTAAAAAGCACGATGGGGTTTTGGAAAAATGAACCCGGAGTTATATCGACTGACGGTAAATGGCGCGGATTATATTTTATCGCTACCTGTACTGCAGTTACTTTATTTTCTTTCCCTGTATCAATTATCAGGTCAATTTTACCTGTGTCTTCAGATACTGTCAGAGGATCAGGAGAAAAAGATAGTGTTGTTTGGGCAACAGATGCTTTTTCTTCGGGTTTTGGTGTATTTCCTTTGGGAAAAGAGTTGGAGGAAGAACGAAGACTAAATAGGGTAATAGCAATAACCGAAAGGATAAAGAGCCCTACTATAAGTGCTTTTACCATGTGGTTAATCTCCGTGTTGCTTTCCGAAGTTACTTAAAAGATAGTTAAGGTCAACTATTCCGATGGCATTGTCATCGTTGATGTCTCCTTCGCCACAGCCGCCGACAAAAGGTGAGCTGCTGCCAAAACACGGCTGTTTGGACATGAGCTGGTAATCGAGTATATCCAGTATATTATCGTTGTTTACGTCTCCGACGAGAAGCGTTGTTATCGGCATTTGCGTAGTCGTTCCTGTTGTGATCACCTGTCTTGGGAGTAATTTTTTAAGATATTTGCTGGTATGAATTTTTATATCATACGATCCGGTAGGAAGAGTTCCCAAATCAATAAGACCGCTGAACTGTTTTGTATTAGGGTCATAGCTGATGTCACCTGATCCTTCTACAATCTGCGTA
>JACOXW010000034.1 GCA_016182205.1 Candidatus Levyibacteriota bacterium
GTTTGGGTTTAGTGCAAAAATGGTAATGCGACTGGCACAAAATCTTTATGAGCGTGGCCTCATCACCTACCACAGAACCGACTCATTCAATTTATCAACATCATTTGTATTTAAGGCGAAAGATTTTATTGCCAATCTGTATGGACCGCAGTACGCCTTAAAGAAGCCTCGTGGGTACAAAACTCGCTCAAAATCTGCACAAGAAGCTCATGAGGCTATCCGTCCAACAAAACTAGAGCGAACCCCACGCATGCTCGAAAAAGAAAATTCACTGACCGCAAGCCATAAAAAAATATATGAACTCATTTACAATCGTGCAGTTGCGACCCAGATGGCGGATGCAAAAATAAAACAAATAGAGATCTTTATACAAGGCGAAAAAGGCTACCTTTTCGAGTCGGAACATTCCAAGATCATATTCGACGGCTTCTTAAAGGTGCTGAATCCCGCCTACGTAAAAAAAGCGCAAACGGAGCCCATAATGAAAAAAGACGACAAGGTAATCTTGAGCGATCTTCAGAGTGAAGAAAAGTTTACCCTGCCACCACCGCGCTACTCGGAGGCCTCTCTTATCAGGGTGCTTGAAGAGTATGGCATAGGTCGGCCCTCAACCTATTCGCCGATTTTATCGCTGATACAAGATAAGGGATATGTTGAAAAAGACGGCCGATACCTGATGCCGACGAATTTAGGCACCGCAATAAGCGATTACCTGTCCCATGCCTTTCCGGAGGTTTTCGATCTGCATTTTACGGCTTCGATGGAGGGTGGACTTGATGATATAGCTGATCAAAAATTGCAAACGACAGAACTTCTCCGCAAATTCTACGATCCATTTTCCAAGCTGATTCAAAAAGAGAAGGAAAAGAAGGAGAGAATTAAGATAAAGGAGGAGGTTGTGGGGGTATGCCCACAGTGTGGATCTCCCCTCACGATCAAACGATCGCGATTCGGACGATTTTACGCATGCACAAAATATCCAGAGTGTAAATTTACCAAATCAATTCTAAAGCTTGTAAAAGGGAAAAAGTGTCCGCAATGTGCGGGAAATATTGTGGTAAGATACTCAAAAAAGAAAAAGCGTTTTTATGGCTGTGAAAACTATCCAAAGTGTACGTTTGCCACTTTTTCGTACGCGAGCTTATGACTAATACGAAGTATATATTTGTCTCGGGGGGGGTGATTTCTGGCATTGGAAAAGGTCTCACCACGGCATCGATCGCTTTCCTTTTAAAATCGGCAGGATATAAAATCGCACCGATCAAATTTGAAAATTACCTGAATTTGGATGCAGGAACCATCAATCCTATTGAGCACGGGGATCCATTCCTATGCGAAGACGGCACCGAGGCGGATATGGATGTTGGAAGTTATGAGAAATTTCTCGATGAGGACATGGGGAAAGAAAATTTTGTCACCATGGGGCAGATCTATAAGGCGGTCATCGATCGGGAGAGACGATTTGAATATGACGGCGAAGATGTTGAGGCGATTCCCCACATCACCAATGAAATAATCGAGCGAATTCAGCGCCTTGGGAGGCAAAAAAAAGCCGATATCGTGGCAATCGAACTTGGTGGAACTGCCGGCGAATATCAAAATATCCTCTATTATGAAGCCTCTCGAATTATGGCTTTGAAGTATCCCCGCGACGTGGTCCATGTGCATGTAAGCTACGTGCCGACACCGAAGCATCTTGGCGAACCCAAAACAAAGCCAACGCAGCTATCGGTAAGAACCCTCAACTCGATGGGAATTCAACCGGACTTTATTATCGCGCGCTCCGAACAGTTTCTTGATAAAAGGCGGCGGGATCGCTTCGCGCTCTTTTGCAATATGCACCCTGATGATATTATCTCTAATCCCGATCGGGAGTCGGTATATGATATTCCACTTATTCTTAACGAACAGAAACTTGATGCAAAACTTCTTCAAAAACTGAATCTTCCCAGGCGAAATCCCGATCTTCGAAAATGGCGCAAGCTTACTCAAAATCTGAGAAGATCAAAGAAAAGCAACCTTGAAATCGCAATTGTCGGAAAGTACTTTGGAACCGGCGATTTTCAACTGCGAGATTCGTATGCCGCTTTGTTTGACGCGATTGATCATGCGTCAATCTGGAAGAAGCTGCCGGTACGTACACGCTGGATCGATGCCGAGACAGTTGAGAAAAAAGGAGAGAAAATTATTGGCAATCCAGAAGGAATTATTGTCCCAATAGGCTGGGGTGCGCGAGGAGCAGAAGGGATGATTCAGGCAGCAAGCTATGCGAGACAAAAAAAAATTCCGTATCTTGGACTTTGCTATGGAATGCAACTTGCGGTAGTTGCATTTGCCCGCGACATGCTGAAGCTTACTCGAGCAAATACCACTGAAAACGATCCAAAAACACGGTATCCGGTAATCCATCTTATCAAGGGGCAAAGGCAGTTTCTTAAAAATCGCGCGTATGGCGGGACTATGAGGCTTGGCGGGTGGGAAGCAAAAGTCCGATCGGGAACGATGGCGGACGCGATATATCGAAGATACAACGGTTTTATAAAAGAAGAACCGGGGTTAACATCCGAAAGACATAGACATCGATATGAATTTAATAATAAATTCATCGAGCGATTTGAAAAAAATGGCATGGTAATAAGCGCACGGTCAACAAAAGAAAACCTCGGTGAGATCGTTGAACTCTCGGCAGATCTTCACCCCTTTTATTTAGGAACTCAAGGGCATCCGGAATATAAGAGCCGCCCACTCAGTCCACATCCGATCTTTCTTGCCTTTCTTGAAGCCTGTTTGGAAAATTAATCTGCTATAATACCTTTCACATGGCAAACTCTTATATCCATAACGATAAAAGATTTCACATCGGAGACACCATCTCGATAAAATACAAAATCCGCGAAGACAATAAGGAGCGGCAACAGGAGTTTAAAGGGATTCTTATCAAAATCCGCGGTGCAGATCAAAATACGAAGACTTTAACCGCCCGCAAGATTACGCGCTCTGGAATCGGTGTTGAACGAATTATCCCGCTGAATTCACCCCATATCGTTGACATAAAACTGGTTAAGCGAGGTTCATTTCAGAAGGCACGATTATATTTTATCCGAAAACTGGCACAGCGCGAAATTAAGCAAAAACTCTATCGCACAAAGAAATGAGCGATTATAATATCCGCCTCGGAAAGATTGGGGAGGATCTTGCCACACAGCATATCCTAAGGAATGGTTTTTCGATCATTGAAAAAAACTTCCGATGGAGGGGCGGTGAGATCGATCTTATCGCACAAAAAAACGGAAAACTCCATTTTATTGAGATAAAAACCCGCGTCGGATTCTCCCGCGGAATGCCCTATGAGGCAGTTACCCCAAGGAAGCTTGCCCATTTGAAAAGAAGCATCGAGCTTTACCTTAAGAAAAACAATCTGGCGGAGATGGTGCTTTCGCTTGACATAATCTCAATTATCTTAAATAATAAGCGTCAGGTTGAGAGATTCGACTTTTACGAAAATATTGAAGCATAGAAAGGGGGTGAATTGAGATGCTTGAAGCATTAAACAGTATCTTGGCAAGATTTTGGCAGAGTTTCGTGAATTTTTTGCCAAATTTTTTTGGCGGGCTGCTAATACTTTTTCTAGGGCTTATTCTTGCCGGCGTCCTTCGGAGTCTTCTCGTAAGTATCTTTACCTTTGTTCGATTCGATCGCTTTTTTGAAAAAACACGCTTGGTCGGTAGGCAAGAAACAAAGGTGTGGCAAGAAGTTTTGACCGAGGTAGTACGATGGACAGTGATCCTCCTTTTTCTCGTGCCGACGCTTGAGGTCTGGGGATTTCAACGGGCCACGGTGATTGTCAACGAATTCATTCTGTACCTACCAAATGTCATAATAGCGGTAGTTATGGGATTTGTTGGAGTGGTCCTGTCAAATCTGGCAGCGGACGTTGTGCGAAGTAGCGTGCGTTCCCTTCGGCCAACCTCGGCAAACGCGCTTGCGGTACTTGCGAAATCCGCAATTGTCTTTTTTACCGCACTGGTTGTATTGAATCAGCTTGGTGTGGCACAGGAGCTTATCCGCATACTCTTTACCGGTATTGTGGGAATGCTTGCTATTGCGGGGGGGCTTGCGTTTGGGCTCGGCGGAAAGGAAGCCGCAAAGGACGTACTCGACGACCTGAAGAGGAACATCAAACAGTAAGATGTCCTGTCTGTTATAATAACGATACATCGCTTTGAAGCGGTGTGTTTGACGTGGCCCCATCGTCTAGCGGCCTAGGACATCAGGCTTTCATCCTGAAAATCGCGGGTTCGAATCCCGCTGGGGTCACCGAGTCTGACTCGGTTTCATCGCAGAGCCTCTGCGAGTCAGACGAGGTGGTCGAGTTAGACTCGACACAGCTGAATTATATCAATATAGATCAGGGTTTTCCATCATTGTTGACTTTAATTGTGATAAATATTTTTTAATTAGCGCCTAAACTCGGCATTTTGTCGGGCATGGCAGCAAATCCCGCTACAGGGGTGAGAGCTCTCGTCTAGATACCTGTAGCGGGTCATACTCCGAAAGGGTTACCGGCTGGCGGGGAGCTTTTACTATATCCCGCATAACGAATATAAAAATGAAAATAAATGTGAAATGGATATGTATAGCGTCAGGCATTCTATTAATACTTGGTATTCCTACTGGTTGGCCTTATGACTTTTATATATTGCTTCGGTGGTTAATCTTTACTTCTTCTGTCTTTGTTGCTTCAAGATTTTATATTTCCAAAGTTTCAGCATGGGCAATGATTTTTGGAGCGCTAGCCTTTTTATTTAACCCCATTTTACCCATCTATTTAAATAAATCTTCTTGGGTAGTATTTGACTTCATTGGAGCATCTTTATACTTTGTTGCCGCTTATTCTTACAAGGAAAAACTATGAATAGGTTCAAGGATCTTTTTTACACTATATTAGGAATCGTAATATTTATTGCCTTTATAGTAGTTACAGCTTTATTATTAGTTCATGGCTATAAAATAGCGAAGAGCATTTTCCCGATACTTGTCAATGTAACTGGTTGGGCTACATTAATTAGTTTGGTCGTATTTTTACCTTCAGCTTTATTCAATAAGACTCGCATAATCTCAGTGTGGGGCTTATTTTTAGCTTCTTATACCTTTGGGGTAAGTTTATGGGTCTATGGTTTTTTGATAACTTATTTTTATTGGGGTGTTCTTGGAATAGTCTTTGGGCTTTTGTTTATGGGTATTGGTGTAGTTCCTTTGGGAATAGTCGCCTCATTATTTCATGCTGACTGGAGCACGATAGGCACTATGGTTTATATGTTCGTACTTACATATGGTTCTCGTGCTTTAGCTCTTTACCTAGAAAGGAAATTAGAGAATCAACAACTTGAAACTGGGGTTGTGATTTCTGATCACAATAACAATGAGGACGTAAATTACTGCTCATCTTGCGGAAAGAAAAACCAACTCGGGAGTAATTATTGTAAGTTTTGTGGAAGTAAGTTGTAGCCAATGAATTCAGGTTTAAGGTACCGAGGCGAAAATTTCCATCTAGCTTTAGCAATTATTTTAGCCCTAATCTTAAGTTATGCTTTATTTGAGATTAGCACATGGCTGTTAATAGCTCTCATAATAATTCAATTGGTCTATATATTGCTGATACAAAAGCAAATTCAAGGTAATTCCCTGCGAATAAATCAATACCAGTTTAGTGATATTCATGACATAATAATTGTATTATCCAAAAAAATGCACATAGAACCTCCTGATTCTTACATTTCTTTTGATCCTCACATAAACGCTTTTGTTATGGGTTTTAAAAAGCCATTCACTCTAGTACTCACATCCGCATTAGTTGAATCTATGGATAAAGACGAAGTAACCTATATCATAGGTCACGAGTTAGGTCATATTAGAATGCATCACGCGGCTTTTAAATCCTTAGTAACCCCACTTGATAGAGGAATACCATTGCTATCATTTTTATTTAATGCTTGGTTAAGAAGATCTGAATATACATCTGATAGAATTGGCTTTTTATCATCTCTTAAAAGAGATAAATGCATCAGTTCATTAGTTAAACTTGCAGTAGGAAAAGAATTATCTAAAGATATAGATATAGATGATTTAGTTGACCAGATTAATGTATCTTACGATGAACAGATGGAAAAATTTGGAGAACTGCTTTTAGATCATCCTTATATAACGAATAGAATTTTCCATCTCGTTCAATTCCATCATGTAACAAAAGATAAAATTTAATACTATAAAAATATATGCACTGTACCAACTGCGGGGCAAATATTCCTGAAGATAGTAAATTTTGTCACAATTGCGGCGAAAGTATCAAAACAACACCTAAAACAACGAAAACTAAAAAAGCAGCTAAAACATCAAAAGAAAAAACTAATAGTCTGTTTGATAGGTTTGCAGAAATTTATAATTCAAGAGATGAAGAAAGAGATAAATATATAAGATTGACATCAAGTTCATTTTGGGAGTTGCTTGACAGAGTTCATTCAAACTTATTTGAAACTTATATAACTAATAACAAAGACCCTCTAAATAAACTGCCTTACAAGGCTATTGAAGGATTAAAAGATACTTATTATTGGTCAATGCTGTCTGGCTATTGGTTTTGGGTGGCGGAAGCTATTCGGAAATCAGAGAATCTAAAATCTTTGGGTGATGGTGTTGATTTAGATCAACTTATAAAAACATGGCAGGAATTAGCAATAGATAAATATAGGGAATCAATAAAACTTGTGTCAAATGAAGTTTTTGCTGGAATGCAAATAATGGTTGATCATCAAATGAAACAATTCCTAGATATATCGCCCGCTATTAAGGAACTTGCCAACGATATAATAGAAGAAATTAAAACCAATTTGCAGTATATGATTATCTTAGGATATTTCGGAGGGGTTGCTGAATCCAAATTTAGATAATACTATGGAAGAAGATCAGGGCTCTGTTGACTTATATTTTAAAAAGCGTGATAGCGAACTCTTAAAAGAGGCAAAGCGATTAGCAGATAAAGAAATGTCTAAGGGTGTAATGTGGTTTATTGGAGGATTATTGGTTACGGGTGTTACTTATATTGTCTCTGACCCAGGTGCTACTTACTATGTTTTTTGGGGAGCGATAGTAGTTGGCGTTTATATGTTTTTGCGGGGTTTATATTATAAACTTTTTCCTCGCCAGCTTTTAGGCAAAGCTGCTGAACAACAGAGAGAGGAGACAGATAAATAGCTATGAAATATTGTCTAAGTTGTCAGAAGGTCAATAAAGAAAGCGCTAAATTTTGTAAGTATTGTGGCACTGGCCTAGAGGAAAGAGAAGTAGATGCACTTTTTAAACCTAAGAAAAAAAGTAATACTCTAAGGAATATCATTATTGGTGTTATAGCGCTATTTATAATAATGGTTTTAATTGGCGCTAGCTCTGATACAGGGACTCAAACAGGAAACAACAATCAAAACCAAGAAGAAAAGGGCAATGGGATGAGTTTTACTTCTGTAGAGCATGGATTTAAAATCCGATTCCCTACTTATCCTTCAACGGAACGAATTAAACCAGAAACATTAGATAACGGCGTTACCTATAGTGGTATACAATATCTATCCTCCACTCGAAATGACCAAGATATTTATTTGGCTCAAGCGGCTGACTATGATGTAACTCCTTCAGATTTTGATAATAAAACAGGCCTTGAGGGCATGTTAAACGGAATTGCAGTGGCAAAAGATTATGATATTACTAATTCATACTTCACAAAGTTCCAAAACTATGATGCTTTAGAATTTATTGGGACTTTTGATTCTGGAAACTATTTTGTTAAGGGCATAGGTTTTGTAAGAGACGACCTAGAAAATGTGAAAGCATTTATTTTAATGGTTGCTTCTAAAGACGACAGCAATTATGAAAATTATTTTGATGATTTTATAAATTCATTCAGTTTTAATTAAGATGTATTGTCAAAAGTGTGGTGAAGAAAATATAAAAAGTGCAGTCTACTGTAAGAGATGCGGAACTAGAATTGGCGATGAAGGAAGACAAGTAAGCCAAACTAATACCAAATATGAAGGGCTCGGCGGATGGTTAGCGTTGGTCGGAATAGGATTAATAATCGTCCTACTAAGGTACGGATATGCGGTTGTAGAATACTTAGATTTATTAAATAATAGCTCGGTAGCTGAAACAAGCAATCCCAATTCTAGCTCTTACATTGCAGGTTACTTTAACCTTTTGTATTTTGAGTTTGCAGCTACAGTTGTAATTTGTGGGTTCACAATTTATCTTCTAGTCCTTTATTTTCAAAAAAGAGTTAATTTTCCGAAGAGCTATATTTACTTTGCCATTGGTTTATTTATATACGGGATACTAGATTACATTTTTTTATCCTCGCTTAATATTCAATCACCAGAAATGAAACAATCTGTAAGTAAATTACTTAACGATACTGTAAGTACATTGGGGAGTTTATTTATATCTAACATAATTTGGATTTCATATATGTTGAAATCTGAGAGAGTTAGAGCAACCTTCATTAATTAATAGTGAGTAAGACAATAGGTTATATAATCTGAAGAAGCAATCTGCTATTTTCTAACTGTTCAACCTTATTCCCAACTTCCTGAAACCATCAGAAGTTCTATATGCATCCAGCTTAGCGAGCGAGGTTCTAAGTTTGTGCGTAAAAAGTTCTAACGTCCTCTGCTTGACAGGCGTACAATTAAAATGTACAATTTACTTGTATGAATGTCGTTAGTACAACCGTGTTAAGAAACAATTTAGCAGATACCTTGAAGGAGGTAAGTAAAAAAAAGAACTACTTGCTTGTTGCAAAAAAAG
>JACOXW010000035.1 GCA_016182205.1 Candidatus Levyibacteriota bacterium
GTCTTTTGAAATAACCTGCGCAAACTGCGGCAAGACTGATACTGTACCATTTCAGCCGAAAGGCGACAGACCGGTACTTTGTCGGGACTGTTTCAGACAACAGCGACAGGGATAATTTCCTGAAAAAAACCAGAGCACTTTCAATTACTGAGGTTTACTCTGGTTTTTTTGTGGGAAAAAATAGAGTCTGGTTTTCAGTTTCCTGAGTTAAGCTACAGCGATGGGGTGGGGCTTACCGTTCCTGTAGGACTTGGTGTTGGGGTAACAGTCACCGCAGGTGAGGGGATTTTAACCTGATTTTTCTGCTCGGGCAGCTGCGCCGGAGGAGTACTCAAACCCAACGGTGGTTGATTTGCTCCGCCTGTTTGTGATGCCTGTTGCCCGGTCTTAGCATTATTTGCCTGGCCGATTTTTGCCTGCAATGCATCAATTTCCGCTGTGATTTTTTTCTCTGCTTCTTTATCAGCGGAAACAAGCGTTTTTACTGTCTGATAAGCCAGGAGAGCATTTTGTAGATCTCCTTTTTGTTCAAGCGAGTGGCCCAGGTTATAGTACGCATTGGCAAAGTCCGGCTTGAGATTTATGGCCACTTGAAATTGCTGCTGAGCGTTATCCCAAAGGCCCAGCTGATAGTAGGTACCGCCCAGATTTATATATCCTTGCGGATCATTTGGATTGAGCGCTATCGCTTGTTGCTGTGTGACGAGCGAAAATTGCTCGGCATTTTGCCCGAATCCGATCAGCGCTCTATAAATACTGGAGAGATTTTGCCAGTTTACTGCGTTTTGAGGAGACAGTTCCGTTGCCCGTCTGCCGTAGGCTACTGATTGTTGAATAAGGGCTAGGATATTTTGCTGTAGTTGTGCTGAAGGAGATGAACCTTGGGGTACTGATGCTGCCAGAGAATTTGCCAGTGCGAGATCTGTTTGGGAAGCGATACGGTAGTATGCATCTCTATAAGGAAATGTCGAAAGAGCGTTGTTTTGCTGAGTAAAGGTTTCAAGCCCGTTATTTTGTGAAGCGGCTACAAGTGATTTTTGGAAGGTAATATCAGAAAGTGTATATTGATAGGTGTAAATTCCTACCGCTGCCGCTATGATGACAAAGAAAATAAATACGGAGACCGGGAGGAATTTTGTAAGCATTTGTTCCTGCCGGTTTGTCCGCGTGGTGAGGGGATTGCCATGTTCATCGACAGGTGTAGTCGCCAGCGGTAAGAGACCCTTCTTGAAGGCGACAAAGTGAAGTTCTACCTCAAAGAATTTATGTGCGCTTTGGGGATTTAGTCTTTGGTATGCTCCATAAAGACCCAGAAGTAGAAAAAACACGATTATAGTCAGAGCCGAGAAAGGAAGCAGCACAGCGCCAATAATCAGAAGCATAACTGTTGCGCCAAGTGGATTGAAAGATTGCTGCTTTCCCAAAGACCGCATGTCTTTTAGGTCAACAAGCATTCTGAACAGAAGAAACGCAAAGGAGAGAAATCCCAATATCCCTGTTGTGGCCAGTAGCTCCAAAAGTAGACTTGAGGAGCGAAAGAAAGTTAGTGACCAAAGAGACGGATTGAGGTTAAAAGCTGCCTGTTTAAACCGCGTAAAGTCAATTGCATATGTGCCGTATCCTGAGCCGAATAGAAAGCCCTGCATAATTCTTCCTGCGTCTTGAGAGATTGCCGCAAACGCCGTTTGGAATCCTGTTTCAAACGGAAGAATAAGTGGTTTTTGTGTCGTTATCAGCTGATAAAGGGTCACTGACAACCCTGCCAGTATGATAAGACCGCTGATAAGTGAGAAAAATGACGTTGTAAGACTCACGGACCCTTTTTTCCCGCCGCCTGTGTTGAAAAAAGGGCTGTTATAGACAAAATACGCTGCTATCGGAAGAGCAAAGGAAAGATACATTGCTTGTTCCAAAAGTGATCCCAAAAGCGTAAAGCTTGTTGTTTTTGCGAAAGCAAATGGCAGGACGTATACCTTTAAGAAAGAGGAGAGAGCAATCAGTGCTGTGATGGCGGCACCGGATAAAAACGCAAATGTCAGAAATCGGGTCGCGAGTTCATTTTTGGATAGATTAATGAGAAGAAAGTAGCCGACGATTGCAAAAAGTAAGGGTATTATGGCAGTGAGTGAGTCGATGCGGCTGACAGAAAGCAACGCAGAAATCAAAGCGAATCCGCCAAAAAGAAGTATTGGAATATCAAATGGTGTTCGTACCATTCGCACTTCCGCTTCGCTTATCATTCGGGCGCCTCCAAGCAGTAAGAGGATAAGACAGATACCAATAAGCAGGAGTTGTTTTGGAAAACCGAAGGGATCGGTAGTAAGGGTTGTTATCGTAAGAGGAAAAACCGCAAGCAGTAATCCGAATAAAAGGATTGAGATGTTTTCTAAATATGCGCTTACATCGTTTTTTGATTCCATAAATTCGTAAGTTCTAGTGAATAGGGTTTAGCGTTTAGGACAATTTTGTAGACGCTAGACGCTAAATATCTAAACGCTGATAGAGTCAATCCTACCAGCCCAAAAAGTATAATGTCAAGGGATAAAAATACTATATGTGTTGAAATACTTTTTCTTATTTCTATTTCTCTTTCTTTGTCACCACGAAATTGCCAATCACCAATACGTCAATCGCTTCATTTATAAACATCTCAACAGCCTGTCCTGGGTGTTCTACCAGCGGTTGACCGGAGAGATTAAAGCTTGTATTGAGAACACCGGCAGTTCCGGTTTTTTTATAAAACGCTGAGATCAGATCAAAATAGATGCCGTTTTCTTTTGTGACGGTTTGGATGCGGCATGTGTTATCTTTGTGGATTACCGCGCTGATTCGTCCTCGAAATTCTTCTTTTGCGGGAAAACAGAAATTCATAAAGGGAAAGTCTTTCTGTTCAGGCGGAAGTAGGATGTAATTTTTTACATGATTTCGCAAAATACTTATCCCGAAAGGCTGAAATCGTTCCCGTTTTTTGATCAGATTTATTTTTTCTTTCATCGATACATCTTTGGGATTTGCCAAAATAGAGCGTGCCCCCAGTGCCCTGGGGCCGAATTCTGCCTTTTCCTGAAACCACCCGAGCACCTTGTTTGCCGAAAGAAGCTGAGCTGCTTTCAAAATCAGTGCCCTTTTCCCGTACTTGCGGTATGAGAAACGATTGCCGAATCTTTTTAAGTACTTTTCGATATCTTTGTTATCGTAGGTATTTCCAAAGTTTAGCGTTGTCACTGGCTGTCTTTTTTTTCTGGTATTGGCAAAGTAGCAAAAAAGCGCGGCACCCAATGACCCGCCACCATCACCGGCCGGACCGAAATTGAAGACTCGCAGAAAGGGTGTTTGGTCATAGATCTTTCCATTTGCAAGCGCGTTTAAGGCAACACCCCCACCAATGCAGAGATTTTTTTCACCGGTTACCGTGTAAAGATGGGTCAGTATACTATTATATAGTGATTCCATGATTTCCTGGGTACTTCGGGCTATATCCATGTGCCGTTTTGTCAAGGGAGAACCCGGAATTCTTGGTTTTCCAAGAATTCTCTCCAGCTTTTTACTCCACATCTGGTCTTTCTGCAGATAAGAAAAGTATGTCAAATCCATACAAAGACTATCATCTGGATGAAGACGAATGATTTTTTGCAATTTTTTCACATACCTTGGTTTGCCATAGGCAGCCATTCCCATAACTTTTTGTTCATCTTCGTTCACAGTAAATCCCAAAAAAGCAGTTATGGTCGAGTAGAAAAGGCCGAGAGAGTGAGGAAAATGGATACTTTTGAGAAGAGTAATGGAGTTATTCGTTGCACGCCAGACAGAGAGAGTCGCATACTCGCCGACAGCATCTGCCGTGAAAATTGCAGCGTGTTGGAACGGGCTTGTGAAGTAAGCAGCACTCGCGTGAGATAGGTGATGAGGAACGAAGTAAATATTGCCATGGTAGTCCAAACGTTTTCGTAAAGTATTTTCAATATTGATTTTTTCACTCAGCCAGGAAGGAATCGCGTTTGTGAAAAGAGGCAGTGAAAAAGGATATGTCTCAACAAAGTTTTGAAGAATCCGCTCAAATTTGAGAAGGGGTTTTTCATAGTATGCAATCCTATCGACCTGATTAATATCGATTTTTGCAACCCTAAGACACTCTCGGATAGCCTGATATGGGAAGCTATTGTCGTGTTTTTTCCGTGAAAACCGTTCTTCCTCAAATGCGGCAAAAATGTGTCCGTTTTTTAGAAGAGTAGCAGCGCTATCATGGTAGTAGCAGGAAATGCCCAAAGTATACATATTAATATGGTGATATACATTGCGAGATATTTTGATGTTCTTTACTGATAACCCAAGTGGATACGGATTTTTTCTTTCTAAAGGTGAAGATTCGATAGAGAAGAAAAGAAATCCCAATAATTAGCATATAGATTAGAGCAAGAATGATAGTCAGTATCAGCCGGTTTATCCCCAGAATAAGTTTTTTCATACCAACGGATAGAGAAAAAGGGGCAGGGGCGAAATGGACGAACTTATGATAATAAGTGCTAGGGTAATAAGCAAGAGGAGAATTGGCAATAGCCAGAGTTTGTCTGTTTTCCGAGCAAGCGTCAGAAGTTGTTTTATCGATGAAAGCATTATTTTTTCTCAGGCGTTTCTTTCAGCCTGATTTTGTGGTTGGTTCTTAAAAGCTCATACAAATTTTGCGTTGTGGGATTTGGCTCAAGCATATACGAGCGTTTTGCCGATTCTGTGGCTTCAGCGCTAAGTCCCAGTTCGTATTGTGTTAAAGCGAGAACTCTAAAGAGCCGTGGATTATTCGGAAAAAGTGAGACGCCGTCTGTTGCCACAGCCAAAGCAGAATTTTTGCTTCCGTATAAAAGATACAGTTTTGCCAGTTGTTCGTAAGCAAAATACGGGTTTCCATTTT
The DNA here is from genome assembly GCA_016182205.1 of Candidatus Levyibacteriota bacterium. Classification (GTDB taxonomy): domain Bacteria; phylum Patescibacteriota; class Microgenomatia; order Levybacterales; family UBA12049; genus JACOXW01. Next base: position 4,907 of record JACOXW010000035.1, read on the forward strand.
TTATCGATGCGATGTATGCTTTTTCAGCCTCTTTTATATTTCCTTGCTTTTCGAAGGAAAGTCCCAGGTTGAACCAATTTGTCCACCACTGCGGCGCAAGCTCAACTGATTTTTTGAAATGAAGTTGAGCTTCATTTATATCTCCCTTTTTGCTTATTTCAATTCCATAGCTATTCTCAAGTGAGTAACTATTTTTTGTAATTTGTATGTCGTGACTATATAAAGAGAAATTGTCTTTAAAGTTACTGTTTCGAAAAATCGTTCGTAATCCTAAGAGCAGGAGAATTACAAGACAGCCCAGTAAGACTACGTCTTTTTGTGTGGAAGAGGAGATTTTTGGCAATATGAGTAATGAGAAAGAAATTGCACCCATTCCCAAAAGGCCAATCATAGGTATATAAAACCATCGGTCCGCGAACGTAAAGTCCAGCGGAAAGATCTGAAGATGGAGCGTGATACCCAAAAGAAACCAGGAGAAAAAAAAGAGGAATTCTAAAGCGCTTTTTCTGTCCTTTTTACGTATCAAAAGATAGATTTTCCGCAGTCCTAAAAGAAAAGAAGTAACGATAGCAAGTGGCAGCCAGAAATTTGTGAGTGTTATTTCACTTAAGATCCATTGCTGGCCGATTGCCAAATCTTTTGGAAAGAAAAAAAGCAGCAGGTAGAGAAAGAAAAGAAATGGGATATGCAAAAGACGAGGCCCGAGTTCTGTGCGCATAATTGGTGGAACTCCTTCTGTAGCAATGCCTACTTGAGCGATACCCAATCGCAGCCATGCGTAGACAATCAGAGCTGCTGATGCTGAAAGCACATACACTAAAAGACGTTTTCTTTTGAATAAAAAAAGATAGAGAAAACCGAGGGCAAAAAATATTATCCCTGTCTCTTTTGATAAAAGAGAAAAAAGAAGAAGAAGCGGTATCAGAATTTGAAGAGCGAGTTTTTTCCCTCCTGATTTTAATCTGGATTCAATACGAATAGCATGCAGACTTAAAAGCCCGAAAAACACAAAGAGCACATCCTGAAGATTTGCCGAGTAGATCGCTACCTCGCTGTTTGCAGGATGGAGAAGAAAGATCAGTGAGGCAATCAGTGCTGCAATTGGACTTACAAAAGTCACAAGAAGCAGGTTGAGGAGTAAGGCATTGCCGATATGAAGAAAGATCTGAAAGAAATGAAACCAAAACGGTTGTGGTCCGAATATGCTATAGAGAAGAGTAAAAAAAACCGGCATGAGCGGTTTATAGTACAGTCCGGGCAGCTTCGTGCTTCCTCCGGGATCATAGGTACTGCCGGTAAATAGTTGCGGGATATTTGCAAGTGAGTGAACAGCGCTGTTTTTTAAAAGCTGGCCTTCGTCATCGTATACGAAGCCATTGAACAGGGCATTTGCAAAAAATAAAATGCCTACAAACACAATAAGGAGAATGCTTTTTTTTGAAGACATGAGCGTATAGAGAGTATAGCAACCGTGCAAAACCACCGCAAGGGTTGTATACTCGTTACATGCAAAAGCGCCTCATCATTCTGATTGTTTGTTTACAGATTTTTATAGTTATCGGACTTATTTTTTATATTCTCCAAAAGCAAAAACCAGCAGTCAGTGTCACACCATTGTCCAAAAAAGAGCTGGTTTTTTCTGAGTCCGATACTCTAAAGTATTTTTACGATTTAAAACCCAATGCCACGTATACTCAAGAGCGTTCATGGCTGTCTTACAAAGCGACGCAAACTCTCAACGCTGACTCGCTCAACGAGCAAAAGATGTATAGCCTTGAAAAACCAAAGAGCACATATAGAATCGTGACAATCGGTGACTCATTTACCTACGGGTATTATGTTAACACACCTGATAATTATCCCGAGCAACTTGAAAAATTGATGAACGCAGCGAGTGTTTGTCCAAAATACACTCACTATGATGTGATAAATCTTGGGGTATCCGGATATGACATCAGGTATCAAATAGAAAGACTAAATCAGAAAGGGACAAAATATCAACCTGATCTTTTGATCTGGCTTATAAAAGATGATGATTTTGACCAGGTACTTGAGGTTATGCTGCCGAAAAGGAATTTGTACAAAAACGAATTTGAGGCTGACCAAAATCTTCTTGAATCATACTTTAAAAAAGGTATTTATATGCCATGGAAAGTAAAAGTTGAGAAAGAGCTTCGTGACGATTACGGGCTTTCAAGCATTTTGGAGTATCAAAAAAAAGCACTCAGACTTATAAATCAATACTACTTGGGGCCAATACTTATTGTCACATTTTCAAAAACTGAAAAAGAAAAAAAAGAAGTTCTGCGGGCTTTCGCAAAAGAGCGGGGAAATGTGTTTTTTTATGACAGCTTGGTAGATATTTACAAGTTAAATGGAGCCTTGCCGGATGGACATCCAAATAAAGAAGGCTACGCTCTCATCTCAAAGGATATTTATGAGTATTTACAAAAAAACAAGATCATTTCCTGTAAGTAGATAACGCTTGCACCGGAGCAAATGAAGTTTGATTTTTGTTTATCGCTCGCGGACAAAAATTTTTATCTGTCTCGAAACTCCTCGTTCGCTTTCGCTTCACTCGTCAAACAGTCTCACCAGAAAAATTTTGCCCACTCGCTTACATGCTTACCTTGCTGCATTCAATCCTCGCAATTACAAGTGTGGTCAGGTGGTGCTCGCAGGAAAAATACTATATACTTAATACTTTATACTAAATACTGTGTCAGTAGCCGATCGATCGAAGTTTCTCAAGGGTCTTATTATCATCCGGGGTTTTGGGTTGATTTTCCTGCGATTTGATTTGTTTTAATAGTGTTTCTTTTAGTGATTTTGCTGATTTTGACATATTACCGGATAGGTTTTTTTCTTCATATAGATCGCTTGCAACAAATAATTCTTCCTGCGCGTTATTCCAAAGACATTCGGCCCGAGGATAGAGTGTATATTTTTCCTTGCCATTTGTAATTGCAAAGCGGTTACTTTCATTTGGAGGAGTACGCATGAATACATAGGGTTTTTTGGTAAATGGTTTTCCTTTCAAAAGCGGGGCTACGCTTTTCCCGTCAAATGTGTTTTTTGAAGAAATATGAAGCAGGTCAAGAATGGTAGGAAGTGTATCACTATTATCCATAAGTGTATCAAAAGAGTGCTTAATAGGTGCTGACCCGTCAAAAATAATGAGTGGGATATGCATGCTTGAGCGATAAACCGAGTCACCGTGGTGATACATATCATGATCAAATCCTTCGCCGTGATCTGCGGTAATGACTATGATGCTTTTTTTCAAAAGATCTTGATTTTCAAGTTGTGATAGGACCTGTTTTATCAAATCGTCTGTTGCCAGAACTTCCGCGTCATAGAGCATTTCTGCTTTTTGAATTGTTTCAGGAGATACGCTTCTTTTGCAGCTTGGCATGGCATCAGGCATGGAAGCGCTTCTGTCCTTAAGAAGGGATTGGTACTTCGTTTCATTTTGACAATCCGGGTCCAGTTTGCAGAGGTATTTTTTTGGCGGGTTGTAGGGCATGTGTGAGTCATTATAGTGAAGCCATAAAAAAAATGGTTTTTCACTGTTTTCTTGAATCCAGTTGGTTGCTTTATCCGTAGCTTGCGCACCATTTTGGTATTCGTACGCAAAGATATACTGTGAGTATACGTTTGGAGATGATATGTTGGAGTATGAAAATGTGTCAAAACCTTTTTCAAAGTACGTTTTTGCCACCATGCCGAGTGCCGGATTTGTGATAAATGCTGCTGTTTGATAACCATTCTCTTTCATAATGGTGGTCAAAGTAGGTGTTTTTTTTGAGAGATCCGGATTTCTTTTGCTCATGTCATTTTTCAAAAAGACGGATCAGATTCTGTTTATCACTTGTGGAAGGAGAAGGCGTTCTACGTAAAACAAATATTGATCCACTTACTGCAATTAAGAAGAAAAGGACAAAAAATACGATCCCTTTTTGCATATCGATCCTTCGGGTCTTTATTATATACTAAACACATGACATTGTTGTCAACGACGCAAAGCAAATTTATCATAATTCTTGTTCTTGTAGGATTTTTAACTTATGGTGTAGTGCTTCAGAATGGTTTTGTTTGGGATGATTTTGATCAGGTAGTAAATAATAAAGGAGTTCACTCGCTTTCAAATATCGGCTATATCTTTTCAGGGAGTACATTTAATTCAGGCGGCGCAGATAAGCTCGTTGGCGTTTATTACAAGCCTTTGATGCCGTTTTCTTTCGCGATTCTTTACAGTTTATTCGGACCAAATGCCGTGTTTTTTCACGGATTTCAGCTTCTTATTCATATTGCAAATGCTTTATTGTTGTTTCTCTTTTTACGAAGATATTTGAAAGATTGGTCAGCTTTTATTGCGTCGCTG
>JACOXW010000012.1 GCA_016182205.1 Candidatus Levyibacteriota bacterium
GTCTTGAATGCGGGACTGCCTATCGTTGAAAGACACGCACATGCTTATAGAGTACACTACTACGAAGAGGACTCACCACCAGGAATTGACGCGACAATTTATGTCCCAACAGTTGATTTCAAATTTAAAAACGATACCGGACACTACATTTTAATTCAGAATGTCGTTGACCCGATAAGTCTTCGTCTGACGTTTTTCCTCTACGGGACAAAAGATAATCGACAAGTCACACTAAGCGAGCCTGTTATTACTTCACAAACCCCTGCTCCGGAACCGCTCTACCAGGATGATCCTACCCTGCCGAAAGGCACAGTAAAACAAGTAGATTTTGCAGCTTCAGGTGCAAGTGTATTTTTTACAAGGGAAGTAAAAAAGAATGGTGAAACAATTATATCTGAAAAGTTTGTTTCCAACTTCAAGCCCTGGCAAGCCGTTTATTTGCGCGGGACGAAAGAGTAAATGACTTTCAAATGTCAAATTTCCAATATGTTTGATTATTGGTATTTATTTGATATTTACAATATTCCAGCACATCATGAAAAAGATTATAACACCAGAAAAAACAATACAGGTTGCCAATACTCTTCATAAACAAAATAAAAAGATTGTGCTGACGGGTGGTTGTTTTGACCTTATCCACATCGGTCATATTCAGTTACTGCAAAAAGCAAAAAAACAAGCGGACGTACTTATCGTCTTTGTCGAAAGTGATAAAACTGTAAGACGACTAAAAGGAGACAGTCGCCCAATCAACAACCAGCTGACAAGAGCAAAAATTCTTGCAGCGCTGGAAGATGTGGATTATATCTGTCTTTTGCCGGAATTTACGTCTGATAGACAATACGATGAGCTTGTCATAGCCATAAAACCTGCTATAATAGCAACCACACAAGACGATCAGCATAAAGAACATAAGATTCGCCAGGCTGCCCAGACCGGTGCCAAAGTAGTTACAGTTACAAAACGGTTACCAATCTCAAGTAGCAGGTTATTAAAGATAATTTGTCAGGACTATATATGAAAATAATTCTTGGATTATTAGGTCTACTGCTTTTTATTATTTTTGCGTTTGTTTTTTCGCAGAATTATTTGCGATCCAAGTCAGTTCTTGGCAAAAACGCCGCAACAGTCACAATTAACAAACAAAAATTTACGGCAGAAGTGGCAAAAACGCCTTCAGAGAAACAAACAGGGCTCTCAAATAAAAAATCACTCCCCCAAGACCAGGGAATGTTATTTGTTTTTGATACGCCTGATCTCTATCCCTTTTGGATGAAAAATATGGCATTTCCGATTGATATGATATTTATTAACAAAGACAAAGTAGTAACAGTGTATCAAGATTTGCAACCTGCTATCGGCCTTGAATCTCCTGAAATCTATCAACCGGATGATCTTTCAGACAGAATGCTGGAGATAAATGCAGGTCTTTCACAAAAGTACAACATAAAACCCGGCGATAGTGTCACAATCGTTCTACCATGAAAATATTGGGGATTGAGACCTCCTGCGATGAAACAGGAGCAGCAATTATTGAAGCAAATTCCCCGGTATCGATTATACTCAAATCCAATACTCTCGCATCTTCACTTTCCTTGCACGCAAAAACAGGCGGAGTTATACCGGAAATAGCAGCAAGACAACAACTTCATTATATGATTCCCGTTCTTGATGAAACATTGAAGAAAGCAGGATACAGCGCCTTTGATATTGATGCCATCGCAGTAACATATGGACCGGGTTTAATTGGTTCACTTTTGGTCGGTGTTGAAACAGCAAAAACACTAGCATATATTTATAACAAACCGTTGATTCCTGTTAATCATCTTCTGGGGCATATCTATGCAAATTGGATAGGGCAGGAAAAAGAAATCAGGCTTCCTGCTATCGGACTGATTGTCTCCGGAGGACATACCGATATACTGCTTCTTAAAAGTCACACTGATATCTTGCTTATAGGCGGTACACGAGATGATGCAGCAGGTGAAGCATTTGATAAAATCGGAAGACTTTTGGGAATGCCTTATCCAGCAGGTCCACATATAGAAGCTGCTGCAAAAAAAGGCAATCCGAAAAAAATTCTTTTTCCCAAACCTATGATTCACTCAAACACATTTGAATTTTCTTTTTCAGGATTAAAAACAGCGGTGTTACGAGAAATAAAGAAGTATCCGACACTCACCGAAGAAACTATAAATGATATTTCAACCAGTGTCCAACAATCAATTATCGATGTTTTAGTAGCAAAAACAATACAGGCAGTAAAAGCTTATAATGTTTCAACTATCCTTATGGGAGGAGGCGTATCCGCAAACACTCTACTTGGGGAAAGTTTACGCCGGTCTCTGAAAACATATGACGAGAATATTTCACTTTATATTCCAAAAAAGCAGTTTTGCACAGATAATGCTTCGATGATCGCAGCAGCAGCTTTTTTTCAAAATAAACCTGTTGACTTAAACAATGTTTCCGCAAATCCAGAGTTATACTTTTGATAGCCGTCGTATTTCATATTTCAGTATGATATTTATTGTTTCGGTTATTCATCATTGTTATAATAATCGATATGGCAAATAAGCCAGAAAAGAGTCCCAAACGTACTTCCCATCCGTCATTTTTGCTATTTCTTTTTTTTCTAACACTTCTTCTTAGCTTTTTTGCAACATATTTGTATAGAACTTTCAGCTCGATACAAGAACATAACAGAAAAGAACTACAGCTGGAGATGAAAAAAATTCCGAAAGATATCAAAAAAAAACTTACAAAGACAAAATCTTCTATAAAGAGACGGATACCAATTCTTATTTATCATTATGTTGAAATCGTCACTGATAAAAACGATACAATACGTCAATCAATGAATATCCAACCAGCCATTTTAGAAAAACAAATAACTACTTTACAAGACGCCGGATATACTTTTATCACTCCGTCAAATATCGGTAAAATGCTTAACGGGAAAAAAGAAATTCCGAAGAAGGCCGTAATTCTCTCTTTTGATGACGGATATAGAGACTTTTATACTGACGTTTTACCTATATTGAAAAGAAAACAAGCAAAAGCAATCGCATATATCGTTCCTGGAAAATTAAATCAAATTAATTATTTGTTTTCCTGGCAATTGCATGAAATTTATGGCAGTGGACTTGTGGAAATAGGAGCACATACTGTTCATCATATGAATCTGAAAGGAATAAGTTATATGACGGCAAAATATGAGATAGAAGAAAGTAAAACCATGCTTGAAAATATGCTGTATATTCCCATCTTGTCATTTGCTTACCCCTACGGAGCGTTTGATTCACAGGCGATACTGCTTGTGAAGGAAGCAGGATTCACAACAGCAGTTTCATCTATATCAGGAAACGATGTAAGCGAGAGCAACCGATATCTTCTCTACCGGATTCATCCCGGGTATAGAACAGGAAAGGAACTCATTTCTGCCTTAGAAAAGGAATACAAGCCGTAATTACTCTCCCTCTTTATTTCTACCGATTTTCTGGTACAATATCTCCCACATGTCACTCTCAACTGTCCAGGTTCTTTTGACACTCTGTGGTTTTATCGCCATCTTGTATTTTATCAATAGAAAACTTTCTTCTTTACAGAAACCGCAAGATACTCAAACACTCCTTGAATGGCTCAAAACTATGCAGCAATCTCTAGAAGTAACAAATAAAACTCTCAACGAAGCCATGCGAACAAATTCTTCAGATATGGTAAAGACTCTTCAGGAAAACTCAAAGCAGTTAAATGACCGCTTGGATAAAGCAGCATCAGTAATTCATAATGTTGGCAAAGAAGTAGGACAAATGAGTGAAATCGGAAGAAGCATGAAAGAATTGCAGGACTTTTTGAAAAGCCCAAAACTTCGTGGAAATATCGGTGAGCAGGTACTCAAAGATTTGATAGCACAAATGTTCCCGAAAAACAGTTTTCATCTGCAATACCAGTTCAAATCGGGTGAAAAAGTCGACGCTGCCATAAAAACCGATGCCGGTATTTTACCGATTGATTCCAAATTTCCCATGGAAAACTATCAAAGACTTATGAAATCGCAAACATCAACCGATGAGTATTCTGTTTTGCAAAAAGAATTTATTAAAGATATAAAAAAACACATTGATACTATTTCTAAAAAATATATTTTACCCTTGGAAGGTACCATGGATTTTGCTCTCATGTATGTCCCAAGTGAATCTGTGTATTACGAAGTAGTAAATCTTTCAGAACTTATGGATTACGCACGACGCAAAAGAGTTTATATTGTCTCCCCAACCACGCTCTACGCGCATTTACAAACCATTCTCTTGTCTTTCGAAGGAAAGAAAATTGAGAGCAAGTCAAAAGAGGTATTCAAACTGTTACGAACTCTGCAAATCGAATATGAAAAAGTCCAAGACAACATGAGTGTTTTAGGCAAACATATCGCCAACGCCTCATCACAATTTGTGAATGTTCAGACAGGCTTTGTCCAGATCGGCCAAAAACTCTCAACCACCAAACAATTGGAAGAAAATGTTGTTGAATCTTTTGATGAAAAGACTGATTCCTCTTCCCAACAAACACTACCAATTAATTAGCCTCATCTTATAGTATTGACAACTTTGGAATTCTGCTGTATTATTATGTATAACAAGTTAATCGTGCGTTGAGGAAGAAGAGTAGGTAAAAGAGACGATTACAGCAAATGGTGACAGCTGAGAGCACCAGAATCAACCTTCTATCGAACAGAGCTTTCTCGCCCTGAACAATTGATCGCAATTTTTCAGGGTAAACACAGAACCGAAGAAATGCTGAGAGAAGTCGAAGCAAAGTAGGTTCATAAAAGAGTTAATTGATACTCTGTCAAGGCTGATACAGAGCTTTTTTTGCGCCTATTTTTGGCGGATCAATTTAGAAACAAGGTGGCACCGTCCGCAAGGGCCCTTGTAAGTTTCCAAAGAAATTTGGGAGTTTACAAGGGCTTTTTTTGTTGGAAAAACAAACTATGTGCCCGAAGCTCATCGGAATGAGCTCCCGCTTCTAACGGGAAGGCAACGGGTTCGACTCCCGTCGGGCACGCAGGGAAAGGAATACATTATGATAAATCTTGATACATATACTGTTTCCCGATCACAAATCATGCACAATGAGGGAGTATGGCATGAAAAAGAAAATACAATAGATTCTCTAAGAGAAAAATTTCGTACTGATTTAGAAGCTGTTGCTCCAGATCTACGAAGTAATAATTTAAGCCAGCAATATACAACAACTTTATTTGAAAAACTTGTACATGCCGGAGCGGAAACGCAAGATGATATCAAAACTGCCGGAACCATAGAATATTATCGAATAGGACGAGATGTCTTGGGGCCGCTTGCGGTAAGTTTTGTCGATAACGTACTAAAACAAAGTGAAGGCAACATATTATTCCCTGCTCGTGACGCAACACCGCTTTTTTATATAGCGCATACACTTATCGCGCAAGCTCCCGATCGATATCCTACATCAGCACATAGATTACAAAATCCAGTTTTCAATCGGAAGTTGTGGGGTGTTGATGATGAACAAGATCCAGAACAAGAAGTACTAAAGGTAACAGATCCTACAGTTTTGAAACTTCTCAAGCAAATGGGCTTTGGAAGAGATGAACCAGTAACATTTATAGAAATTGGCTGCTGGGGAACGATGATAGACCAACTTAAGCAGGCGATGGAACGGGCAGAAATGCCAGAGCAATCATTTTCTGTACATTTCCTATTTACTCACTTACCTGAATATATATCAGGATATATAAATAAATATGGAACTGATATTCCTAAAGCAACACTCGAAACAATAGCGGACACATGGGAAGCAGTTCCAAAGCCATTCAAACGTCCGGCAAAACTTGTAGAAATTGACGGAATTATAAAAGCTTCTTCGGCAGGAAGTATTGTTAATTCTCCTTTCCTTAAACCATGGTCACACGCAGTACACGAAGGTGTTATGGATGCAGCAAAGGATTTTCTACTACAAGGAAAGGGCGTGGTAGTAAAAGATGAAATATTACGTCTTTTGAAACTTTCAAACCAAGCAAAACAAGGAATATTTACCGGCATACTCCCATGGCACACAGAAACATGGTCCGAAGGGGATATATGGAAGAAAAACTGGAAATGGGGAAAAATTCCACCAAAAACCTAATTATGTTTAACCAACTTTTTAAACCGAAAAAAACGATGATTGGTATGATTCATCTACCAGCCTTACCTGGGTATCCAAAACACACAGGAATGGATGATGTAATTCAAAAAGCGCTTTCAGATTTAAACACATTACAAAAAGCAGGTTTTGATGGAATACTTGTTGAAAATGATAATGATCAACCACATCAAATTGGCGTTTCAAAAACAATTAGCAACGCATTTACAAAAGTAATGGAACAAATTTGCAGAAATGCAACGATACCTGTAGGTATGGAAATTATTTACGACATGCTCGAAACAATTAGAGTAGCTCATAAGGTAAGAGCAGATTTTGTACGTCTTGATGTATTTGTAGACTCTGTTGAAACTGAATGGGGGAAAATTACAGCACAACCAAAAGAGATTGTAGAACTCAAAAAAAAACTTGGTGCTGATAACCTAGTTTTATTAACAGATATTCAAGTCAAGCATGCAAAAATGCTTCAGGAAAAAACAATAGCTGCCTCTACTCAAGAAGCAATTGAAAATGGATCTGACGCTTTAATTGTAACAGGAGATTGGACGGGACATGCTCCTTCTATTTCTGATTGCAAAAGTATTAATAACTTCGCAAGTAATTTCCCCCTCCTTATAGGAAGTGGCTTTAATATTTATAATTCTAAAGCTCTTTTACAATATGCTGATGGAGCAATTGTCGGTACATCTATAAAGACCGGTGAGTATGTAGATTTCACCAAGGCGAAAAAACTGATTAATAGTGTTAGAAACCTAAAGAGAAATGATAATAGATTTAATATCCGGTGAAGTTTTCGCGGCGGATTTGATCTTTTAAAACACCAAGAGATGTAACTATTTGGTTCATAGCTTCAGCCATAGCAGGCGGTCCCACAATGTAAAATAGACAATCAAGCGATTTTTGGATGTATTTTTTAATCATCTCTTCTGAAATACGGCCTGTTTCACCATTCCATGGTTTTTCTGACTCTTGGGGACGAGTAATTGTATAGACAATTTTTATAGCTGGGTTTTCTCTTTCTGCGTTGGTGACTTCTTCCAGACCAACCATCTCTTCCGTTGTAGAAAATGAGGCAAAAAGAGTAATAGGAATTGAAAGTTTTTTTTCGGCAGCATACGGCACCATACTTAAAAAAGGCGTTATTCCGATTCCTCCTGAGAGGAACACATGAGGCATTGTTTCGTTTTCCAAAAGCACAAACCTTCCAAGCGGTCCGAAAAATTGTACCGGTGTTCCTTCAGAAAGATTAAATAATGTTTTTTTAAATGTGCTTTTGATAATTCGAGTAATGATACGAAGCGTATTTGTTTTTAATGGAGAACAGGCTATTGAGAAAAATCGTGAAGTCCCGCGCTCATCAGCATTTTCGTGAGGTAAAGTCATACGAATATACTGCCCGGGAAGAAATGAAAAAGGCACAGAAGAAAGGTCAAAAGAAAATGCATGTGCATCTTTTGCTACCTGCTCTTTCCGTAAAAAAGGGAGAGAAAATGGAAAAGGCGCGTTATTTGTCATACAGATATCATATCAAAAACAATACGAAATTTGTACGAATTTTTTCTGCCCAGTGTGGTAAAATAGCTGCATGACTGCCGGAAAACTTCTCAATGCTGAACAACGTGAAGCAATCACCTTTGGTAAAGGCCCACTTCTTATCATAGCTGGAGCTGGAACCGGAAAAACCACAGTTATTACGGAGAGAATAAAACATCTGATCTTGGAGAAAAACGTCGCTCCGTCTGAAATACTGGCGCTTACTTTCACTGACAAAGCAGCCCGTGAGATGGAAGAGCGTATTGATATTGTTATGCCATATGGATATACACAATTGTGGATTAATACATTCCATGCATTCTGTGACCGGATCCTTAGAAATGAGGCAATCCATATCGGTTTAACGCCCAACTATAAACTGATGACAGAAGCTGAAAGTGTGCTTTTTCTTAAAAAACATTTCTTTTCGTTCCAACTTAGCTATTTCCGCCCATTAGGAAATCCTTATAAATTTATCCAAGGAATGCTTCAGCATTTTGCAAGGCTTCGTGACGAAGACATAGCACCCATTGAGTATATGCAATGGGCTCAAACGCAAAGCGAAAAACGCAAAGCGAAAAACGAAGAAACGGACGAATCTGAAATAAAAAAAAATCTCGAATTGGCAAATGCGTATAAAACATATGAAGAACTGAAAGCAAAAGAAGGCGTGATGGATTTTTCAGATCTCATCAGTAATGCGTTACAGCTGTTTAGGAAAAGAAAAAATATTCTGAAACAATACCAAAGACAGTTTTCCTACATCCTGGTTGACGAATTTCAAGACACCAACTACGCACAGAACAAACTTGCAATCCTCCTTGCGGGAGATACAAAAAATATAACAGTGGTGGGGGATGATGATCAAGCCATCTATAGATGGAGAGGTGCAGCTATTTCAAATATGATTCAGTTCAAAGACACATTCCCCGACGCAAAAATCGTAACGCTTACTCAAAACTACAGGTCCACCCAGGGGATACTGGATAGATCCTATGATCTTATTTCTCACAATAATCCTGACAGACTGGAAATAAAAGAAAATATCAATAAAAAGCTTACTTCCACAAGAAAAGTAAAATCGGATCCAGTGGAACTTATCTATCAAGAACGTGTCGAAGATGAGGCTGATGTTGCAGTCAAGCAAATACAGGAACTTACAAAAAAGCAGTATCAATATAGTGATATTGCAATTCTAGTCCGAGCGAATGATCATGCACAACCATTTATAAAAGCGCTCCAAAGAAACAATACACCCTATCAATTCTTAGGACCGGGAAGATTATTTAGACAGGAAGAAATAAAGGACCTTATCGCATATCTAAAGGTGCTTTACAACTTTGAAGATACTACTGCGATGTATAGAGTTTTGAACAATCCACTTTTCGGGATCGAACCACGAACGATTGCCGGGATACTCAACCTCGCCAGACGGAAAAATCTCTCGCTGTTTGAAACTGTAGAACGCATTACTGATGAAAAAAATGATATCCAGGAAATATTTATAAAAGATGTCGAGAAGGAAAAATTAAAAAAACTTATTGCAATGATACACAAACACCTTAAGCGTGTACCTCATGACAGCGCCGGTCAGATTCTTTACTATTTTGCACAAGATACGGAACTTCTTAATAATTTTCTTTCTGCCAAAACAGCATCAGATACAAAATACTATCAAAACATTGCAAAATTCTTTGACAAACTACAAACATTTGAAGCTGAATATGACGACGCACGGATATTTCCGGTTGTTGATTGGATTGATCTTTCTTTACAAATGGGAGAAAGTCCCATAGCAACTGACATGGATTGGTCTGAAAACAACGCAGTCAATATTTTGACTATTCACTCAAGCAAAGGACTCGAATTTCCGGTGGTTTTTCTGGTTAATCTAGTCAGCCAACGATTCCCCACCCGAGAACGCCGTGAACAGATTCCTATACCACAAGAACTTATTAAAGAAATACTACCGGAAGGCGATTATCATTTACAAGAAGAAAGACGACTCTTTTATGTAGGGATGACCCGTGCTAAAAATAGACTCTTTCTCACAGCAGCCAACTATTACGGGGAAGGAAAACGTGATAGAAAACTCTCACCCTTTGTTTACGAAGCACTTGGTCAAAATACGGTAGAAGCATTAATGAAAAAGAAGAAAGAAGAAAAAACTGTCATACAACCGTCACTTTTGGACTGGACACAAAATTACGCCGAGCAAACAGGTGTACAATCACCATCGGATATGGTAAAGCTCGTCTCTGAAAATGGAACTTCGTTTATTACATATGTCTCATACTCGCAACTACAAACATTTGATCTTTGTCCGCTCCATTATAAGCTGCAATATCTCCTGCGTATTCCTTACCAACCTACATCAGCGCTCAGTTTTGGAACCAGCGTTCATGCTGCCTTGCGGGATTTTTCTCAGCTGATTATGCAAGGTAGTGTATTAAAACCACAGGATGTTTTACCACTACTGGAAAAAGTCTGGATTGATGAGGGATATGAAAGTAAAACTCACAAACAACAAGCTTTTGAACGGGCAGGATATGTCCTGCAAAAATATCTCAGTGATTATCCCCTAAATACAGCTGGGCGAAAAGTTGCCGGAATTGAGATTCCTTTTTCATTTTTTCTCAGCAGTCCAGAAATACGAAAGTCAGGACTAAAGATAGGTGGGAAGATTGATAGAGTTGATCTGCTTTCAGACAATAGAATTGAAATCATTGATTATAAAACTGGCAGTAATGTACCTTCTGAGAAAGATCTGCAAACTAATTTACAACTCACTATCTATGCACTGGCAGCAACCGAAGTACAAGATAGACTATTCCACAAAAAACCCGAAGAAGTGACTTTATCACTCCATTATTTGGAAGAAAACACTATGCTTACAACAATACGATCAAAAGAACAATTGGAAAAAGCAAAGATTGACCTTTTGACAAAAGTAAATGAGATAGAAAAAAGTGACTTTAGCTGCAGCGGCAGTATATTCTGCCAGAATTGCGAATACAAAATGCTCTGCTCTGTCGGCGTGTAGTTGCATACTCTAGGTCAATTTGCTATACTATATTAGTCCTAGGAAGATGACTGCTACCCCACGTCGCGTAAAGCTATGCGGGGAGGAAAGTCCAGACAGGTGTAAAGTCAGGATTGGGGCATAAGCTCCGACTAGTGATAGCTGGTGATTGATTTCTTTATCTTACTAAACGGAAATCAAGACAGATCTTGAAATAACAAGATCTGAGAGCAACAGAGACGAGTAAGAGTGAAACGGGCAATCCCACCTGCTGCAACCTTCGAACTGATGCGTTACTACGTACTTTACCGGAGCATCAAAAGAAAGGGCATCGCGCCGAATAGGCGGATAGAATGACATTTCGTCAATCTAAGATAGATTGCAGATAAAACAGAATCTGGCTTATTCTCTTCCTAGGATACATTTAACTACTCGCGCTTGCATAGCGTTTCAAAGCAAATCTCCAAAACCATACGCTTACCCCAAACAATAATATTCCTGTTACAAGAGAAATAAAAATGAATTGAAGCGACAAAATCCCCATAAGTGCTTTTGCCGGAAATGTCATCATAATACCAATCGGAATCACAAATGTGAAAATTGCACGAAATGGCTCCCTATATACATCTATAGGAACTCTACCCATCTGCGTCAAATCTCTATAGAGCATAATTGCGTTATCCACGGTAGTCGTAAGTATTCCCATCCCTAAAACAAAAATATGAAAAGACAATGCCATAACCATCGCGTTACATATAAGAATGATATATAAAATGACATTCTCCATTGGAATCGGCCCAATATGAAAAAATGAAATTCCAACAAGAAATAGTGCCAATAATAAAATAGTAAGATCCAAAATATCACTTCCACCTAAGAGAGCACGAAAAAGGGGAGAAATAGGCATTGCAAGAATATAGTCAAACGTTCCTTTTACAATGTATATTCGGAAACGGTACACCTCTCGAAGAAAAAACATAGGCAACGCATCAATCAGGTTGAATGTTGCGAAAAAAAAGACGATCTGCCAGACAGAATACTCGGCAATCTCTTTAGTCCTGCCAGTAATAATAAATATGAAAACTAAAAATAGTCCAAAACGAAGTATTTTTCCTATCAGGAATATTACAGCACCAAAACGAGACTGGAAAGCAATCTGGCTTGCAGCACTCGTTAATAACCACCATATGCGAAGATATCTTCTCATATACACATCAGTGCCCTTGTGCAGTATAAAACCGTAGTCCTCGCAACCAAACCATTTTTAAAAAAACTGAAAGAAGAATGGTCCACAGTATCGTGGTAAGTATTCCTACGTAAATATGGCTACTGTTAAGCTGTCCAAGGTATATTTTGATTGGAAAATAAAGTAAATACGGGAAAGGCGTAAACTGAAAAAATGTCGCTACAGCTTTAGGAAGAATATCTATCGGGAAAAGCATTCCGGCAAAGAAGTTAATAATAATAAAGAAAATGAATCTTGGTGCCCATACGTCAGGACTCCAAAATCCAATCATTCCCAAAAGCGAACCGAATAAAAAGTGCATTATAATTGAAAAGGTTATCGATATAGCGGTAAGAAATAGTATCATCATATCGTGTTGGAAAAACAATGGCGGCTTCAATATCACTACCAGAATAGATAACTCTATTACTGCAAAAGAAATATTCATTGCCTTATCGCCAATATCTCTGGCAAACCAGTAATAAAAGTAATTTATAGGACGTATTAAGAAAATTGATAAATCTCCGTTATTAATATTTTCTCCCATTTCATAACTTCTTGTTGCCAGTATAACTGAACTTAAAAATGCCGTTCCCAAAATATAGGTAAGCATGAGCGATTGAGTATATCCGAAAAGCTGACTTCCCTGTGGGATAAGTACAAGCCACAAAAAATAAACAGTTAAAAGTTGGAAAACCGTTCGTATCCGCCAAACAATGAAACTGAGTCTATAAGTGAGTATTTCATCCCATGTGTCTTTAATTACCAACCAATATTTTCTCATATTAGCTACTCGCACTGGTATAAAAACGTAATGCGTATCTCCAAAAAAGATTTGATAAGTAAAGAAAAACTAATGAAAATAACAATAGGCTTAAAACCTCAATAATTGTTACTTTATGCAGCAGCGCTTTTGTGGCAGGAATAATTACCAGCGTAAAAGGAAAAATGAAGAAAAAAACTCCTTGTAGCTGTTTGTACATTTCTTGCGGATAACGAATAGTACTATCAAATGCATACATAAGTCCTACAATATTTGATAAATTCGGATACCAGATGGTCAGCGTAATAACAATAAACCAGAGGGAGTAGAGAAGTATTATCCCTAAACCAAGCAGCAGCATAAATAGTAAAACGTCAAAAATATTTACCGGCATATTAAATATATAGAGTAAATACCACAGAAATAATGCTCCCAGAACAACACGAAAAAGTCCCGTTAGGGTCATGTACGTTGTGCTTATAAGAAACTGTGAATTTACCGGTTTTGTAAGATAGCCATCAAGCTTACCAAATTTTACAACGACAGATATTGTTTCAAAATTACCAGAAAACATTCCCCGAAAGAATCCGAAGAAAATGTTTACACAGGCTGAAAGTACCAAAAGCTCATTTCTGGTCCATCCGAAGAAATGAGGCACTTTCGCTGTAAGTAAAAAGATAACGATTACAGAAAAAACTCCCCATCCCACACTGGAAATAGTACTGTTAACAAAATTTGCGCGGTACTCTAAAAGCCGTAAAAAATTTAACCGCAGAGAGATCAAGTAAATTGTGAGATAATGTGTCATTATTGTCCTATTGCACTATACTTTCTAATTCCTTTTTTCCAAAGAAATATATAAAGACCTAGGAAAATACCAAGCCAAAATAACTGCATCAAAAAAACGTGTATAAGTTCAGAAAATACAAGCTTTCCCTGAAAACTAATAATCGGAAAATAAATCATATAAGGAAAAGGCAATAGATAAGAAAAATTCTGTAAAGCAGGAGGAAAAAGGAAAAGAGGTATCATATATCCTGCAAAAAGGGCGAGAATCATTTCCTGAAATTGGAAAAATCCTCCTATATCAACCATCCAAAATGCCAGAATTCCGATAATCATTTTATAGGTGAAAAAAAGAAAATATGCAGTTGTAGCTATTACAAAACTAAGAAAAACAGACATTGGATCGGACACTGACTCATAGAATTTTCCTATAAATAGGGATAAAATAAAGACTGCTAAAAGACCATAAAATCCTTGTAACAACCTGTAAGGAACTTCCTCAAAGAATTTTATCCAGAAGTAGGAAATGGGGCGGATAAGATACTGTGAAAGTTTTCCTTCTCTAATATCTTCTCTTGCGACATCCTCTTCAATATGAGATGTCAAAATGACGCTTAATATCACTTGAAAAAGATAGTATGTTGTGATTGTAGAAACTGATAATCCTTGAATACTATTGGTATGAATAGCACCTATCCAAAAAAGCAAAAGAATACCAGACTCAATTAAAGGAACTAAAAACCACACAAAGGCCCTTGCCCGCTCTTGCAATACGTGCTGTGAATGAAGAAGAAAAATCTGAATGAATTTCATACTTTTCCATTTTTTGATGAAAAGACATCACGAATTACCTCTTCTATGTTTACCTCTTCTATGTTTAAATCAGCAACCGGAAAATCTTCCAAAATTTTTGCAGCGATCTTATTTGATTGATCACGGGCAACTGCGAAGGTAACTTTGGGAAAATCATATTCTTTGATCTCACCAAGTTTTGCAAGAGTGTCTCTATCAATTTTCTTTTCTAATTCTACCGTAATATATTTGTGCTTTGCGTACTTTCTCACAATATCTTCAAGACTCCCGTCATAAAGTATTTTTCCACGATCTATAACGATAATCCGTTTGCAGAGTTGTTCCACATCTTTCATATAATGACTCGTTAATATGATAGTGGAATGAAATTTCTGGTTATAGTCCTGTATGAACTCTCGAAGTTTTTGTTGCATGACCACATCCAAGCCGATTGTTGGCTCATCAAGAAATAATACTTTTGGGCTATGAAGAAGTGCTGCGATAAGTTCACATTTCATTCTTTGTCCTAATGACAGCTTACGCACTTGAACTTTTAAGATATCAGAAACATCTAGAAGCTCAGTAAGTTCACTTAGCGTTTTTTTAAATCTCTCATCTGAAATCTCGTAAATTTCCTTATTCAGAAGGAAGGATTCCTGTGCTGGCAGATCCCACCAAAGCTGATTTTTCTGTCCCATAACCAGTGCTATTTGCTTGAGGAATTGATTTTTTCTCTCAAATGGTGTAAATCCCAATACCTTCACTTCCCCACTGGTAGGGTAGAGAAGTCCCGAAAGACATTTCAGTGTCGTTGTCTTCCCTGCACCGTTTGGGCCTATGAAACCGACAAGCTCGCCTTCATCGATAGAAAAAGAGATATCTTCTACTGCCTTTGCGTCGTAGTACTTTCGCGCAAACAGTGATCTTATAGCCCCACCAAAACCTGGCTCTTTTTGGTGAACCTGATAATATTTTGATAAGTTAGAAACAGAAATAATCATACTATGACCGTCTAGAAATTAGCGTTTAGCGTCTAGCTTCAACTAACCCCTAGACGCTAGTAACTGAATGCTAAGTAAATTATAACAAAAAGAGACCTCCTATTTTCTCAGGAAATCTCTTTTATATTTTCTCAAAACTTACCGCACTGCTTTTTTCAAAGTTTTACCAGGAGTAAAACCAGGGGCTTTTCGTGCAGCTATGGTAATCCGGGCACCAGTCTTTGGATTCCTTCCCGGTCTTGTCGCCCGGTTCCTGACGGAAAACGTCCCAAAACCTGTAATAACTACCTTTTCCCCCCGCTTTAATGAATCACGAACAGAAGAAAGCAGTGCAGAAACGGCATCACGCGCTGCCTTATTTGTAAGATTTGCTTTCTTTGAAACGACTTCAATAAGATCTTTTTTTGTCAATGTATCCACCTCCCTTCTTTATGTTTTCGATTTGCTTAACAATACAATGAAAACGAGAAACTTGTCAAGAGCTACTTTGAAAAAACAAGGTGAAAATTATTGCAAAACAGTACTGAAGTAAAAAGATAAAAAATATAAGATCAAAAAATGTTAAGTGGTAGTTTCTGGAGAAACTGCACGAAATTCCCGAATGGCGGTGACCTTCACTTCTCCTGGAATAACAAGCGCACGACTTACTTCTTCTCTAATCTTATTTGCCAGAACAACTGTTTCAGAATCACTTAAGCGCCCGGGATTTATGATAACTCTAAGCTCTCTTCCCGCTTCAAAAGCATAAGCATCTTCAACACCTTCATATTTTTTCGCTATATCTTCCATGCCTTTTAGTGTTTTTACATATCCTTCATAATCTTCATATCGTGCTCCCGGCCGTGCACCTGAAATTGCGTCTGCAATATGCACTATAATAGATTCTAATGAAGAGAATGGTTTATCTTCATGATGTTCTGCCACACAATTTACAACAACTTCCGGAATATTAAACTTATTGAGTAGCTCCACACCTAAAACCACATGGCTTCCTTCTCCTTCTACAACTTTCCCTATATCATGGAAAAGGCATCCAAGTCTGACAATATTTGCATCAGCCCCTACTTCTTGTGCAATATGAACACCAATTTTTGTTTCTTCCAGTGTATGAACCACTAAATTCTGTCCGTATGAGGTCCTAAATTTAAATCTACCAAGAATGGAAAGAAGCTCTGTCGGTAGATTAAAAACTCCTGCTTCATGCGCAAGCCACTGTCCTTCCTCAAGCATAATACGCTCGACTTCTTTTTTCGTTTGATTAACAACTTCTTCTATTCGAAATGGTTGTACGCGAGTATCTTTTAAAAGTTTTTCCAGTGATCGCCGTGCAACTTCTCTACGAATTTGGTCAAACGACGAAAGACGTATTACACCCTCTTCGTCTAAATCGACATCTACACCCGTAGCCTGTTCAAATGCGCGTATATTTCTTCCCTCTTTCCCGATGATTCTTCCTTTCATACTCTCGTCTTCCACTTTTACCACCGAGACAGTGTATTCTGGAATATAATCAAGTGCTCCGTGTTTTAGACTATCGATAAGAATTTCACGTGCTTTTTGATCTGCAGTCCGCTTGGCTTCTTCTTCTTTCTCTTTAATTATTTTTGCGACAGCCTGAACTTCTCTTTCTTCTACCTGACTGAAAAGCACTTCTTTTGCTTCCTCTGTAGTCATTCCTGCTACATGGCTCAGTTTTTCAATAAGCTCGTTTGATTTCCGTCTTAATGCTTCCTGTTCCTTCTGAAGTTGTTCCTGCTCCTTTTCAAGGCGATCCTGCTTCTCAAGAAGTTTCTTTTCCAATTGAATTAAATCGTCGTTTTGTGTATTCATATACCTGAAGACAAAAGAGGAACTACAGTAGTTATTTTACTGTAATTGTCAAAGATGTGGGTAATAGATACTGTTTCATAACCCTTTTTCGACAAACTCTTTTGCCATCGTTATTATATCCTTTTTATGATTACTTCGTCAACTCCGGCGAAATACTTTCTCCACAGCCTTTCTTGCTATTTCAAAACTAAATCCTTTTCTGACCAGGAATCCCCCAGCCCTTTGATACAGTTTTTCCCGTTCCAAACCTTCATATTGTCTTTTTCGTTTTTCCAAAAGTCCTGTTGCTAAAGATAACTCGCTTGTTATATTTTTTCGTTCTTCTAAAACTCTTTCTACAATCTCAAGCAAGACTCCTTTTTGCATCAACTCTTGTTTAAGTAGGCGCAAACCTTTTGGCTTGAATTCCGTTCTTTGTCGCACCATCATCCGTGCGAACTCCTCATCATTTAAAAATTTGTGCTCAAGAAGTTTTTCAATTATTCTATCTACCAATGAAGCATCTACTTCTTCTACTTTCCCTCTACTTCCTCTACTTTTCTTTTGGAGATGATCTCTAACTTCTTTTATACTTCGGGGTCTATAGGAAAGATAACGAAGCGTTGCGTTATAATATTTTTCAAACGCATCCATGGAAGACTATGCTGCTTTTTGGTCTTCTTCGTCTTCAGTCTCTTCCATACCAACTGCCATTGGTGTTGCGCCAGTCTTACTCTGCGTCATTATCTCTGAAACAATCTTTTTTGCAACATCAGCATGCTCTTTTAGATATTCTTGTGTCGCGACTTTTCCTTGCCCAATCATTTCTTCACCATACCGATAGAATGCACCAGATTTTTTAATGATTCCCATCTCCACTCCTACATCCATGATCCCGCCTTCCCTGGAAATACCACTCACACTCACTTCAAATTCAGCGATTCTGAAAGGTGTTGAAACTTTATTTTTTACTACCTTTACTCTGTGTCGTGATCCGACAACTTTATCACCATCTTTAAGCGTTTCAATTTTTCGAACATCCATTCTGACAGATGCGTAGAATTTCAATGCCAAACCACCAGTGGTTGTCTCGGGATTTCCAAACATCACTCCAATTTTTTGCCGAAGTTGATTGGTAAAAATACACACGGTTTTGGATTTGGAAATAACACCTGTAAGTTTTCTAAGCGCTTGCGACATAAGTCTTGCCTGAAGACCCATCATCGAATCTCCCATTTCACCTTCTATTTCTGCCCTTGGTACCAATGCTGCAACAGAATCGATCACCAAGACGTCAATTCCGCCAGAGCGTATCAAACTCTCAGCAATTTCAAGAGCCTGCTCACCCGTATCTGGCTGAGAAATAAGAAGTTCATCAAGCTTTACCCCTATGCTTTCTGCCCACAATGGATCAAGCGCATGTTCTGCATCTATAAATGCTGCAACTCCTCCATGTTTTTGTGCTTGAGCAATAGTTGAAAGACAAATTGTAGTTTTTCCTGAAGCTTCAGGACCGTAGATTTCTATAATTCTGCCTCTTGGAAGCCCCCCAACGCCAAGTGCTAAATCAAGTGGCAAGCAACCTGTTGAGATAACAGAAATATCCAGTTTTCCTGCAGCTTCACCAAACCTCATGATAGAACCCCTTCCGTACTGCTTTTCGATTTGATCCATTGCCATTTGGATAGCATTCATTTTTTGTGAGGCTTCTTTTTGTTGACCATTAGGTTCTGTGGATTCGTGTGTTCGGGGTCGTGCCATATTTGAGCTTATTGTAACAAGTTTATGTTAAAATGCAATAAGCATTTGACTAATTATCAATTAGTAATTACGAATTGCGATCCGGGGTATAGTTTAGTGGTAGAATGAGCGGCTGGGGGTCGCTTGGTCTCGGTTCGATTCCGAGTACCCCGACAGATTTGAGAGGGTATCTAGCATTTTTAAAAGTGCTTGGGCGGCTTCGATTCCTTTGTTATGTTCGCCACTGGCTCTTTTTTCTGCTTGAGCCAAACCATATGTTGCCAATACCTCAAATACAACTGGAGTATTCTCTGCAAGAGAAATTTGCATGAGTGCTTGAGAGCACTGATTGGCTATCATCTCAAAATGATATGTCTCGCCTTTTATAATCACGCCAAATGTAACAATACCATGATATTTCTTGGATTGTGCGACACGTTGGACAACAAGGGGAATTTCCCACGATCCAGGAACATAAAAATAGTCAATATTCTTCTCGTTAACTCCTGCTTGTATTAAAAAGTCAGCACAGGACTTTTCCATCTTTCTTGTGATCTCCTCATGATAAAGACTGGTAACGATCGCAATTCTAGTGCGTTCATTCACCTTAATATACATAGGTTGTTTTGCTTTATTTTGCATAATCGGTTAATTTTAAACAAGAAAGATAGAGATATTTAATCTTTATAAATTTTTTCTCCATCCAGCTCATCTTCAATATGATAGCCATTTTCATGAAACTGTTGTCGTATCGCATCAGCTTTTACAAAATCTTTTTGTGTTTTTGCCAATCGTCTTTTTTCAAGTAATGTTTGTAAAACTTCTGGAAGATCATTTTGTGCAATATGTTCATGTACCTCTTTTTCATGTTTGAAAATATTTTGTAATGTTTTTTTTGATGGAATCATTTGCATTTTTTTAATCGAATCAAACATATACGTTTTTCCTTGTTCAAGTGTAACTGTTTTTTCATTTTGCAGAATATGAACAGAACCGACGCCTTCAACGGAGAAAATATCTTGCTGGAAATCAAAAATAATTGCTGTCTGTTCGTCAATACCAAGAACTTTTGCTTCTTTTGGAAGCATGGCACGCAATCTTCCAAACCGCTCTTCTCCCATATAGCAATATCGTGTATCAAGTCCTTCTCCACCTTCATGATTATTCCAATGAGTAACAACAGAAATAGGAAGACCAAATTCTGTCAAAACATTTAGACCTTTCTCCCAATATAAATCCGCCCCTGCTTTATATATTTCATAAACTGGGAGGGCGAACTCGCCAAATGAAATGGCAGCAGCACTGGAGAGTGCCAACGTTGCCCCAACCTTGAATCTCTCAACAATAGCCGTTAAGGCTTTTGAGTTTTTAAGTATCCTAACTGTATATGTAGGACTACCTGGACCTAAGAATATGTAATCTGCGGTAGCAACTGGAGTCAGAAGAGTTGTGTTGTCTGGACTGAATTCTGATCCTTTTCTTCTTGCCGGAATAATTGATACATTTTTTGTAAATTCCGCAAGCGAATGATGAAAAACATCGGCAATATCACAAGCTACCAATGCTGAGTTGGGTTGGAAACCTGCGGGAGTCTCTAGAATAACGATATTTTGTTTTTTTGATACTGTTTTAAGAACTTTTCTGTGGATCTTTCTTCCAGTTGGTGATGTCTCACCTGACCCAAATAAGACTAATTTACCGAAAGGAGATTGCATGAAAGTATTGTAACACAGCTAATTTTAGCGCTTTGGAGATTGCTTTTTCCTTCTTGACTTTCCGCCCATTCCCACTTTTCTACGTTGTCTAACGCGCGAATCACGTGTTAAAAGACCTTTCTTTTTCAAAATTGGTCTATGCCCAGAATCATGTTCTACCAACGAGCGCGCGACACCGTGAATGACAGCCCTAAGTTGTCCTGCTTTTCCCCCACCCAATACCTTTACCGTAAATGAGTATTTTGTAGCAGTATTTGTGGATCTTAATAAGTCTTCATAAGCAGTTTTACCTGACAAACTTTTAAAGTATTCTTCAAAGGGCATATGATTGACAAAGACTTGCCCCACTTTTACATCTGCACCATCCCATGTCATAGCACCTTTATGAAGCCTTACACGTGCCACAGCTTCTCTTCTTCTTCCCACTGCATGGGTGTATGTTCTTTTTACTGTTTTTTCTTTTTGTACTACCGGATTTATAGCTGCCATTATTTGTTACTCCCTTCTTTTTGTGCTGGTTGTTCCTCCGAATAGATAGTAAGCCGTTTCATCATTCTATCACGAAGTTTGTTTTGGGGTAACATTCCTTTTACCGCATGCTCTATCAAACCTTGCGGTTTACGTGCTCGAATTTGCCCTGCTGTCTCAATTCTAAGACCACCTGGATAACCTGAATAGCGATAATATTTTTTGTCTGATTCTTTCTTACCTGTAAGTATTACATGTTTTGCATTGATAACAGTTACAAAATCACCACAATCCTGATTACGCACGAAATAGGGTTTTGCTTTTCCCATAAGCAGCTTTGCAATATCTGTCGCAACACGCCCAAGAATTTTTCCTTTTATATCCACAGTATGTTTTTCTCTTTTTATTTCTGCAGTTTTTGTCGGTTGAGTAACTTTATTCATATTAGCTTAACTATACTATTTTTCGTTTTTTATGGCTTTTTTCGGCCTTTTTATCTTTGCTATTTTCGGTTTTTTCGTTTTTACTTCTTGTTCTAATTTCTCTCCTTTTTTCTTTCTAGGTTGCCCTCTTTGTGTTTTTATTTCTTTTTTTTCTTCCTTCCCTTGTTTTTCTTTCACTATTGCTTTTTCTCCCTCAACCCATTCCATAATGACCATTTCTGCGTTATCGTTGAAGCGTTTTCCCAACTTAATAAGCCGCGTATAACCGCCTGATCTGCCATTAAATCTCTTTACTACATCGTTAAGAAGCTTATCAACAGCGGCAGGAATCAAGTCCACAGACAACAACTTTTTCGCAAGCAGCTTGTTTTTTCGTGCTTTAGTAATCAATTTATCTGCACTAGACCGAATTGCTTTTGCTTTCGGTTCCGTCGTCCTTATACGTCCATGCAGTACCAATTGCGACATAAGCCCTTTAAAAAGCGCTTTCCTTTCATTTACGTCTCTTTTGAATTTTCTTCCAAATACATTTTTTTTCATAGGTATATTATCCGGTATATGTAATAAAAAAATGCTCCACTGACTGACGACCTCAAAAGCGTCAATCTTTGTGGAGCGTCACTCAAGTAGGAATACTCAGTTACCCGCCTAGGCGGTTTTAAACCGATTGAAGAGATACTCCTTTTTCTTTGAGTTTCTCTTCAATAATACTGATAGATTTACCACCCATATTTCTCATCGTCATTAAATCTTTTCGTGCGGTATTCACAAGCTGATCCAATGTTTCAATGCCACCGTTTCGAAGACTGTTATAAATTCTGGTAGGAAGATCCAACTCATCAATAGTGAGTTTTAAAAGATCATTTGGAATATTTGACGTAGCTTTACCGCTTTCTGATTGAGGAAGTGCCGCTTTCGGCTCAAAAATCTGAAGGAAGTATGAGGATAATACTTTTGCTGCTTGTGCTATTGCATCTTTTGGTGCCACCGTACCGTCTGTCCATATCTGAATAACTAGCTTATCTAAGTTTGTTTGTCTTCCTACGCGAGTAGCCTCAACAGTATAATTTACCCGTCTGATAGGAGTAAAAATGGCATCAGTAGGAATGGTTCCTAAAGATCCCGCTTTTTGCTCTTCTGCCAATGCATATCCATACCCTCGCTCTACGGTAAGCTCCATATCCAGCTTACCTTTTTTATCTGATAGTGATCCTATGTAGTGACTTGTATTTGATATCTCTACGCCATCCGATAGTTCCAAATCAGCTGCCGTAATATCCTTGGGTCCTTTCACTGAAAGTTTTACTGTAGCTGATGTCTTAGAATCTAAAAGACGAAAACTTATTCCTTTGATGTTTAAAAGAAGATCAACAATATTTTCCTTCAGTCCTGGAAGCGTAGAAAATTTGTGCTTAACTGAAGCAATCTTTACTGACGTTACTGCTGCGCCAGGAATAGAGTTAAGCAATACTCTTCTTAATGCATTTCCAATGGTATGGCCAAAACCAGGCTCAAGCGGCTCAATAGCGAACTCACCATAATCGGCCGTTTCGCTCATCGCTGTAATTTTAAAGTTTGGATCCATCATAATAATTTCTCTATTTTACCAAAAAAATTCACCACTAGCAAGGCTAGGGCACTAATAAGCACCTATTGTACCACTATCTTGAGTAATATTCAATAATCAACTGTGTATCAAAAGGAACCTCGATATCTTCCCGTTTTGGCATTCTGAGTAACTTTCCTACCGATTTTTCTTTCGAAAGAAATGTGAGAACGTCTTTCTGATCTTCCGTGGGCTCGTCTATTTCCCCTTTAAGTTTGGGGGAAAGTGTAATAATATCTCCTTCTTTTACCTGGTAAGAAGGTATTGTAACCTTTTTATCATTCACCAATACATGGCCGTGTGAAACAAATTGCCTTCCCTGAAATCTAGTTTTAGCAAAACCGAGTCGATAAACTACATTGTCCAAACGCGTTTCCAAAAGGGCTATAAGCAATTCACCTGTTTCTCCCTTTCTCTTCTGTACATCCTGTACCATTCTTTTAAACTGTCTCTCCAAGAGCCCATAAACAGCTTTTGCACGCTGCTTTTCACGAAGTTGCTGCCCGAATTCTGAAGGAGCACGCTTTCTTTTCCTTCCATGAACTCCAGGAGGAATATTTAACCGCCTCTGCAACGTACCTGTTGTTTTATCCAGAACGTTTATTCCTTCCCGTCGTGCTAATTTATGTTTTGGTCCTCTATATCTAGCCATAATTCTCCTATACTCTCCTCTTTTTCTTCGGCCTTGGTCCGTTGTGCGGAATTGCCGTAACGTCAGCAATAAGAGAAATACCAAGTCCCGCTGCTTTAATCGCACGAAGCGCTGAATCGCGCCCTGATCCTGGACCTTTTACATAGACTTCAACACTTTTTATCCCTTTTTCAAATGCTCTCTTTGCTGCATCTTCCATAGCAATTGACGCAGCATATGGTGTAGATTTTCGCGTGCCCTTAAAGCCGCGTGAACCGGATGAACTCCACGCAACTACATCACCGTTATCGTTGGTGATAGAAACCAAAGTGTTATTAAAGGTTGCAGTAATAAATGCTTTCCCAAATTGTGTTATTTTTGCACCTTGCTTTTTTCGGATTTCCGAAGTCGTTTTAGAAGATTTTGTTGTTTTTTTTACCGTTTTCTTTGCTGTCATATTGTATTGTACTTAATTATTTCTTTGCTACTGCTGCTTGCTCCATCTTTGTAGCAAGCTCTTTTTTAATAGCACCAATCGTCACACGTTTTCCTCGTTTTGTGCGCGCATTTGATCGTGTACGTTGCCCTCGCACCGGAAGATTTCTATTATGTCTATGCCCTCTATATGTTCCTGTTTCTTTCAATCGTTTAATATTACTTATGGTTTCAGCACGAAGATCACCTTCAGTTTTGTAAGCCTCAATCGCTTTCTGAAGACGTTTCATCTCTTCTTCGCTCAACCCCTTTATACGTTTCGCAGGATCTATCTGCGCTTTTTCTAACACTTTATACGCATTAGACCTGCCAATTCCATAGAGATAGGTAATTCCTATATCTACTCTTTTCTCATCCGGTATATTTACTCCTGAAATTCTCATAGTTCGCTTTCGCTCAAGTTTAAAGTGAAAAGTTAAAAATTAAAAGTCAATGGAATCTATTTATATAATTCCCATTCAATTTTGAACTTTTCACTTTGCATTTTAAACTTCTTTACCCTTGACGCTGATTATGACGCGGATTTTCGCATATAATGCGAACAACGCCTTTGCGTCTTATGATCTTACATTTTGCGCACCTTGGTTTTACACTGGCTTGTACTTTCATTATCTTTGTCTGTATATAATTCTCCCTTTTTCGGAATCATATGGCGTCATCTCTACACGAACTTTATCTCCAGGCAAAATCTTAATAAAATGCATTCTCATTTTTCCTGACAGATGACATAACACTACTTGTCCATTTGATAACTCTACCCGAAATAACGTATTTGGTAAAGACTCTTTTACAATTCCATCCACTTCAAATGATCCCTGATGTGTCATAGAGACAATTATTATACCAAATAAGCCTATAAAGAGCAATCAGCTTGTTAGTACTACGGGACCTTTAGAGGTGATAGCGACAGTACGCTCAAAAAGACCTGAGACAGATCCGTCTGCGCTCAGAATTGTCCAATCATCTTTCTTACTGTATACGACATCCGGTTTTCCCATATTATAGATGATTTCTATCGCAATAACCATACCCTCTACCAGCCGGGGCGTTTTTTCTATTGCCCCTGTCAGAAATCCTGGTACTTCAGGCTCTTCATGCAGCTGTCTCCCTACACCGTGACCGACGAGACTCCTTACCACTCCATATCCGTGTTTTTTCTCCACAATATCCTGAATGGTTTTGGAGATATGACCGATACGGTTTCCTATCTTCGCCTGCCTTATTGCTTCCTCTAATGCTCTCTTCCCAACGTCTAAAAATGTTTGCTTTCCCTCATTTTGAATTTTGTCCTCGCCCTGAGCTCGGGCTGAAGGGAATTTTGAATTTTGAATTATCTTTGTCTCTGACATATCTGTATGAAACCCATTCAAATATACTCCGCAATCTATCCCTACAACATCCCCTGGCTTTAACCTATATATTGTCGGAATACCATGCACAACGACATTATTTGTTGAGATACAAATGGTATGATTATAACCTGAAACTTTCTTAAATCCCGGTTCACCGCCCTTTTTCCGTATGAGTTCTTCAGCTAACTTATCAAGTTCTATTTCGCTCACACCAGGCTGAGCATATGCTAAAACCTTAAAAAGAACATCGGAAAGAATCTTTCCTCCTTTTGCCATAATAGCGATTTCTTTTTCATTTTTAATATGTATCATGTCACTATATACCCAGTCTCGCAAGCAATAA
The DNA here is from genome assembly GCA_016182205.1 of Candidatus Levyibacteriota bacterium. Taxonomy (GTDB): domain Bacteria; phylum Patescibacteriota; class Microgenomatia; order Levybacterales; family UBA12049; genus JACOXW01. The sequence continues at coordinate 25,911 of JACOXW010000012.1, forward strand.
GTCTACTTTTTCATATAAATCTTCAATTTTATCAGTATTATTCTCAAGCATATAATCAGCTATCGCAATTGGTCCGCCTTTATTAAGCATCTCCAACTCAGTTATATCTCGTTGACGCACCTTATCCAAAGGCACAGGCCGAATGGGACGATGTGATAAACGAGCATAGCGCTTTTCTGGTTCGGCATATACATGGATCAAAAAAAGTCCGGGAAAATCATTTTTAAGTAACGTATATTCTTCCCACGAATACAACCCGTCAATAGCTATTACAGAGTGGTGCTTTAGCAATTCTTCAATCTTCGGTTTTGCTTTCTTTGCATAGGCTGCCATTCCAAGTTCTTTTCTTAATTTCTCACGAAACATTCGTTCATTATCAGGTGTCAGTGGCAAACCTAATTCTTTCACTCCCTCATCGGTTATCTGTCCAAACCGAACAAACGGAATCCCTTTTTTTTGCAGATATGTTGTTGCTTCACTTTTTCCCGCTCCCGGCATTCCAACAAAGGCTATAATTGTTTTTTGGGGTGCTTTGGCCATTGTTATTTTTTTACAGTGAGGTGTTTAAGTATTGCTTTGTGTATTTCTTCTATTTCTTTCTCACCGTCTACTTCAACAAGTTTTCCTTTTTTTCTATAAAAATCGAGTACCGGCTCTGTAAATTTGTGGAATGATTCAATGCGATTACGAATAGCTACCAATGTCTCGTCTTCTCTTGTTCCGTCATTTCGGCCGGCAATTCTCCATAAAGCCTCTTTATCAGATATTTCCAAATATATCACTTTATCAATGCCGTTTTTAAATGCTTTGGCCTGAATAAGTGTTCTTGGAAATCCGTCCAGAATATATCCTTTTTCATATTCAGGTCTGTTCAAATATTCACTGACAATCTTTAAAGTTTTCGAATCAGAGATCAAAAGCCCGGCATTCATAACGACTTTAATCTGCCTACCAAGCGGAGTATGTTCTTTTGCAAGTTCACGGAAAATATGTCCTGTAGATAAGTAGGGAACCCCAAAGTCTTTTGCTAAAAGATTTCCTTGCGTAGACTTTCCTGCTCCCTGAATTCCGATTAAAATAAGTTTCATAAATTCCTATCTATAAATGTATCATAGCTTTTCGTAACCAGTTGCGCTTCAATATTTCTAATTGTCTCAAGTACGACCGATACAACGATGAGAACCCCGGTACCTCCAATCAGAAGGGTTTGTATTCCGGTCAATTCCTTTGCAATACTTGGAAATATTGCAATTAACCCTAAAAACAATGCACCAACTAGTGTAATCCTGGTTAAGATATAATTCAAGTAACTCGCCGTCGGCTTACCTGGGCGTACACCCGGAATAAAGCCTCCATACTTTTGTATTTCTTCTGCGATCTTCTTCGGGTTAAAAATAACTGCTGTATAAAAGTATGTAAATCCGATAACCAAAATAAAATACATGCTATTATACAACATTCCATCGGGAGAAAACCAGTTGTTCATGGCAAATGCGAAATTTTGAAGAGCTGGGTTTTTTGACGCTGCAAAATAATTTGCAAGAAGAGACGGCAATAAGACTAATGATACTGCAAAAATAATAGGAATAACACCTGCCTGGTTCAGACGAAGCGGTAGATGCGTAGACTGTCCTCCATAGATTTTGTTCCCTCGAACTCGTTTTGCATAGAAAACCGGAATTTTCCGGGTTGCTTCATTCATAAAGACGATTGCCGCAATAACCATAAGCCCCATTGCAAGAAAAATAAGTGTCTGGAATGTTTTATCAGATGTTGCAGTTGTGACCGTCTGCCCTATTACTACTGGAAGCCTGCCTACTATACCAGCGAAAATAAGGATAGAAATTCCATTTCCAATTCCACGTTCTGTAATGAGCTCTCCAAGCCAAACAAGAAACATTGTCCCGGCTGTCATTGTCGCTATGAAGGAAATAATGTCGATTGGGGGTAACGTAGAAATAATACCGGTACTACGTAGTAACGCATACATACCAACTGCTTGAAGCGCGGCAAACGGAACAGTCAGCATTCGTGTATACTGAGTGATTTTTTGACGGCCAGATTCTCCCTCTTTTGAAAGTTCTTCAAGTTTTGGGAATACCATTGTTAATAATTGCAAAATAATAGAAGCATTAATATATGGATTTAACCCTAGTGCCATAACCGAAAAATTTGCAAGTGTTCCACCGGAAAAAACATCCAATAGTCCCAAAAACTGATACTGGGAAAAAAGCGCCTTAAGATTTGCAAGATTTACACCAGCAACAGGGATGTGTGCAAAAATACGAAAAATAAGAAAGATACCTGCCGTAAAAAGAATCTTCCGACGGACATCGGGAGACTGCGAGGCGCTTTTAAAAAGCCCGAGTATATTTTCCATTTTATCTGATTAGGACACTCCCACCAGCTTTTTCAATAATTTTTATTACTTGCTTAGACACAGGGACTTCTACCTTCAAGGGAATTTCTACTTTCCCATCACCTAAAATTTTGACTCCCAAACGTTTTACGCCAGGTTTTACAATTCCTTTTTCAATCAGTGAATCGACTGTTACTACCGAATCTTTTTGGAAAATATTCAACTCCTTTACATTTACTATAAAAGGTTTAAGAGATATTCCTTTATTTTTGCCCTTCCCCCTCAAGAAAGGAAGACGTTTGATAAGAGGAAGTGCACCGCCTTCAAAGGATAGAGGAACGCTACTTCGTGCATTTTGTCCTTTTGTACCACGACCTGCTGTCTTAACTCTTCCTGAACCATGTCCTTGGCCGAGTCTGCGCTTACTCTTTTGACTAATTGTTTTTATGTCGTGTAATTTCATATTTATGTAAATAATGCTGCTTTCTTTTCTTGCTCAATAATTCTTTTTAAGGCTTCCATAGTAGCGTAGACATTGGATGCCTGATTTTTTGTACCCAATACTTTAGAGGAAATATTGTGAATACCGGCTGCCTCCACTACACTGCGCACGGCGCCTCCTGCTATAACTCCACTCCCAGGAGGAGCAGGCTTAAGAATTATTTTTGCTGCTCCTAATTTTACATATATCTGTAGCGGAATTGTACCTTTTACAATTGGTACTGTAATTAGATGTTTTTTGGCAACACTAACGCCTTTTCGGATGGAAGATGCTACATCTGGAGCTTTTCCCAATCCCACTCCCACTCGACCTTTTTTGTCTCCCACAACAACCAGCACGGAAAATCCTATCTTATTTCCACCTTTAGTTTTTTTTGAAACCCGGTGGATTTGAATAATCTTTTCTTCAAATTCATTTACTGACCGTTGTGGTGAAAAATCTGCCATTAGAATTTTAATCCTCCTTCTTTTACCCCTTCTGCAAATGCCTGTACTCGCCCATGATATTTGTATGGTCCTCTGTCAAAAACGATACTTTCTATCTTGTGCTCTTTTGCTCTTTCTGCCAATAATACACCTAACATTTTTGCACGCTCAGCTTTTGTTCCCTTACTATCTTTCAAAAGTTTTTCTGAAACGCCCAGTATTGTCTCACCTTTTTTATCATCTATCAACTGCGCATATAAAGATGTATTTGAACGGAATACAGAAAGCCGTGGTACTTCCTGTGTACCTCGAATTTTCTTCCTTACTCGTATTTGTCTTCTTATTCTTTTTATTTGTACGCTATTCATATTATTTTGCTCCTACAGCTTTTGCTGCCTTTCCTACCTTACGTCTGATGCGTTCTCCAACATATTTTATCCCTTTTCCTTTATATGGTTCCGGTGGTCTTACCGCACGAATTCGTGCAGCAGTATCTCCAACGAGTATTTTGTCTGTTCCCGAAACAGTAATCACATTTTCAGCTATTGCAAATGATACGCCCTGCGGTGCTTTAATCTTTACCGGATGAGAAAAACCGACTGATAAAGCAATGTCGCTTCCCCCGCCTTGAGCACGGTATCCTACACCTGAAAGTTCTAATTTTTTCTCAAATCCACTTGTTACTCCCTGCACCATGTTTTCAAGAAGACTTCGCGTCAACCCAAATAAAGCACTGGTGTTTTCTCCTGAAGCTTCTTGTTTCACTTCTATTTTTCCATTTACAATCTGCGCAGTAATACCGCTGGGAAGCTTATAGGTAAGTGTCGCTTTCGGTCCTGTCACTTTTACCAAACCGTTTTCTATAATAACGGTTGTTCCCTCTTTTAGTATCACTGGAATTTTCCCTATTTTTGACATAGTAAAATACTATCTGGCGTTACCAGATTTTGAAAAGAAGTTCTCCACCAACTTCTTCTTTGACTGCCTCCTGATCAGTCAAAATACCTTTATTTGTTGACATTACTGATATTCCCGTCCCTTTTCTAAATCGTTTTGGTACCGTCTGTGCTTTCACATATACGCGAAGTGACGGTTTCGAGATTATTTTTACATCCGTAATAGCAGGTATACGTTTTTCATACCGGATTGTAGCTGTTAGTATATTTTTACCGTCTTGTTCTTCTTGTTTTACCGATGTTAAAAATTTGTTTTTCACCAGCACATCACAGATTGCCTTATTCATTTTTGAGTATGTCAAAAAAACAGTCTTCCTTCGTGCATTTGAAGCATTTTTAATTCGTATAAGTAAATCACTAATTTGATAATTTGTCATATTTTTCCTTTCTTTACCAACTTGCTTTAACTACACCAGGTAATTGGCCTTTAGAGGCTAATTCCCTAAAACAGATCCTGCAAAGACCAAATTTTCTTAAGTATGCCCGTGCTCGTCCGCAAAGGTTACATCTGTTTCGCTGTCTTGTAGTGAATTTTTGTTTTTTTTGAAATTTTACAATATCAGATGTTTTTGCCATAAATTATCCTTTCTGGAAAGGGAAACCCAATGCTTCAAGCAATGCTATCCCTTCTTCATTATTTTTTGCTGTCGTTACTATACATACTTCAAGACCATGTGTTCTATCAACTTTCCCAGGATCAATTTCAGGAAAAACGGTCTGCTCACTGAATCCGAGCGTATAATTACCGTGCCCATCAAATTTTTGTTTTGAAACACCATGGAAATCTCTAATACGAGGCATAACAATTGAAATAAGCTTTCCTAAAAAGTCGTACATTCGTTTTCCCCGTAATGTTACTACTGCACCAATCTTATCTCCCTGTCTAAGCTTAAATGAAGCGATAGACTGTCGAGCCTTGGTTATTTTCGGTTTTTGTCCCGTAATTTGAGTGAGCATTTCTACCGCACTCTGTACGTTTTTCTTGTCGAGAACCGCACCACGTATTCCCGTATTTACAACAATTTTAGAAACATGTGGAACTGCCATAGGATTTTTGACTCCTAATTTTTCTTTTAGTGCTTCTTTTACAGTCTTTGTATATTTTTCTTGCAATGTACTCATAGTGTTTGTTTACATTTTTTACAAACTCTCACTTTTTCTCCTGATTCCATCATATATCCCACTCTAGTTATCTGCTTACATTTCGGGCAAACAAGTGCTACATTTTCAGCCGGCAACGGTTTGACAATTGTTTTAATTTCAGATTTTTGACCACCAGTACGAGACTTTACATGACGCTTATATTGGTTTACTTCGGGAAGCAATACTTTATTTTCCTTTGTATAAACTGCAGCAATTTTTGCGCTTTTGCCTTTATCTTTTCCTTTAATAACTTGTACTGTATCTCCTGTTTTAAGTTTCATAAGTAATAATTTTAAACTATTTCAACTGCCATACTGGCAATTTTTGCAAATCCTCTGTCTTTAACTTCTCGAGCAATTGGCCCAAAAATACGGGTACCACGAGGATTTTTATCTTTAGGGTTATCAATAAGTACTGCCGCATTATCCGAAAACCGAATATATGAACCGTCCGGACGGCGTACTTCCTTACGTGTCCGGACTACAACTGCCTTAACAATCTCACTGTCTTTTACTTGTCCTGTTGGTGATGCTTCTTTAACAACGCAGTTAATAATATCTCCAATAGAGCCTTTTCTGCGTTTTGATCCTCCAAAAATATGAATAACCATAAGTATTTTGGCTCCTGAATTATCCGCAGCTTTTAACATAGATCGATGTTGTATCATTTCTTTTTCTCCTTTGACTCGCCGGAGTTATTTTTAACGGGAGCGGCCTTTTTTATACCGGGTGTCAACACTGTAAAATATTTGTCTTTTGATATCGGTCTGGTCTCAACAATCTTTATCTTATCACCCATATTAAATTTTTTTCCTACCGTATCAACTTTATACCGCTTGCTTCTTTTTAATAATTTTTTATAAAGTGGGTGTGCTACCCGGCGAGTAACTGCCACTACTATGGTATTATTCATTTTTGTTGACACAACTACTCCATTAAGTATTCTCATGTTTTTTCTCCTTTTCACTTAAAATCGTTAAGATTATAGCAATTTCTTTCCTTTTATGCCTGAGTAAGGAAGGATTTTTTAACTTTCCTTGCGTGAAATCAATCCGTGCTTTAAATAATTCATCACGTATTTCAGAGAGCATCGTATATAACTCTTTTTCCTTTTTCCCATGTATTTCTTGTTTTTGTTTCATTTTCATAGTTTTATATTGATATTTCAAAACAGCATTACTTCTCAATAATTCGTGTTTTTAATGATAATTTATGTGACGCCAAACGCAAAGCAGCAAATGCTATCTCTTTTGAAACCCCTCCCATTTCAAACAATATTCGTCCCGGTTTTACTACTGCCACATATTCGAATACATCTCCCTTTCCGCTTCCCATCCTTACTTCTGGCGGTTTTTTAGTGATTGGCTTATCAGGAAAAATACGAATCCACAGTCTTCCACCGCGTTGAGTATAGTGAGTAATTGCTCGTCGCGCTGCTTCAATTTGTCGTGCACTTACCCATGCTTGTGCTTCTGCAGCAAGCCCAAAATCACCATATGTCATCTGCGTGCCACTATGTGCATTTCCTTTCATACTGCCTCTATGTTGCTTTCTATATTTTGCTCGCTTGGGTAATAACATATTTACTCTCCTTCACCCCGATTAATCCACACTTTTACTCCAATATATCCTTTTTTCGTCAAAGCCGGAACGCTTGCGAAAATAATATGAGCCCTAATAGTGGACAAAGGGACTGTACCTTTCTGTAATTTTTCTCTTCTGCCGATTTCGGCCCCTGCTATACGTCCTGAGAGAACTATGCGTATCCCTTTTGCGCCAGCACCCATCACTTTTTCTCCTGCCTGTGCCATAACTCTTTTATGAGGTAGTCGTTTTACTAGCTGATCGGATATCATTTTTGCCACAAGATAGGCGTCAAGATTCGGCTCCTTCACTGGCTCAACAAGAATATCAATTTTGGAAATATTTTTTTTATCTTTTGCAAAAGATCCCACAAGTTTTTCCAAAAACTTTTTCAGTTCCTCAAGCCCACTTCCTGCCCGACCGATAACGATACCCGGCCGAGAAACAAATGCGGTAATCTTCACATTTCTAATTGATCTGTCTATTTCAATTCGGGAAACACCGGCAAATTTAAGCTTTTCCATCAGAGCTTTCCGAATCTTAATATCTTCAAGTAATATATCTTTATATCGATCTTTCTCAAACCAACGACTTTCCCAACCGTAAATATTACCGATTCTTATTAAGTGTGGATTTACTTTCTGTCCCATAAATCAAGTGAAAAATGCAAAATGTAAAGTGTAAAATTAAGAAACTTTATTGTAAAATATTTTTCCCTATTTATTTTACGTTTTTCGCTTTACTCTTTGCGCTTTCTCCCCCTTTCTCTCCTAAAACAATCTTTACATGGCTTGTCCGTTTCTTATATGGATGTACTCTTCCTCGAGAACTTGGATGAAAGCGTTTCAGTACCGGTCCATCAAATATTTCAATCTGTTTTACAAAAAGAGCTGATGCTTCTAACTTGGCATTATTTTCCGCATTTGCGATAGCACTTTTCAACGTCTTGGCGAGTGCAGATGCTGCTCTTTTCCGCGTTTGCTCAAGGACCTCAAGCGCCTGATGGGCTGGTACTTTACGAATTGCATCAGCCACCAACCGCATTTTACGCGGTGCAATATGAACAGATGTAGTTTTTGCAATTATATCCATATAATTCAAGCTTTTAGTTGTTAGTCTTTTAGGGTCTAGTTCATTTCAAACTAAACACTAAACGCTAATTTCTAAACGCTACGTCTTAGAAATTTCTCGAGCGACTACTCGACCATGACTTCTAAATGTCCTTGTTGGTGAAAACTCACCCAGTCGATATCCCACCATTCCTTCTACAATAAGAACAGGAATAAAAACCTTTCCATTATGGACAGCAATGGTATGTCCCACAAATTCAGGTGAAATCTGAGATGTACGACTCCATGTTTTAATAGGCGCTCTATCACCAGATTGTTTCTGTTTTGTAATTTTTTTTAACAATCGTTCGTCTACAAATGGACCTTTTTTTGCTGATCTACTCATAAATAGTTCTTAATTATTAGTTGAGAGTTCATAGTAGGATCTTTTTCTTTATTTCTCTGAACTATGAACTCATAACTCTTTACTTTTTCCGTTTCCTCCTCTGAATAATATATTTGTCAGAATATTTATTTGGTCTTCGTCTTTTTCCTACTGCTTTCTTTCCTGCATAGGTCTTTGGGTATTTTAACCCGACACCGCTTCGTCCTTCTCCTCCACCATGAGGGTGAGAACGAGGGTTTTGCGCTGTTCCACGAACTACTGGTCTTATACCCATATGACGAGCGCGACCAGCTTTTCCTATAACTTCATTCTTCCATTCTATATTTCCAAGCTGTCCAACGGTGGCATAACCATTCCCGTAGACTTTCCTTATCTCACCTGAAGGGAGCTTTAGATGGACAAATTTGCCTTCCCGAGCTTGGATAAGCGCTGCTGTTCCAGCGCTTCTTGCCATTTGGCCACCTTTTCCTGATGTCAGTTCAATATTGTGAACAAAAGTACCGACTGGTAAAACGTGCAAAGGAAGTGCATTGCCAACTTGCACATCTACTGTTTCTCCTGAAACTACGACGTCTCCAACTCGCAAACCTTCCGGCGCGAGAATGTAGCGTTTCTCTCCATCAGAATATTGAATCAGTGCAATATCTACTGTTCTATTCGGATCGTACTCTACTGAAGTTACTTTTCCGGTAACGCCTATTTTATCACGTTTGAAGTCAATAAGCCTGAGGAATCGCTTATGTTGTCCTCCTTGATGACGAACAACCACTTTCCCTGATGTGTCTCTCCCTGAATATTTCTTTTTAATTCTTTTTAGTCTTTTCATATTCTTTTTTTCCTTTTCAAACTATGAACTCGTAACTATTTATGCTCCTACCTCAAATAAATCTATTTTCTGGCCTTGTTTTACCGCAACTATAGCTTTTTTCCAAGGACTCATTACTTCTTCCACTCTTTTCTTCCCGACACGATGCGTTCTTCCTTTTACAATAGATGTTTTTATACTGACTACATCAACACTAAACCTTTTAGCTACTACTGATTTAATCATAGATTTTGTCGCGCTTTTTAAAACTGCAAAAGTAAATTTACTATTCTTTGCATCTTGCAGGGATTTTTCAGTAATGACCGGCTTTATTTGAATATCCATAGTTTATTTCGTCCCTTGGGAAAAGACACCTAATGTATCTTTCATAAAGAGTAAAACTGTATATCGTAACACTTCATAGGTATTTAATTGATTAACAGGTATAATCGATATTCCTGCTATATTTCGTGATGCACGAGTGATATTTTCTACTACCTCTTTTTTCTCGGTTGGTGAAGGAATAACAAGCAAAACCGTATCTTTTTTGCTATAAATTTTCAATTTCCTTAGTACATCCACCATTTCTTTTGTTTTGGGAGAAAGTTTTTCTAAGCCTGAAATAACTTTAATGCCATCATTTTGGACTCGAGTCGTTAATGCTGAAAAGAGTGCTTTTTGCTTCATTTTTTGGGGGAATTTGAGAGAGTAATCTCGGGGTTGTGGACCAAAAACAATACCTCCATGCACAAAAATAGGTGCCCTCACGGATCCATGCCTTGCTCTTCCTGTTCCTTTCTGGCGATAAATCTTTCTTGTTGATCCCTGTACTTCACCACGTGTTTTTGTTTTGACCGTACCTCGTCTTTGATTTGCCAAATAAACTCTTACTGCTTGCGTGATAAGTGTCTCATTTACCTTAGCACCAAATACCTCCTTTGAAACAGATATACTTTCAGAAACGTTTCCTTTCGTATCAAAAACATCCAACATAATCCCATCGGTTTTCTTCACCGTTTTTTTAACAATCTCTTTCTTCTCTATCTTGGAAGAGGGAGTAACTGATCGTTTCTTACTCGCCATTTTCCTCCTTCTTTGTATTTTCTTCTCCTGTTTTACTCATTGGTTCCGGCTCTTTCTCCACCTGTTCAACTATCTCTTTTTTCGTCTCTACCTCTACTGCGTTTTTTTCTTCTTCGTATAACGGAGTGAATTTCTTTCCTTCTCCGACTTTCTTAACCATAATAAGTGTATTTTTTCCTCCGGGGACAAGACCTTTTATAAAAAGCCCCGTATCGGTAACGGATACAACTTGCAGATTTTTTACAGTTACTCTTACTTCTCCCATATGTCCTGCCATACGTTTTCCCTTATATACTCTCCCCGGAGTAGTAGTCTGACCAATAGATCCGGGTGCGCGCTCTCTGTCGGATTGCCCGTGAGTTCGAGGTCCGCCTTTAAAATGATACCGTTTTACACCTCCGGCAAAGCCTTTTCCTTTTGAAATTCCAATGACATCTACCAGATCACCCGGCTTAAATACATCAGACGCTTTTACTACTTCTCCAAGCTTTGGCAAATCAGCATCTGAAGCTGTTTTTACTTCCCGCAAAAAACGAGGGGCATCCTGTATGTTTGCCCCTTTTATATGCCCAACTAATGCCTTGTGTGGATGCTTTTTAATACCAAAACCTAGCTGCACCGCGTTATATCCGTGCGTATCCATACTCCGCACTGCGATAATAGGATTTCCAGGCATCACTATTTCTGTCACTGGAATCCTTCTACCGTCGGCTAAGAAACGTTGTGAATGTAATTTCTTTTGTCCTATTAAACTTTGTATCATACCTTTAAGCACTGTAAAACAAAAAAGGCAGCCTAATTTTCGGCTACCATTGTATTAGATGACCTCAAATGAAGTCATTGTAAACCATTAATATTAGGCTATAATCCACCTCCTGTTTGTGCGCATTATTATACTATAATTGTGCATTAAATACAACCAAACAGCCTCTTACATCTTGATTTCAATATCAACCCCAGCTGGTAATTCAAGATGTGTCAAACTATCAATCGTTTTATCAGTCGGAGAAACAATATCAATAAGCCGCTTATGTACTCTTATTTCAAAGTGATCTCTATGATCTTTTTCTATAAAAGGCGATTTGTTAATCGCGTATAAACTTCTATCGGTGGGCAACGGAATTGGTCCTACGATCTTAGCGCCGGTTCGTATCGCCGTATCCAGTATTTGTTGACAACAGCTGTCTATAACACGACTGTCATAACTTTTCAAACGTACTCGTATTCTTCCTTTTGGCATAACGTTAATGTACTATCTGTGTATTATAGCAAAAAATCTCAATTTATCCTATATACTATTACTGTCTCGGTAAAGACACCCAAAACACCGCCTAAGGCAGATTTTTAGACAAAAAAAATGACCTTACGGTCATTTGCTAAGGTAAGTTAGCCCTTATGCAATAATCTTGGTGATGACGCCTGCTCCGACAGTTTTTCCACCTTCACGGATAGCAAAACGCAAACCTTCTTCCATAGCGACGGGCACGATAAGCTTAACGGACATTTTTGTATTATCACCAGGCATGACCATTTCCACTCCTTGTGGAAGATTTACCTCTGCAGTTACATCTGTAGTTCTGATATAAAATTGTGGCCTGTATCCTGTAAAGAAAGGTGTATGACGACCACCTTCTTCTTTCGTAAGAATATATGCCTCTGCTTCAAATTCTTTGTGTGGAGTAATAGATCCTGGCTTTGCAATAACCTGGCCTCTTTCAATATCTGCTTTTTCTATACCACGAAGGAGCAATCCTACGTTATCTCCAGCTTGCCCTTCATCCAGCTGTTTTCTAAACATTTCAACACCGGTTACAACTGATGCTTTGGTTGGACGGATACCAATGACTTCAACCGGCTCATTGACTTTCACTTTTCCTCTTTCAACTCTTCCCGTCACTACTGTTCCTCGCCCTTTGATAGAAAATACATCCTCAACAGGCATCAAAAATGGCTTATCGATATCTCTTTCTGGTGTAGGAATGTATTCATCAACAGTATTCATGAGTTCCTCAATTTTTTTCTCGTATTCAGCGTCTCCTTCAAGAGCTTTTAGTGCTGATCCGCGAATAATTGGTGTCGTATCTCCTGGATATTGGTATTTGGTAAGAAGTTCTCTAACCTCCATCTCAACCAAATCCAACAGCTCCTGATCCTGTACCATATCGCATTTATTCAAGAAAACGACAATTGCCGGAACACCCACCTGTCTGGCAAGCAAAATATGTTCTCTTGTTTGTGGCATTGGTCCGTCTGGAGCTGAAACTACCAAAATAGCACCGTCCATTTGGGCGGCACCGGTAATCATGTTTTTTATGTAGTCTGCGTGTCCTGGAGCGTCAATGTGTGCATAGTGGCGCTTTTCTGTTTCATATTCAAGATGGGTAATGTTGATGGTGACGCCTCTGGCCTTTTCTTCCGGGGCATTATCGATATCTTCATACTTTTTGGCTTCTGCCATGCCTTTTTTGGAGAGCACCGTTGCGATTGCAGCAGAAAGTGTGGTCTTTCCATGGTCAACATGACCAATTGTACCAATGTTTACGTGTGGTTTTGTTCTCTCAAATTTCTTTGCGTCTGCCATAGTTAGTCAAAAAATAAAAACCCGCTGATCAGGTTCAAATGTATGATACCACACTATTTTTGTACTCGTCAAGGGGTATTTTAGAATTTTCGTTTGAATTAAAAAATAATACTGTTACAATAGGACGTATGAGGCTGTTTAATGGTATGACAAAAAATAATACTGCGTTAATTGTGATAGACATAATAAATTCTTGTGTGCATGAGAAATGCGAAATACCTGAGTGGAATATTCACTTTCAAACGATTCGGACAATGGTACCAAAACTTGTTACATTTATAGATGACTACAGGAAATACATAAATAGCAATGTTATTTTAACAACGACTGTACCTTGGAGAAAAGAATTTCTTCCAGATAATTTGAACGAACTATACAAAGATCCAAAAGCGTATTATTATTCAAAAGATACGACCGGATTTGCGGAAGAATTTTATCTGGTGAAACCTCAACCAACAGATAAAGTAATCGCAAAAAGTAGTTATGATGCATTCTCACAGACTGATTTAGATGAGTATTTACAAAAACGAAATATCAAATATCTTATTGTTACTGGCGTTTTCACTGATGGTTGCGTCATGGCAACGATTATCAATGGTTTCGCCAAAGGATATAATTTCGTTGTCCTCAAGGATCTGATTGAGACTACAGATGATCCAGAAAGAAAAGAGATTCAGAAGTATTTTATCAACCGAACATTTCCGATCATGTACGGAAGGACACTTACCAGCAGTGATTTTTTGCAGATGTGGCAAAATAAATTGAATAATTATTAACGCTTCGAGGATTTTCGGGATGGTTTTTTTGATCTTCCTGCTCGATCAAGATAAATCACAATCGCTGCACCAACAACCATAACCATATTGGCAATTGTTGCGACATCAAGACCCGTTTTTAGCTGTTCAATAATTGTCATACGCATCCTCCAAGAAATGAAGCGAGATATATAAAGCAAAACCCATACTAACAAGATATTTTATTTGTGTCAAGAAATCATATGGCGTTAATACGTAGGGAAGCGTAAATGCAGCCGTAAGCCATCCTACCGCCACATTTCTGAAGAAATCAGACATTGCTTCTTTTTGTTTTTTATTCCAACTTAGCTTCATAGCCGTATTTATACCACACATCTGCTATAATGTCAGCCATGCGTATCGCTATTTTGGGCGGCAGCTTTGATCCACCACACATCGGGCATTTATTGGTTGCAGGACAAGTAAAAAAACATTTGAATGTCGACCAAATATGGCTTATGCCAGTATTTGACCATCCTTTCCATAAAGTCATGGCAAGTCCAAAAGACAGGCTCGCCATGACAAAATTCCTAGAAGGCCCGGGGATTCTGGTCTCAGATTTTGAAATAAATCAAGCTAAAACAAGTTTTACTATTGACACGCTGGACGAATTAAAAAAACAATATCCTGATAATAGCTTCTTTTGGATAATAGGTTCTGACCAGGTAAAGGATTTTCGAAAATGGAAAGAGTGGAAAAGAATTATCACTGATTTCAAACTAATCATCTATGCACGGGGAGATGACGTCTTTACCCTTGAGGAGAAGGCAAAAAAATATTTGCGGTTACAGATGTTACCAAAAACAATCTTTCTTTTAAATACAAAAGACTTGCTAATTTCAGATGTATCTTCTACAGAAATACGAGAACGGATAAAAAACGGACATCCCATTCATAATATGGTATCAAGACGGATAAACGAATATATCCTACAAAAAAAATTGTATACTAAATAACATGAATATACTCAAAATACAACCTAATATAGAAACGAAAAAAATTGTCACCTTTATGCAAAAAACTCTAAAACGAGAGAATATCCGGCATGTCGTAATTGGAGTATCGGGTGGTATCGACTCTACCACAAGTCTTTTTCTTTTAGCCAACGCTTTTCCCAAAGAACATATTTTCCCAGTACATCTTTATTTTTTTGCCCCACAGAAAAAAACAATTGAGATGATTACTAAAAAAGCAGGCATACCAAAAGAAAATCTTACTTTCCTTTCTATCAAAAACCCGGTACATACTTTTCAACTGTCACTACATGTCTCAATTGAAGAAAAAATACGCTTAGGAAATATCATGGCGCGAACTCGTATGATTATGCTCTACGATCTGGCAAAAAAATACCGGGCTTTAGTGTGTGGGACTGAAAATAAATCTGAATATTTCCTGGGATACTTTACGCGATTTGGCGATGAAGCTTCTGATATCGAACCACTTAGACATCTTTATAAAGCCCAGGTTTACCAGCTTGCAAAATTTCTTAATGTTCCAAAAGAAATAATTACTCAGGAACCATCAGCAGGACTATGGCATGGACAGACAGATGAAGAGGAATTTGGGTTTTCCTACAAAGACGCGGACCAAGTATTGTATCTATATTTCGAAAAAAACAAATCAGTTGATGAAATTGGAAAAATGGGATTTGAAAATGCAGAAAAAATTATCGACTGGACAAAACTTGTCGACTTCAAACATCACACACCATATATCCTTTCATCCTAGAAGAATGAATATGCCCAGTACCCTATAGAGACAATACCTTTTTTCTTCGCATATTCTCTCTTTTTTAAAACTGATTTTTCGTCTTCAAACCAAACAATGTGCCGTATTCCTATGGCATCTTGGAACATAACTTTATTTTCTGCAGAAACTGAATCGTAAGATAGTGAGCAAGACTTTTCTTTGCATGCATCGACAAACTGCTGCTTTGCTTCTTTCAGACTTAACGCAACACCATTACCTGTTGACTGGTGTCTTTCATCTACCGGCCAGTTGTACCCAAACATACCAAAAATTACGGACAATTTATGTGAAGGAACAACCTGCGAAAAATCTTTTATCATCGTTTGGAAATCATATCCGTAAGTATTTTTTCCGCTGAAAGGAAAATTCGGACCTGGATTTCCCCTGGATTTGTGAAAATCATATGCCATTATATAGACCGTATCTGCAGTTTGCCCGATTTTTTCAACATCATACGGACGAACCCTGAAAAATGTATCCCCAAATACTGTTGCAGAAAAAGAAAGATTTTGCCTTCGTGATGCCTTCTCAAAGCGCTGATAAAAATGTGTAATCCCTTTTATAACAGATTCAAATGATAATGCTGAAAGTTCATAATCCAAAACAATACCGCTAAAATGATACTGTTTCGCTGTTGCTATAGATCCTTGAATAATCTTTTCTTGTAACTCTGTCTTCTCCAGTAATCTTGAATTCAATTTTGAATTAATCATCCGAACCACAAGTAGCTTTTTGCCGACAGAGGGAATATTCTGCATGAATTGTGATAGTTTTCTATACCCATCTTCTGTTTTATCAATTCCCTCCTCATTTACCGCAATACCAAAATATATCTGTTCATCGAAATCCTCAACATAAAGAGGAGAATTTCCTACGCTCCAGTATGGAATAAAAATACTTTCTTTCTCTTGTCCTTTTTGCGCAAGAGAAGTAATTGTAGGCGAACTTATATTTTTTTCACCAGACAATGGAGAAAGAAATACTGATTTTGAGGTGGTAGATTTATACACAGCACCAACTACTAAAGCCACGAAAAAGCAAACCAGTACAATCTTTTTCACTGTTGTATTATACAATAGATGGTTATAGGTACTACGAAAATCATTTTTTAGATATGAGAAAGTAATCTTCTTTTGGGTGGCCCTTATGAAGACTTAGAATCCGTTCAACGTCATGCATTTGTGAAGCATGTTGATACATAGCCTGTACTTTGATCTCCCATACATCAGAAATATCCACAACTTTATCTACCTCAGACCTACTATAACCTTTTGGGAAGTAAATAAAGTAGTTTTTCATTTGTTCTGCTATATAATCCTTTCCTGTGTGATGCCATACCTCCTTGATAAAATGCAATTTTTGAAAGATGTACATGGTTACCATAGAAACAGTAATATGATCTATGTGACCGGATACACCATTTTGTGTAAATGTCATAATGGCTTCCGGCCTTAGTTTTTCCAAATAAACTTCTATACGATCAGCAATCTTATGATAAAGATTGTTTGAGAGTGTTCCGTCCCGAAAACCCAAGAAAAATACTTTCTTTACCCCTAGGATTTTCGCCGAAAGTTTTAGCTCGTTTGAGCGTATTTTAGATAAAGTTTCTGAACTTCTTGAACTGTTTTGTCCCTTTTGGCCACGAGTTGCACAAAGAATATATACATCAAATTCCTTTGTAAGTTTTGCAATTGTTCCACCTGGACCAAAAGCTTCGTCGTCAGGGTGAGCGAAGATACATACAAAGCTCTTTTTCTTTTTCATACCGGTATTATAGCAAAACTCTGTCCAAACTTTGTCCAAATGTTGTGCAGGAAATATCAAGCAGATATGAAAAAAAGAAATTACAATCTAAAAACAAAATATGCATCTTGAAATTTACAACAAAGGACTGCCGCCTTAGGAAAAGCAACTACAACAGGGAAATACATACCAAAAGAAGGCATGACGGAATCATTGCTTTCTTTTTGGTTTTTTATTCCTCAACCGATAAGATCCGGATTCTCCATGGTGGATAGCTTGATAAGGTAGCAATCGCAGGACCTTTTGGACCAATACCTCGAAGTGAGAAACTATCTTCTTTGAGAAAAAGAATCTCAGGTACTACTTCCTGCAGTACACGTCTTGTAACTGCGTTGTGTTCAACCAGAACTTTTCTCTCATCTGGTAGAAAAATAAGTGAAGGTGGAAAAATAATTATCTCAAGATAGGGTGTTCTCAACGTTTCTGCTTCTTCCCTTGACCAGGAAACTGAAAAGCCTATGGGATTTCTTTTTTTATCTTTGTAAACAGCCCGTGCACCACCAAGTATGTGTTCGGCAATCGAGATTATCTCTTCCCAAGCAGGATCATGACTGACTTCTGAATTATCACCTAAAAAGGGTCGTTCTTGAGGAGAAACCATTGTCAGGATTATACCACGGTAGAAAAAATTATAAGTATACGAAAAAAGCGGGGTAATCTTAAGAATGTTTATTATTACTGAGCGGAAACACGACCTGTAAAGGTAGATTTTGCTAACATTGCCTCGATAATATTTTTCGGAACTTCCTCATAATGTGATGGTTCCATATAATACGAAGCGCGTCCCTGAGTCATACTTCTTAGCGTTGTTGCATAACCTGAAAGCTCAGCCAGAGGAACTAACGCATTAATAATTGTTGCTTTACTTCTTTCTTCTGTTCCTGAAATCTGAGCGCGTTTTGATGAAAGATCACCGATAACATCCCCCATAAACTCAGATGGTGTAGTTACTTCAACCTTCATAATCGGCTCAAGGAGCGTCAGGTCAGCCTTTTTTGTGGCTGACTGAAGGGCCTGAGATGCAGCAATTTTAAAGGCAATTTCCGATGAATCAACATCGTGATATGAGCCGTCATAACAGGTAACTTTTATATCAACAACCGGATAACCAAGAAGAATACCATTCTCAAGCGATTCTTTCACGCCCTTTTCAATTGCTTTTATAAATTCTGCCGGAATTGCTCCTCCTTTAATCGCATCCACAAATTCGTAGCCTTCTCCTCGAGGCTTGGCATCAACACGGAGGAAACAGTGACCGTATTGGCCGCGTCCTCCGGATTGCCGGATATATTTCCCTTCGCCTTCTGCTTGTTTTTTCACAGTTTCTTTATAAGCCACCTGTGGCGCGCCCACATTTGCCTCCACACCAAAATCTGCCTTCATGGTATTGACCTTCACTTCAAGCTGCAGTTCTCCAACTCCAGAAATAATGGTCTGGCCTGTTTCATGGTTTGTTTTCACCTGAAATGTAGGATCTTCATCCATAAGCCGCTTGAGAGCAAAACCTAGCTTTTCCTGATCAGACTTCGTCTTTGGCTCAATAGCAAGTGAAATAACTGGCTCAGGAAACGTAATTTTTTCAAGAACAATCGGTTTTCCCTCATCACAAAGAGTATCTCCTGTTCCGGTATCCTTGAGTCCCACGATGGCAACAATTTCTCCAGCAAAAGCCTCCTGAATTTCTTCCCGTTGATTTGAGTGCATCAAAAGAAGCCGTCCTACACGTTCTTTAAGATTTTTAGAACTGTTAAAAATATACGAACCTGCTTGTATTGTTCCTGAATAGACGCGGAAAAATGTGAGCTTTCCTACATGTGGATCATTTTGAATCTTAAATGCCAACCCTGCCATAGGAGCATTTTCAACCAATTGTCTTGTCTCTTCCTCATTGGTTTTTGGATTTATTCCTTTTACTTCTTTTAAGTCAACAGGAGAAGGGAGATATTCGATAACAGCATCTAAAAGTGGTTGCACACCTTTATTTCGAAGTGACGAACCTGCGTAAATCGGCACCAGTTTATATGCGATAACTGCTCTTCTTAGTGCTTTTCGCAGTTCTTCAGGAACTATCTCTTCATTGTTTAAATACTTTTCCATCAAAATATCATCTGTCTCAGCAATTTTTTCAATAAGCTTGTTTCTATAGGTTTCTACTTGATCCTTCATGTCCTCTGGAATTTCATCTGAGACGTCGTATTTTGCACCCAGCTCATCCGAACCCCAAACGTATGCTTTCCTACTCAAAAGATCTACAATACCTTTGAACGAAGATTCAAAACCGATGGGAAGTACCATGATCGCCGGATTTGCACCAAGTCTGTCCTCAATAGATTTTATTGTGGCAAAAAAATCTGCACCCAATTTATCCATTTTGTTCACAAAGCAAATACGTGGAACTTTATACTTATCTGCCTGTCTCCATACGGTTTCGGATTGAGACTGTACTCCTTCTTCTGCATCCAGAACAGTGATGCCCCCGTCCAGAACACGAAGCGAACGCTCTACTTCTGCAGTAAAGTCTACATGCCCCGGTGTATCAATAATATTTATTCTGTGTTCAACACCCTCAAGAGGTCCTGTTGTAGGTTTCCAAAATGCGGTGGTTGCAGCAGAGACAATAGTAATACCTCTTGCCCGTTCTTCTGCCATCCAGTCCATGACTGTATTTCCCTCATCAATATCACCGATTTTGTGAGTACGTCCAGTATAATAAAGGATACGTTCTGTGGTAGTAGTTTTACCTGCATCAATATGCGCGATAATACCAATATTTCGTATTTTATCTAATTCAAATTTTCGATGGAGCGATTCTGCCATATATTTACCTAAAAAAACTCCCGATCGTGGGAGTAAGTAACCCCTTTCAAACTATTAAAATTATACCATACTTTCTCAAAACGTGCCACCATACTTTTCTTACAAATTTCATGTTGACATGAATACTCTTTTTTGTGTAAGTTACAATTAAGAAGAAGGAGGGCTTGCCCCTCCCAAGCCCGATCCTCAATAAGGCTTTCAAGAAAACAGATATTGAGGGCGAAGGGGGGTGAGATACATGCTTAATTTTAATTCTTTGGTGCTTTTTTCTGAAAAACCGGAAGCCTTAGTGAATTTCTACAGCAAAGTGTTTGAGAAGAAACCTGATTGGTCAGGAGGTGACTTTCACGGCTTTACTGTCGGATCAGGATCCCTGGTAATTGGCCCACATGACAAAGTTCATGGCAAAAGCCATAATCCCGAAAGAATACAATTCAATTTTGAGACAGAAGATGTTCAAGGAGAATTTGAGAGGGTTAAAGGACTTGGATCCGCTGTTATTGCAGACCCATATCATCCTGGTGAAGAACCTGAAATCTGGCTGGCGACGCTTGCAGATCCAGATGGCAACTATTTTCAGCTCATGTCACCCATGAAAATGTAAGATATAAAAAGTCATATTCTCCCTTGACTTTTTGTTATTTCTTATTATCATAGGGTAATGAATAATATGCTGCTTTTTGGAGTAGTTGTTTTTGTTGGTGTAATGGCATTTCTTATTTTTTCAAATAAAGGGCCGACAAATCCGCAGCTACCGGATATAAAATTCCTTACACCAACCCAGCCACTTTCACAATTACAACGGCAACAAGAGGAACAACTTCGCCAACAACAATTACAACAACAACAGTTGATCCAGCAGCAATCACAGCAAAATGTGCAGGGTGCGTCCGAATCCGCAAAAGCATCCAGTATTGTTATCAAAACAAGTAAAGGCGATATTACTATTAAGTTTTATGCCAACGATGCAAAAAATACGGTTGCTAACTTTGTGAATAAAGCAAAGTCGGGATTTTATAATAATCTGACATTCCATCGAGTAGAAGATTGGGTGGTACAAGGCGGAGATCCACTGGGGAATGGTACTGGTGGAGGAAATATGCAAACCGAACTAAATGATCATCCATTTGTTAGAGGCTCAGTCGGAGTTGCTCGTGGTAATGATATCAAGATTTCAAATGATGCGCAGTTTTTTATCACAAAACAAGACGCATCGCACTTAAATGGACAATATACAAATTTTGGAGAGGTAACAAGCGGCATGGACGTGGTAGATAAAATCGAAATCGGCGACAAAATATTAGGTTTAACAATAGAATAATGCTTACCAACGGAAATGGGCGAAGGCTTTGTTAGCGTCTGCCATGCGCTGCATGGTATCTCGTTTTTTAATCGCGTCCCCTTTACCTTCTAAGATGTCCAGAATCTCTGCGGCAAGTTTTTCTGAAAACGCATGGTACTCTTTATTTGGACGAGCTGTAGCTGCGGTAATAAGCCATCTTATGGCTAGCGCTTGACGTCTATCCCCACGAACCTCGATAGGAATCTGGTAAGATGCGCCGCCTACCCGTCTGGCCTTTACCTCAATTTTTGGCCCAACAGTAGCAACTGCCCGTTCAAAAAGTGCTACTGGATCTTCTTCTTTTTTCTTTCCAAGAATTGCGAAGGCTTGATAAACCTGTTTTTCGGCTACAGTTTTTTTCCCATCCTTCATAATCCGGTTGATGAGCTTTGCAACAACTCGATTGCTATAGATAATATCCGGGGGAGTAATACGTTTTACTACTTTCTTGTGTCTCATGCTTGGTTATTAGTTATTAGTTCAGAGTTCATAGAAAATCAACTTTATGCTGCATCAGCCGCGGGTGCCACGGGAGCCGTCTTAGCAGGTCCTATACCACCTTGACGCTTGGTTCCGTATTTACTCCGTGAAGTTTTTCTATTCTCAACACCCATCAAATCAAATTTCCCACGAACAATATGATACTTTACTCCCGGTAAATCCTTCACACTTCCTCCGCGTATCAGCACAATACCATGTTCGGAAAGTGAGTGACCGACACCTTGGATATATGCTGTTACCTCTACCCTATTGGAAAGCTTCACTCTTGCTACTTTTCGCAATGCTGAGTTAGGTTTTCTAGGTGTCATCGTCTTCACAAGCGTTACTACTCCACGCTTTTGTGGAGCAACTTCTGATGCATATGTTCGCGTTCGAGCATTAAAGAGACGACGAAGCGCGGTTGCTCGGAATTTTTTTGTTTTTTTCTTTCTGCCTTTTTTGGCAAGTTGTGAAAGTGTCGGCATAAAAATTAATTTTAAATTTGAAATTTTAAATTTGAAATTGTCATGGTATTATACCTCATTTACGGTTGTTCCTTCAACCGGAATGAGACGCCCAATAATAACGTTCTCCTTAAGACCCAAAAGCCTATCTTCTCTACCCTCCAATGCTGCCTCGGTAAGAACTTTTGTTGTCTCCTGAAATGACGCAGCAGATAACCATGAATCAGAGAACAAAGCAGCTTTGGTAATACCCAAAAGCACACGGCGTCCTGAAGCTGGTTCTGCACCTTGTGCAAGCATTTCGGCATTCACTTCCTCAAAATGTGTCTTTGTGACAAAATCTCCAGGAATAAAGGATGTATCTCCCACTGTTTCAACAATAATCTTATCAGACATCTTGCGAAGAATAACTTCAAAATGTTTATCATTAATCGCGATTCCCTGAGACTCATAAACTTTCTGTGCTTCAGTTAAAATATATCGTTGGGTTGCAGTTAATCCACTTGTTTTTAAGACTTCTTTTGGATCGAGGTAACCTCTGGAAAAAGGTGTTCCTGCAGTTATTTCATCACCGTCATTAACCAAAATCTCAGCCGCTAGTGGTACGAAATACTCTCTTTCCTCAACAGGTTTCATTTTGGCATTTCTTACTTGAATAACATACCCGTCATCACCGGTTTCAATTTTTACTTTTCCTGAAATTTCAGAAATCGGTGAGAAATTTTTTGGTGTTCTCATTTCAAACAATTCCTCAACACGAGGAAGCCCCTGCGTAACGTCAGCCATCACCACACCACCAAAATGCCTAACGCGCATAGTAAGCTGTGTTCCCGGCTCTCCAATAGATTGTGCAGCCATAACACCTACTGGTACTCCTAAATCGACCTTTCGTCTGGTTGAGAAGTCCATACCATAGCAACGTGCACAAATACCATTGAACAATGTACACGTGAGTGGTGATCTGACAACTACTTCGACAACCTCATGTTCTATAAATTCACGTGCCTTTTCTTCAGTAATCTCTTCATTTTCACCAAGTAGTGTCTTTTTAGTCTTTTTTGACGTAACTTTCTGTGCGGTAAATCGTCCAAGAATTCTATCATAAAATGCTGCTTCACGGCCTTCTTCTTGTACTTGGATTGTAATTCCTTCTGTTGTACCGCAATCATCATTTCGGATAATTACATCATGAGAAACATCAACAAGTCTTCTGGTCAAATATCCTGCATTTGCAGTCTTTAAGGCTGAGTCGGTAAGACCTTTACGTGAACCTCTAGCAGAGGCTACATATTCAAAAATTGAGAGCCCTTCACGAAAATTAGACTTAATTGGTAATTCAACAATTTTTCCAAGAGGATCTAAAATAAGTCCTCTCATTGCAGAAAGCTGCTTGAGTTGCTCTTTTCCGGCACGTGCACCTTCAGAATCGATAATAGTTTTGATTGCATTCGTAGTTTTCAGATTATTCCAGGTTAGATCTGCAATATGATCTGTTGTCTTTAACCATACTTCATTAGAAAGACGTTTTTTCTCTTCTGTTGTAATAAGTCCTAACTGATACTCCTTTTCATATGCCTTTACTTTCTCTTCAGCTTGTTCAATCAGTTCTTCTTTCTCAAAAACCATATCGTTATCAAAAACTGATACTGAAATACCTGAGACTGTTGCTGCAAAGAATCCAAGATTTTTGATATTATCTATAAGCTTTGCAACATCTTCAGAAGAACACACTCTTATCGCCTGTGTGACAATACGTTTTATACCAGATGCCTTTATGGACTCATTAATAAAACCAATCTCTTCAGGAAGCTGTTCATTAAACATGAGCCGACCAACTGTTGTCTCAACGGTGTCCGACTTCCCTTTCATGCTAACCTTCACCATAATTGCCTCCCTAAGCCTAATATCATCTATGGAATGAGCAAGCATTGCTTCATTAATGTTTGAAAATATAGGCAATGATTGTTTCCTCAATGTTTCATCCATAGAAGTAAGGTAATAAATGCCCAAAGCCATTTCTTTATTTGGTAAGGTAATAGGACTTCCGTCTGCTGGTTTCAAAAGATTATGACTTGGCATCATAAGCTCAATTGCTTCTTCTTGAGCTTTCTTAGAAAGCGGAATATGAACAGCCATTTGATCACCGTCAAAATCTGCATTGTAACCTGCGCAAACGCAAGGATGAAGCTGAATTGCTGAACCTTCAATAAGTACCGGATAGAAAGCTTGAATACCTAGTTTGTGAAGTGTCGGTGCTCGGTTTAACAGTACCGGATGATTCTTGGTGATTTCCTCCAGAATATCAAAAACTTCCGGTGGGCGCTTTTCAATAAACCGTTTTGCAGACTTGATATTTGGGGCAAGATTTCTAACAATTACTTCCCGCAACACAAAAGGCTTAAACATTTCAAGAGCCATTTCTTTTGGCAAACCACACTGCGTTAGAGAAAGCTGCGGTCCGACAACGATAACTGAGCGTCCGGAATAATCAACGCGTTTGCCCAAAAGATTTTGTCTAAACCGTCCTTGTTTGCCACGAAGCATATCAGAGAGTGATCGAAGCGGTGTTGAGACTACTTGATTTCTCTGTGACATATCTATTAACGAATCGACAGACTCCTGAAGCATTCGTTTTTCATTACGCAGGATTATTTCCGGTGCGCCCAATGCAATAAGATGCTTCAAACGATTATTTCTATTAATAATCCTTCTGTAGAGATCATTCAAATCTGATGTGGCAAAACGTCCGCCGACCAGTTGTACCATGGGACGCAAATCCGGCGGGATAACAGGAAGAACGGACAAAATGATAGATGACGGTGAGATATTTGCCTTTCGCATGGATTCCATTAATCTGAGTCTCTTAACCAGCTTTAAGTACTTTGCGCCACTGGATTTTTCAGCTTCTGCTCGCAAAACACCGATGAGTTCAGAAAGGTCAATTTTTGAAAGGAGTGATGATAGTGCTTCTGCTCCAGTTTTCATGGTAAAGAAAACCGGTATATCGTATTCCAGGAAACGATAATATTCATCTTCAGAAAGAACTGTACCTACTTTTAGATTCTTAAGAAGCCGAAGCATAGTATCCAATATTTCATCAAGCTTTTTACTTTCTTCATCAAATTGTTTTTGAAGACTTGCAACTTTTTGCCGCTTCAAAAACTCCAGTTCCTGTGCAACAATTTCTTTCTGATCAGTTGCCTTCAAAGTTTTTGTATCTTTCTTTTTTTCGGCAACATCTTTTTCAGCTTCTTTCTCTTGTTGTTTTACATTTGCTTGAAGTTCTTCCCGTCTTTTCTCAATGCTTTCGGTAAATTCCTCAGTAGCTTCTTCTCGTTTCTTTTCATCTATATCAATAATTAAGTGAGATGCGTAATATATAACTGATTCTAAGTTTTTTTGAGACATATCCAAAATTAACGACAACGCAGAAGATGAACTTTTGAAAAACCATACATGCCCCACGGGTGCCGCGAGCGTGATATGCCCCATTCTTTCTCGTCTGACACGAGACAGTGTTACTTCAACACCGCACTTATCACAAATTATTCCTCTATAGCGAATTCTTTTATACTTTCCGCAATAGCACTCCCAGTCCTTTGTTGGTCCGAAGATACGTTCATCGAAAAGACCATCTTTTTCAGGACGAAGCGTTCTATAGTTAATTGTTTCAGGTTTGGTAACTTCCCCATATGACCAGTCTAAAATATCATCCCTACTTGCTAAAAGGATTTTTAGGGATTCAAAATCGACAATTGTTTGGTCTTTTTTCTTCTTTCCGTCCATAATATTATTCAGATTTTGTTTCTGGCTCCTCTCCAACATCTCCTACATGGATTCCTTCCTCTCCTTTTTCATTCATCACTTCTTCTGCTCCTAGTTCTTCTTCAAATTCTTTTACTTCTTTTTCTGTTTTTTCTTCAGCTGCGGTTGTGGCGGCGGGAATCTCAGCCTGTTCATTATATACTGTCGCATGAATAGGAACGACGTTGAGAGCCAAGCCTTGTAATTCTTTTATCAAGACTTTGAATGATTCTGGAACCTTTGGTGTCGGAATATCCATTCCTTTTACAATTGCCTCAAATGCTTTTGCTCTTCCGACAATATCATCTGACTTAATTGTTAACATTTCCTGCAAAATATATCGTGCCCTATGTGATTCCAACGCCCATACTTCCATTTCTCCAAGCCTTTGCCCTCCCATTTGTGCCTTACCACCCAATGGTTGCTGAGTAACCAAAGAGTATGGACCTGTTGAACGTGCATGTGTCTTATCCTCTACCATATGAATAAGCTTCATAATATACTCAATACCTACGACAACCGGATTTTCATACATCTTTCCCGTTCGTCCATCAAAAAGTCGTGACTTCCCACTGACAGGAAGTCCAGCTGACTTTAACGAACTGACAATTTTATCTTCGCTGACCTTTTCAAAAACAGGAGTTGAGACCTTATACCCAAGTTTTTTCGCTGCAAATCCCAAATGTGCTTCAAGAAGTTGTCCCAAGTTCATACGTGCAAGTACTGAAATAGGTGAAATAACAATATCAACGGGTGATCCATCCTCAAGGTACGGCATGTCAGCCTCTGGAAGAATCTTTGAAATGACTCCTTTATTCCCATGACGTCCAGCCAGCTTATCACCCACAACCACATGTCTAAACTGTGCTACTTCAACTAGAATCTTCCTGATTGTTCCTGGTTCTAACTCATCACCGGATTTTCTATCAAGCGTTTGTACGCTAATAACTGTTCCCCTTTCTCCATGTGGTACACGAAGTGAAGTGTCACGAACCTCGCGTGCTTGTTCTCCAAAGATTGCCCGAAGCAACCGTTCTTCTGCAGTTAGCTCAGTCTCTCCTTTTGGAGCAATTTTTCCAACTAAAATATCTCCCGGACCGACTTCACTCCCCACAACTACAATACCGTCCTCATCTAAATTGGCTAAATCTTCTTCTGAAACATTTGGAATATCTCGAGTCGTTTCTTCAGGACCAAGCTTTGTCTCCACGACAGATGCTTCATATTTTTCAATGTGAATAGAGGAAAGAACATCCTCCTTCACCAATCGTTCAGAGATTACGATAGCATCTTCATATCCCAACCCATCCAAGGAGGCGTAGGCTATAACAAGATTTTGCCCCAATGCAAGCTCTCCATGCTCTGATGATGGACCATCAATCAATAAATCTCCTTTTTTCACTTTTTCACCAATTTTCACTACCGGTTTTTGTGTATAAGCAGTCGCTTGAGATGTACGTCTGAAAGATTCAATGTTATATGAGGCTTTTTGTCCGTTCTTGCCTTCTAAAACAAGCGTACTCCCATCCACCTGTATAACTATTCCATCAAAGGGAGCATATATGACGCGTCCCATAACTTCTGCGATATATCTCTCCATTCCTGTTCCTACTACCGGCGACTCCGGTTTTACCAACGGGACAGCTTGACATTGCATATGAGTTCCCATGAGTGCACGATTGGCTTCATCATGAGCAACAAACGGTATTAAAGATGCCGCGCTACCCACGACCTGCCTTGGAATAACATCAACGTACTCAATTTTCTCCTTTTCCACTTCTAAAAATTCACCTTGATATCGGGCATCTATACGATCATGGAAAATTATCCCTTCGTCTGTCAAAGACATTGCATGAGTAATGTAATAATCCTGTTCATCATCCGCTGAAAGATAGGTAATTTCCTCAAGTGCTTTCGAGACGATCTTACTTCCTCTTTTTTGATGCTGTACTTTCCGATATGGAGCTTCAAGAAAACCATACTCGTTAATACGTGAATACAAAGCCAGGTAAGTTACTAATCCGATATTTGGACCTTCAGGTGATCTGATTGGGCAAATACGTGAATACTGTGAACTGTTAATATCACGAATTGAAAATGATGCACGTTCCCGTGATATACCGCCGGATCCCATGACAGTTAAACGATTTAAATTGTCCACCTCTGAGAGGGGATTTGTTTGGTCCAATATGGTCGAAAGCTGAGATGTTCTAAAAAATTCGTTAATTGAGGCCATAACTGGTCGTGCGTTAATAAGCCCTGCAACCGACACTGGAACATCAGGCTGAATAAGACTCATCCTTTCTTTTATACTTCTTTCAAGCCGAAGAATTCCTATACGAAACGCTGTGGTTGCTACCAATTCTCCTGCTCTTCTTACTCGGCGGTTTGCCAAACTGTCAATGTCGTCAATTAGACCTCTTCCTTGGATAAGCTGAATAAGATATGCCATGGTTCCTACGATGTCTCCAACTGTAAGTACTTGTTCAGAAGATTCAACAAAACCAGGAGTATCACGAAGCTTTCTGTTTATTTTATAGCGGCCGACGCGGCCTAAATCATATCTTCTGTTATTAAAAAATAGACCGTTAAAGTTTTCTCTTACCTTATCCAACACAATTGGTTCTCCAGGATGCATTCGTCTAAAAATCTCAATTATTGCTTCTGTTTCATTCTGCGTTTCATCTTTTTCTATTGTATTTTTAATGA
Source organism: Candidatus Levyibacteriota bacterium (assembly GCA_016182205.1). Classification (GTDB taxonomy): domain Bacteria; phylum Patescibacteriota; class Microgenomatia; order Levybacterales; family UBA12049; genus JACOXW01. The sequence continues at coordinate 54,765 of JACOXW010000012.1, forward strand.
ATGCCGCACCATCTGTACCCTCCTGAGCAATAAGATCCTGGAAACGATGTTCGATTTCTTCGTTTGTAGAGAGCCCTATGGCACGAAGAAACGTACTTGCCAAAAATTTCCTGCGGCGGTCAATTTTTACGGTAATAGTATCATGACGTGTCGTAGCAAATTCAAGCCATGATCCGTGTGTTGGGCGAATCTCTGCTGAGTACAACATTTTACCTGTAATCGGATCTGGTGTCGCAGTAAAAAACACTCCTGGTGAACGAACAAGTTGACTCACAACTGCACGTTCGATTCCGTTCACAATAAATGTACCGCGATTTGTCATTTCTGGAATATCTCCTAAAAATACTTCTTGTGTCTGGGTTTTACCAGTCTTTTTATTTGTTAAAGTTGCCTTTACATAAAGAGGGATATCAAAAGTTACACCTTTTGCTAAAGCCTGTTGTGGGGTAATGGAAGGTTTACCAAATCGATAATCAGTAAGTTCAAGACTCCACGATTTCTCGGTAAAATCATTAATTGGAGAAATTTCCTTCAACTGCTCTCCTATCGCAACATCTTTAAACCATTGATATGATTCTTTTTGAGCAGCGAGTAAATCGAGTTGTGGAAGAGTAGTATACGTTCTTCCCCAATTTTGTCTAATATGATCGTTTTTATCTTGCTTTGCCATCTGGAATTTCTGGTGCAGCTCAGGTACTTATACAACAAAAAAAGCAGGGGACTATCCCCCATAATCTTTTTGAAGATTCAGGTGTTATGTGTATACCACGCTTTCTTCTTCTCTGTCAATACCCTATAGTAAAGATTGCTTAATCTCTTTATTATTTCCCCCATAAATAAAAGTAATTCATAGCGTATTCATGCTATAATCTGAATATGTTAACCGCCTCTGATATTATCACAAAGTATATTACCTTTTTTGAAGCACGTGGACATAAACGGATACTCAATTCTCCTTTGGTACCAGAAAATGACCCAACCACTCTTTTTACTTCATCCGGTATGCAACCACTGGTTTCTTATTTACTTGGAGAAACTCATCCTGCAGGAAAAAGATTAGTAGATGTTCAAAATGCATTCCGAGCGGTTGATATAGATGAAGTTGGTGATAATAGGCATATAACATTTTTTCGAATGCTTGGTAACTGGAGTTTGGGAGATTACTTTAAAAAAGAGCAACTTCCGTGGATCTTTGAATTTTTAACCAAGAATTTACAGCTTGATCCAAAAAAACTTTATGTCACTGTTTTTGAAGGCGAGAAAGGTGTTTCAAGAGATGAAGAGTCGGTTGCTATATGGAAAGATCTCTTTACCGAAGTAGAATTGAATCCGGAAGAAAGAATTTATTATTACGGTTCGGAAAAGAATTGGTGGAGCAGATCAGGTACACCGGATAAAATGCCTGCAGGAGAACCCGGTGGTCCAGATAGTGAAATATTTTATGACTTTGGTGCAGACTTAGGAATACATGAAAATAGCCCATATAAAAATTCCCAATGTCATGTCAATTGTGACTGTGGAAGATTTATTGAAACATGTAATAGCGTTTTCATGCAATATAAAAAGCAAGCTGACGGATCTCTTGCTCTTCTCCCCAAACCAAACGTAGATTTTGGTGGAGGAGTAGAACGATTGTTACAGGCTGTTGAAAATCAACCAGATGTTTTTAAAACCACTCTTCTCGCACCTATTATTAAAACCATCATACAAATCACGGAAAAACCTTACGAGGGTAATGAAAAGAATATGCGTATTGTTACTGACCACTTTATTGCAAGTTCTTTTATCGTACTTGCAGGAATCGTTCCCTCAAATAAAGAACAAGGATACATATTACGAAGACTCATCAGGCGAGGTATAGATCATTTGTACCAACTAAAAGAAACTCCATTGGTTTCTATAATTGAAACAATCGCAAACCAATATAAACAAACAGATCCTCAGATCGTAGAAAAATTTGAGCTTATCAAAAATTTAATCGTATCAGAAGAACAAAAATATGCAAATACCAGAAAAGAAGCAAAGAAATTTATTCAGAAAAAATATAAAACGTTGCCAGCCGGCATACAGGTTGGGGATGAATTAAAAGGAGTAACTGAGATTTCACCCGACGATGCATTTGTTTTATATACCACACATGGACTTTCACCTACACAAATAAAAAGTCTTGGATACACCTTTAATTACCAGGCATTCGCACGAAAGATGGAGGAGCACCAAAAGGTTTCGAGAAAAGGCGCGGACCACAAATTCAAAGGCGGGCTTGCAGATACAGAAGAGAAAACTGTCATGGGGCATACTGCAACTCATCTTTTACATCAAGCATTACGAGACGTTCTG
>JACOXW010000038.1 GCA_016182205.1 Candidatus Levyibacteriota bacterium
GAAGAAAATATGTGCAATAATAAGAGGATATGTTATGAGGATTAAATTAAAAGCCCTTCAGATAATCCTGGTTATTGGAATTGCAACTCTTACCGGCTATTTTTTTGGCGTCAATCAGGTAAAAGTCAGCTGGAAAAATTATCAGCCTTCTGCCTACATCACAAACAAAGAAGCTCCCTCAAATATTCAAAGTGTTGACTTTTCTCTTTTCTGGAACGTTTGGGAGAGACTTGAGAGAAGCTATTATGATAAGTCCAAACTCGACCCGCAAAAAATGTTATCCGGTGCGATTACAGGCATGACTCAAAGTCTTGAAGATCCATACACAATGTTTCTTCCTCCAAAACAAAATACAAATTTTAAAGATGGACTTGCCGGACAATTTTCAGGGATCGGAGCAGAACTGGGAACAAAAGACAAGCAAATTATAGTAATAGCCCCACTTAACGGAAGCCCTGCGGAAAAAGCCGGAATAAAGGCGGGCGATACAATATTGAAAGTTGACGGCGAAGCAACTTTTGATTGGACTTTGCCTTTTACAGTTGAAAAAATAAGAGGCCCGAAAGGCACGACTGTTACATTGTCGGTTTTGCATAAAGGAGCCAGTAGGGCTTCGGATATAAGAATAACAAGAGATATCATAACGGTAAAAAGCGTTACGGGATGGGTAAAAAATGTCAAATGTCAAATGTCAAATGTCAAATGTCAAATAGCTGAAGAAAACGAAAAATGTGACAATTGTTCAAAAGTAGCTTATATACGATTATCGCAATTTGGGGATTCTACGAATAAAGACTGGCAGTCTATTGTCAATGAGTTTTCTTTGAAAATCCAAAAAGACAAAAATATAAAAGGATTGATAATCGATCTTAGAAATAATCCCGGAGGATATCTTACGGATGCGGTTTATATCTCATCGGAATTTTTACGCCAGGGTGCGCCGGTTGTACTCGAGGAAAATCCTCAAAAAGGAAGAATCACGCTTTCGGTAACCAGAAAAGGACTTATGGAAGAAGTGCCCTTGGTCGTTCTTATCAATAAGGGAAGCGCTTCTGCAAGTGAAATTGTTTCAGGAGCATTAAGAGATAATAAGGTTAATGGTAAAAGCAGGGCAATTTTGGTTGGAGAAACATCTTTTGGAAAAGGCACGATTCAGCAGGCAGACGATTTGGGCCGGGGAGCAGGATTGCATGTGACTGTTGCAAAATGGCTAACGCCTAATGGAACATGGGTTAACGGTACGGGACTGAAACCCGATATTGAAGCAGCCATGGATGAAAAAGACCCAAGCCATGACTTACAGCTTGAAAAAGCAATATTGGAATTGTTAGAATGATAGTCGCAACTGTCATCCTGAGCATTAGCGAAGGATCCCAAGAGGATCTTAGAGATTCTTCTCCCGATGCGTCGGGATCAGAATGACACTCGATATAGCTCTATGAGGAAGTTGATTTTGATTGTTGTTGTTTTGGTAGTAGTTCTTGGTATTTGGAACGCTTTTTCAAATTATTTTCCAAATCTTATTCAAAAACCTTCCGATATAACTTCGCCCCGGGAGAAGGTTACAATACTTTCGGAAGAATCGGTTGTCATAGATGCGGTTAAGAAAGTTGGACCTTCGGTTGTTACAATATCTCAGGAAATTACCTCCAGACGGGTTGGACCTTCGGTTGTTACAATATCTCAGGAAATTACCTCCAGACGGAATTTTAATTTTGGTCCATTTCCATTTTTTGACACACCGCAAGATCTTGGTCCTCAAGATATTGGATCGGGATTTGTGATTTCAACGGATGGCTTAATTATTACCAACAAGCATGTAGTTTCAGAACAGGGAGCAAGATATCAGATTGTTACTTCGGATGACAGGAAATTTACCATCGAGCAAATTTTCAGAGATCCCCTGAATGATGTTGCGATTCTTAAGATAAATCCTCCGGTTGGCGGTCTTAAAGCGGTAGAATTGGGAGATTCGGACGATTTGCAGGTCGGGCAATTTGTAATTGCAATTGGAACTGCTTTAGGGGAATTTAGAAGTACTGTAACAACCGGAGTTATCTCTGGGCTTGGAAGGGGAATAACAGCAGGAAATAG
>JACOXW010000009.1 GCA_016182205.1 Candidatus Levyibacteriota bacterium
CCCGTATAAATGCCGTAGTTACGTTCATTCAATGCTGCATCAGTTTCTATGGGAATTGACTCCTGACTCAACTCACGCAAAATAATTTCAAGTGTTTCCTTGGCTCGTGAAAGAGGGGAGGTATAACCGGCTTGAAAATTCATTCCGTGTAAAACCCCTGCTGCCAGTTTTGCTTCTTCACGCCCTTTTTGGGTAAGTGGCGTATCTGCCCAGCCAGCCCACAACCCTTTTTCATTGTACTGCGATAGCCCGTGTCTGACTAATACCAGATGAGTTGCCTGTGATTCCTCGTTCATTTATTCACCTAAGACATTTCCTTGTGATTCCAGTGATTTTAACTGTTTTTCTATATGAAGTAAACGGTTATATTTGGCGACCCGCTCACCGTGCGCCGGCGCACCAAATTTCACGTAGTCTGAAGATACAGCTACCGCAAAATCCGCGATAAAATCATCGTTTGTCTCGCCGCTTCTGTGAGAGACAATAGTCTTAAGCCCTGCTGCACGTGCTACCTCAACTACTGCCATCGCTTCAATCACAGTTCCGATTTGATTGGGTTTTATTATCACACCGCTGATAATATTTTTATCCAGTGCCATTTGCAACCTAAATGGATTTGTAGATACCAGGTCATCTCCAACGACCATTAAATCCTTATGGGAAACTTTAGCGAATTCTTCCCAACCTTCCCAATCGTCTTCAGCAAAAGGATCCTCAAGGTACAAAAGGGGATATGTGGCTAAAAGACTTGCATAAAACTCCGCCAGATTTTTGGGGGAAAGCTGTGAGGAATGGTCACTCAAATGGTAGTTTTGGTTTTGGTAAAAACTATTTGCCGCTATATCAATACCCATAAAGATATCAAATCCCAGGTGTGAAGACGTTCTTGCGATCGCGTCTTTTATAAGTGCCAACGCGTCTAAGTTACTGGAAAGGGGAGGGGCAAATCCTCCCTCATCACCTGTAAGAGTAGTATAGTTTTTCTCTCTCATTACTTCTTTTAGTGAGTTATAGATATTTGAACCGGTAAGTAAACCTTCTGAAAACGATTTTGATGTAGCGGGTGTAACAATAAACTCCTGAAAATCTACATTCCTTCCGGCATGCTGTCCGCCATTTAAGATATTAAAAAGCGGTGTCGGAACTCTAAGAGTCACATTTTCCCGATTGATGAATTGCCGTAAATACAAATACAACGGCAATACGGCACTTTTTGCTGCAGCTTTTGCTATAGCCATTGAAACTGAAAGGATCGCGTTACCGCCAAGCCTGCTTTTGTTTTGGGTGCCGTCAAGTTCTATCATCATTTTGTCTATGTGTTGTTGGTGCGAAGCTTCAGCTCCCGAAAGCCCAGGGCCTAGAATCTTATTTATATTTTCGATGGCTTTTTGTACGCCCATTCCTTTGTAACGGCCTTCATCTTTGTCTCTAAGTTCAGCAACCTCGTAGCTACTGGTTGAAGCACCGCTTGGAACTGATGCGGTTCCCATGCTTCCATCGTGTAATACTACTGTAGTTTCAATTGTCGGATTGCCGCGGGAATCCAAAATCTCGTATGCTATGACCTGTTTTATTTTTGCCATATTTTTATTTGTGAAGCAAATGCTTCTCAACATCGGCTATTGTTTTTCGGGTTGTATCCACCGCGTCGGGGGAAACGGAAACGCTGGTGACACCCCATGTTACCAGTTTTTCAACAAGATCAGGATACTGCGACGGTGCTTGTCCGCAAATGGATGAGGTAATAGCATGTTTGTGGCAGGTGGTAATAACTTTCTGAAGCGCCCACTCAACCGCTTCATTTCTTTCGTCAAATTCGGCAGCCACTTCACTATTGTCTCTATCGGTACCAAGTAAAAGCATGGTTAAATCGTTTGAACCGATGGACACGCCATCGATACCGACCTTGATAAATTCTTCAAGCAAAATAACATTTGATGGAATTTCAACCATCATCCAAAGCTTAAAAAGAGGGGATCGGTAGAGGCCGTTTGCCGCAATAATTTTTTTTACTTCCATGAGCTCTTTTACGGTTCTCACAAAAGGAATCATCATCCAGAGATTTTTATAACCCATTTTGTTTCTGACTATTTTTACCGCGTCGAGTTCAAGTTCGAAAACCGAAGGATCATGAATATAGCGATACGCTCCTCTAAACCCCAGCATTGGGTTTGGTTCTTCCGGCTCAAAATCCCTGCCTCCTATTAACTGCCTGTATTCATTTGTTTTAAAATCCGATGTTCTATAAACAACTGGCCGGGGAGAAAATGCTTTTGCAAAAACACCTATTTGTTCCGCAAGTTTGCTCACAAAGATTTGTTTTTTATGATCTTTTATGAGTTTTTTCGGATGAGTACCGATCCCTGCCATCATAAATTCTGCACGTAGAAGTCCTACACCGTCTACCTGTTTTTGTGCAACTTTCTCGGCAAACTCAGGCTCTGCCAAGTTTACGTAAACTCTAGTCGCTGTTTTAATATGCGGTAGCGAAGAAATTGCCCCATGCGAAACTGGTGTGGTGCTTCCGCCTTTGTAAATTTCTCCTTTGTCTCCATTTACGGTAACGACAAGACCTGTTTGTAATTTTTGTGTGGCATTTTCTGTTCCTACAACTGCCGGAATACCAAGTTCTCTTGAGACAATAGCTGCATGGGATGTGCGACCGCCTTTGTCAGTAACTATTGCAGATGCTTTTTTCATGGCAGGAACAAAATCAGGATTTGTTTGCGGCGCGACAAGTACTTCACCCGGGAGAATTTTCCCTATTTCTTTTGCGCTTTTAAGAACTCGTACTGGTCCGGAGGCGATTCCAGGCGATGCAGGAGCTCCAGATACCAGCACTGTTTTTTTACTGAAATCTTCAACAGGTACTTTCCCATCTTTCTTTTGAGCGTGCATGGTAGTAATCGGACGGGTTTGGACGATATACACCTTGCCACCCTCTATAGCCCATTCACTGTCTTGCGGGAAGTAGTAATGATGTTCGAGTTTCTTCCCAAGCTCTGCCAATGTTTTTATCTGAGAATCAGAAATTTTTTGCTTTGTGCCTTTACTTTTATCTAAGCGGACTTGCTTATTTTCTTTTCCTGATTTCTTAAGCATTACTGCCTGATGAGCAACTATTTTATTTGTAATTTTCAGTTCTTTTTTATCTACCTCGTAATGATCAGGTGTCGCCGCACCCTGTACAATCAACTCGCCCAATCCGTAAATAGCCTCTATAACTATCTTTGATTTATCATTGGTAACCGGGTCTATTGTAAACATAACACCTGACTGATCTGATTCCACCATTTTCTGAACGGGAATTGCTATACCGATTTTAAAATGGTCGAAGTGTTGCTCATGCCTGTAGAAAATTGCCCTTGCGTTGAAAAGAGATGCCCAGGCTTCTTTAATTTTTAGAATAACATTTGCTTCTCCCGCTACGTTCAAATATGTCTCTTGCTGGCCGGCAAAGGATGCGTTCGGAAGGTCTTCTGCAGTTGCTGAAGATCTGACTGCAACTAAGGCGTTTTTTAATACGCCGCTTAGCATGCTATACGCCTGAAAAACTTCCTGAACAACTACATCCGGAATCTCTGATCGAATTATTTCTTTTTGAATATGTTTTGAAACTTGCGTAAGCGAGTCAGGATGGTCAAAATTTGCAGTTTGAAGAAGGTGCTTAATCTTTTTTTGCCGTAACGATAAAACCAGGAGGTACTGGAAAGCCGGCCCGAGTCATTTCACCTAAGTTTGCGCCCTTCCCTCCAACCAAAGCTACATCCTCTTTTCCAACGTCCTTAAATTGCACGACATAAAGTGAGCTTTTGGCCATAGTTTATTATGATCATACTTTGAAGATATTATCAAGAGTAAACGATGGGGATTTTATCGTTTTGATCCTGGGACGATAAGATCAAACGGTTTATCAGTTCCGTATGCTTTTGGACCGTAGTCTGTAACATATTTTGAAATATTTTCTTTAAAGTACTGCGGTTTTGATTTTTGAATTTTACCAATGATGTAGTAGGTAAGTGCCATTATGCCTGCAAAACTAAGGGGCTCGGGAGGGAAAATGTCCCACTTGTGTTGCGGATCTCCAAAATATTGATTTTTCTCACCGATTGATATAACTAATTCATCTTTTGATCTATGAACAAATTTGGCATGTCTGGCGTGTCCCTGGCTAAATGCTCTGATGGCAAGATACGGTCCAAATAATTCATCTTTTTTTATGTCCAGCATACCGCAGATATGAAGGTATTTATCCGGTAAAACGAATGAGTAGCTTTGATAAATTCCAAAATCTTTCGGGAAAGATAAGGACTCAATATATTTTTTTATATTCTCAGTGTTTTCTTTTGTCGCAGCAAGAATCATACCCATATATGTTGACACGTTATATGTATAAGGCTCATCAATTGACTGAAAAACATAGACATTATCAGCGATTTTTGCAGCATCTGATTCTCCTTTTGTTGTCAAAAGTGTCGTATGGAGACCGTATTTTTTAGCCAGTTCAATTTCCCATACAGAGTCCTTTCCGCCTGAAGCAGATATAATTACTGCTTGTTTTATCAAACCACTGATAATTGCTTGCCTAAATGCAGGAATAAGTTCTTTGAAATTGCTTTCGTCCGCAAAAATTGCCGCTTTTTCAGAAAAAATAATAAGACCTGTATTGTAGGCGTTTCCGGAACCAACAACAAAAGGAAGGTTGAAGCTGGAAACATCAAGTTGCGGGGGAGGATTTTGAGTAAAAAAATTCAGTGCAAGAAGTACGTTTTCATCAAGATCAATAATTGCTTGTGACATTATATTTCTCCCCGTTCTTTCTTTCTTTGTTCTTCCGTTTCATCAGGACGCGCGTAATCATCCTCAATCCTCCATGTTGTTCCCGTTTCAGGAGTTGATACTTCTATAACATCACAGTCAGTTACGGCTTGATGACGATGTCTTTGACCAATCATTGTGGTATATCCTTTCCCTTTCTCTAGTTTTATAGTTTCAAGTTCTCCGTTCTTGTTTTCGATAATAAGGTTGCATTCACCGTTAACCAGCCAATAAGTCTCCTGTTTTTTATCATGCGCTTGCAAAGATAAGCGTTTACCAGCATCTATATGGAGCACTTTTCCCATATATGGCATACCTTCTGGTACGAAATGGAGTTCATAACCCCATGGTTTTTCAACTCTTTTTATGTATCCTTGGTTGGTAAATGTTGATTTGTCAAAATCCGGTAAGTCTGCCATATGACCTATTAATATTACTGTTTTAAATTAAGAATTTCAATAACTTCCTCATGAAGTAATCCGTTAGTTGCGACGACCGTTGTGTCTTTTACAGTCCAAGGTTTTCCTTGTAAATTTGTTATTTTTCCGCCTGCTTCATCAATAATTACTCTAAACGGTGCGATATCCCACACTTTTATATCTGGTTCCATATTAATATCTATTCTTCCGTTTGCTACTAGGTGATAGGCAAACGCATCGCCAAATCCGCGGGCGCATTGTGCTGCTACAAGAATCCTTGAGACATTTTCAGGATATGGAAAGTGGCTGGGAACAGCAGGATAGGAGATATATGCCTGTGTGACATTAGAAGTTTTGGAAACTGAAACTTTCTTTTCATTTATATACGCCCCTTCTCCTTTTTCAGCATAGAGTAATTCTTTCATAAGCGGTGTATAAGAAACACCTTCGGTTATCTCACCATTTTTATAATGGGCGACAAGAATTGACCAGAATGGCAGGCTGCGAATAAAGTTTTTTGTTCCGTCAATAGGATCTATGATCCAGACATCCTCGCTATCAAACGATCCCCCAAATTCTTCTCCTACGAAATGAGCATCTGGAAAGGTCTGTAGGATAGTTTCCTTGATTGTTGTTTCCGTTTCTTTATCTGCAACAGTAAACGGTGTATTATCAGACTTTAAAAAGACTTCTGGATTGTGAGAAAAATATTTCAGAGCACGCTCTGCTCCTTTTTTTACAGCTTCGCATGCTACATTGAGTGCGTTTGCCATTATTAGTGTCCGGTGCTGTCCCAATCTTTGCTTACCACAGCAAACTTGTCAAGCTTTTTCTTGAAAATATCCTGAATTTTTTCCAGCTCTTCTTGTGTCTTTGCTTCGAATCGGAGTACAAGTGTCGGAGTGTTTGATGAGGCTCTTACCAATCCCCAGCCTCCGTCAATATATACACGCGCGCCGTTAATGTCTATTACTTTGTATTTTTCATCTTTAAACTCTTTCACTAACTCCTCAACGATGTTATATTTATCTTCGTCTGTAGTTTTTACCTGGATGGTCGGCGTGGAAACATAGTAGGGGGTAGATGCGACAATCTCAGACACCGGTTTGTCTTGGGTAGACAAGAATTCCAGCATTTTTAGTGCTGCAAAAAGCCCGTCATCAAATCCATAGTAATCCTGCACAAAGAAAATATGCCCGCTCATTTCTCCCGCCATTGCTGCTTTTTCCTCTGCTAATTTCGACTTGATGTATGAATGTCCTGTCTTCCACATGATAGGTATGCCTCCATGGGCTTTAATGTCCTCAGGCAGCGCCTCAGAAACTTTTACATCAAAAACTATTTTTGCCCCTGGATTTTTGGAAAGAACAAGTCTTGAAAGAAGGATGATATATCGATCAGGCCAGATAGTGTTTCCCTTCTCATCAGTCATACCCAGTCTGTCTCCATCACCATCGAATGCCAGCCCGATATCACAAGAATTGGCTAACGCTTGCTTTCCTGTGTCTTCCATCATGACTGTTCCATCCGGGTTTGCGGTGTAATTCGGGTATGTCGGATCGACATTGGTGAAATGCTCCACCACCTCGCAACCCGCCCGCCGTATCAACTCAGGCGCAAAAAGGCCCGCGGTGCCATTTCCGGTATTAATAAGTACCTTGAATTTTTTTGCTATTTTTGCCCTTGAAAGGAGATCTTTTATATAGCTTTCTTTAATATCTTCTTTCCGTACTTTCCCGACTCCGCTTACGTAATCTTCTTTTTCGATAATTGAGTAAAGCTCCCTGATCTCATCCGTCAAAAGCGTTTTGGATAAATCTGTTCCTAGCTTCACGCCATTCCATCCGACTGGATTATGTGAAGCAGTTACCATAAGAAGTCCTTTCACTTTCAGAAAATACTGCGCCCAATAACTCATAGGTGTAGTAACAGTTCCGATATCTACTACATCTATTCCTGACTCCGTAAGTCCTTTTATGGCACTTGCGTGAAAGCTTTCTGAAGTTCCTCTGGCGTCATGACCGACAATCGTTTCTTTTATACCTTGGTCTGTTAGAATTTTTGCGAATCCTTTCGCGATATGGTATATGGAGATTTCGTTGAGTTCTTCGTCTGATTCTTTACCCCGAAGATCGTACTCACGAAACATTGTTCGTTTCAGTGTTGGCATAGGTTTTATATTACAGTTCAAGCAAAAACATGTCAATGGTTTTCTGAAGGGGAAGAACCAGCCCTCCTGTTTTTGCTAAAACGTCAATGTTTGAGAGTGTAGAGTATATTGCGATTAGCTTCTTGACAGAATACTGACGGGACATAGACAGAATTTTTTTCTTTTGCCAGGGAGAGAGACGTACAGCTTCATCAATAGGTGCACTTTCTGACGTTTCCGCAAACCACAAAAGAAGCCGGTACTGTCGTATCATCATAAAGAAAATTAACTCAACTGGTGTAGTTTTCAAAAGATCATGGAAAAGCACAATTGCTTCTTTTCCGTTCCCCGGTAAAAGTGCATCAAGAAACTGGAAAAGCACCTTGGGTAAGACGAATTCTTTAATCTCAGCACGGGGAATTTGAGAAAGAACCTTTTTTGTAAGTGTTTTTGACTCCCAAAGTAGTATGTCTGCATTTTTTTGTTTTCCGATATACTCCAGTATTTCATCCAGTGTTTTTGATGATTTTTGTGAGAAAAGACTTTCAATTATGATAACTTTATCAGTCTCAAAAAGCCCTCCACCTTCGATTTCCTGTATCAGTGATGTGAGGGAAACTGTTTCCGCAGTATAAGTAACTACCGGCATATCCCCTTTTTTTTGTAAAAGATATGTTCGGGATGCAGCAGTATCATCACCGTGAATTATGGTAATCATAGAAAAACTTCTAATTACTAATATCTAATTTCTAAATAATGACAAAATGTTTTAATCAACAAATTTATTAGATATTAGAAATTAGTCATTTGCTTGTATTCCTTGAAAAGTTTGTTAGCCAATGTTTCAAGATGTCTTCCCCGACTCCTGTGAGGAAGCAACGCTCCCGAGAAATTTTTGGGGATATGCAAAAGCTCGTGGATTAGTACTTTCTTTTGCTCATCTTTTGAAAGTTTGTCGTAGTGCTTGGAAAGAACCTCTATGACATATGCCGGTTCTATTAGGAGCGCGCGCTGGAATATCTTTGGGAATGTCCAAATTCGAGCATAAGCCCTGGCTTTTGCTCCAACTGTTCGAAAACAAAAAAGTCTTTTTGAGTCAATATGGGGAAGTTCAATCGTTTGTAAAATGTGCTCAATATCAACTTTTATATCGTCAGCTTCCTCCCATTCAAGTTTGGTAGATTTCTTTTTAATCATACTTTTATCTGGCGGAGCCAGATCCTGCTTCGCAGGAGAAATTGGAAATTTTTCATGTATGCTTGTCTGCCACGTATGACGCACCGAATGCATAAGGTTTTGTTTTTGCAACATACCCGTTACCAGTTACCATTCCTACTATTTCCTTTATCATATCTCTTGTCGCACCATGTTCACCGATATCAACATGAATTTCCAGACGGTATTTTGGACTGCTACCATTGAGTGATTTTGTTAAAGCAGGTACAAAAAATGTCGCGAACTCAAGGGAGGAAAGCGTTTCAGCATATATCTTTTCTCTGAGTGTATGAACCTTTTGCGGTTTACCTTTCTTCCAAAAGTATGTTCCGCCATACCCTTTCCTATGTACAACAATGGCAGTAATAAGATTTATTGTTTTACCATTCGTTTCCCGGATTTTTTCCTGAGAATCCGTTCCGATAACCAGTGTGTATTCGGCCTGAGGATTTTCACCCAAAAATGTTTTAATTTTTGTTATAACATCCCCCAAAGATAAATCCCCATGCGTTGTATTGTGAAATATATCTTCCATCAGTATTAAATCGGCATTTTCAGAAACCATTTTAGCATGGATTTTATCTGCACAGGAACAACAACCGTAGTTGTTACCGGTGTATCAACAAATGTTTTTTCTTCAATTCGTGCAAGTTTTTGTGTAAAATCTCCTAAAACCATTTGTTCCGTAATCGGTTCTCCTTTTACTTTCGGCAAATCATGAAGCATGGTATATTCAAGCGTTGGCGTATTGTCAGGCTGAAGAAAAGAAAACATAGTAAATGGTCCCGAATTTGCCCGAAGCAGAAATGGCGTTACGGCAACTACATTTGTATCCGACCAAACCGATGCAAACGCAGTCTGGTAATAAAGCGAAGTTAGAAGGTTGGATACCCGCTCTCGACTCCATCCTGTTTCGGTGATAAATACAGGAAGACTTTTTCCCGTTAGACTTTTTACCAGCTCGGATTCAAAACGGAAGCTTGCAATACTTTGATTGTCGACTTTCGACGGAGGTTGAGAAAACGCTGGATTTGGATAAGAGTGGCTTGCGATACCGTCCACCTGAAAGAATATCCCGGGAACTGCCTGATTCATACTGTACATAAATTCATACTGATTAATTGACACACCAGGCACCGTGGCCGCGGCATTATCCATACCTGAGCTTATGATAAAAAAATCCTGGCTTTTGGACTTAAAAACCGTAACTGCATAGCTTAAAATCTGTGCATATTCCGACGGATTTGGCACTCCGCCCCATTCATCACCGCGATTCACCTCATTGAATACTACAATGTAACGGTTTTTTACCGGCCACCTAAGTGATGAAAGAAAATTTGCGAAATCCAAAATATCCATATCCGTGGGTTTGCGCCACACTTTCGTGTTGAAATAATCGCCCTCGGATGCGATGCGAACGATGGGAATAATACGAAGTGCTCTGGCGTCATCCATGAATTTTTGCCATTTTTCAATATTTTTTTCTCCGGCCTGAATAGGTATCGTTACGTAACCCCATTCACCGCCATTTGCATTTACCAGCTTTACCGCATCATGTATTTCCTCAGGAAATAAAATATGTATACCTACTTTATTGTTAGGAGTTGTAAGAGGATTAAAGACAGCAAGACTTTTTGCCGGAAAAACTAAGCAAAAGAGAAGAAAGAACAAAAAAAAGACTAGAAATTTCCAAGAGTTCATATTTATAATTATACCTTAAACAGAAGCTATTTGTATTCACCGAATGCTTATAATATAAATCCGAGCATATGCAAACCCACGTGAAGAGTTTGTTTTTTCAGCAATTTTACTTCCTCATTTTGTTCCGTAACTATTTCATCTGTAAGATCGTGTAGTGCTTTTAACGCAGTGGGAGTCGAAAGATCATTTTCCATATGTGGCAGAAAGGAGGAAAGATATGTTTTTATTTCCTCCGTTACTTGGTGAGGAGATACCTGATGCCTAAGAAGCTCTTTTACCTTCTTTCTGGCATCACCTATTTCTCCCTCCTTAAACTCCCAACTCTCACGATAATGGTGGGCCAAAAGCATATATCTCACGGCATTGGGCTCATATTTTTCTAAAAGCTTAGATACCATAACCAAATTACCCAGAGATTTTGACATTTTCTCTCCGTTGTAACTGACATGGTGCGTATGCAGCCAGTATTTCGCAAACGGTACTTTTCCTGTTGCTCCTTCTGATTGTGCTATTTCACTTTCATGATGCGGATATATCAAATCAATGCCGCCTCCATGAATATCGATTTGTTCACCAAGCGAGCACAAAGACATAGCGGAACATTCTATATGCCATCCGGGTCTTCCCGGGCCGAACGGACTGTCAAACGAAGGGATGTGAACAGCTTGAGTACTTTCAGTCGGTCTCCAAAGCGTAATATCCAAAGGGTGACGTTTGTCTTTGTTTTCTATATCTTCTTCAAAATCCTTTGCAATCTCAAGCATTTTTTCTTCTGAAAATCCGGACAATTTTCCGAAATCTTCTTTCTTTCTCACATCCAGGTAAACACCGCCGTTTTTTTCATACGCAAGGCCATTTTTTAGGAGCTTTTCTATAATACGGATCATTGAAGGAATATGTGCTGAGGCCCATAAATAATTATCAGGCATCCTCCAATTGAGCGTATGCATGTCATGTAAAAATTTATCTGTCCAGAAATTTGCCAGATTTTGCCACGGAACGTTCTGTTCCTGCGCCCGCTTTAAAATGTCATTATCCCTGTCATTAATATCTGTCACATTTTGAGTGTAAGTGACGCTGTACCCTAAGAACTCAAGATATCGTATTAATACATCAAAGAAAATGTAAGTAAATGCATGGCCTAAATGTGTCGTATCATATGGCGTAATGCCGCAGACATAAACCGTTACTTTTCCTTCGGTGATGGGAGTAAATACTTCCTGTTTTTTCGTCAGAGAGTTATAGAGTTTCATCGCTTGTTATTGTAACGAATTGGGGTAAAAAAGAAAAGTCGAACGCTCATTATAGTATACTAGAGTTGTGCAAAAAAGCATTTCTTTTACCAACCGGAAAGAAATGATGCTAAAACAGTACAATTTGGCTCTACAGTCGTACTCAGTACCAAAAAAACTCAAGTAACATACAGAATTGTCGGAAAATACGAATCTGATCCTCAGAAAGGAAGGATCTCTATCGAATCACCGCTGGGAAAAGTCATTATGGGAAAAAGGACGGGGGATATAGCACAACTTCGGTTTGGGGGGGAACAAACGGACTATATAATCAAGAGTATTACCAACAATCAGTAGCCTTTATTGTGCAGGCAGAATTCGTACTCTGTTTTCATGCTTTCTACCAATGCCTGTAATCCGTCAGAACTGTTCTGATCTATGGTTTTACTTTTTGCAAAATAAATATCTCTGGCAAGTTTTGCGCAGTTTTTCCGAGCATCAATACCCCGAAGTTCAAACCAATAAAAAGCAAATGCAAAAAGGGCAAGGAGAACGACTATAGGAATAAATTTATTTAAGTCTCCCATAAAAACTATTATACATGCTTTCCTATAGGTGTCAAACTAACTTTAAATAGAATTATTCTCACTCACGTATTACCTGTTTATTACGCTGTTTTTAAAAGGAAAACGTACGCTGCATGTGAAAGGAGGGAGAAGAAATGGCAAAATATGGGAAAAAAGCACAGTCTGAAGTAGAAAAAGCCATGCATGAGTACAAGCGGGGACAGCTCGAAAGCGGGAAGAAAGGCGGAAGAGTGACTAGTCGAAAGCAGGCAATTGCGATCGGTTTGTCAAAAGCACGAAGGAAAGGAGCGAAAGTTCCATTCCGGGAAAACAAGGAAAAGTGACAAAAGAAAGCAATGCAGTGGATCTTGAAAAAGAAGCATTCACTTTCAAAGATCCCAAATAAATAGCGTTATCGCTGAAAAGATCAACAGAGAAAGTAATTAGGAAAAAGCGCAAAAAGACTTTTACATAACTCTTACACAAACGAAGAATTTATTTTATCACTGTTTTTATATATTCACGTAAGATATGAAAGGAGGTGATAATCATGCACGATAAAAAGATGGCAATGGAGCACCTGCAAAATCATCAGTCATACCCTGCAACGAAAGCAGAGCTTGTCGCAGAATGCAACAATCTTTCGGATTTTTCAGCAGAAGATAAAAAATGGTTCGAAGAGAATCTTACTGAAAGAACCTATAATTCTTCGGAAGATGTTATGAATGCTTTGGGGTGGGGTAAAAAAGATACCATGAGTAGAACCCAGATGAACGCGTAAAGTTTGTCGAAGTGTACCGCGTAGGGGATTCGAACCCCTGATTCTCTGGCTGAAAACCAGATGTCCTAGGCCACTAGACGAACGCGGCGTGGGATAATTATATCTCAAACTGCATCTGATCTCAACATTAAAAGCTCCAATGCCTGTTGGAGCTTTTAGGTTTCTGATAAAACGTCACCGCATCTTTTTTCGGAGTCCGTCTATCACGTCTTGTGCAGCTTTTTGCCCACCCAATCCGAAAGCGATTCCACCTGCGATTGCGATCATGGCCACAAATCCCGTGAATAGAATTCGTATCAGATCACTTGCAACCCCTAGTTGATTGAGAACCGCAAGAATTACAAAGATTGTAATTGCCCACCTTGTCACGGCAGCAATAGTTCGTGCAGTGTCCGGCGAGATGCCTCTTGTTGAAGCAAGCATCACATCATGTGCCAACCTGGCAAAAACAAACCCAACCAGTGCAATTATTGCTGCGACAAATACGTTTGGCAGATAAAACAGGAATGTATTTAACACAGCCACAATTTGCGGCAATCCCCATACATCTGCAGTCGGGATCAAAAATACGATAATTACAAACCACCGTACGATTTCAGCAAGAATATTTGTCCACTGAAATTCTTCTTTGGCTTCTGGAACACCGTATTTTTTTAGAAACGCCTCAAACCTGACTGCTTTAAAAAGCTCAAGAATTATCTGCTTAAGAATTGAAGCAACAACAATGCCGATCAGTAAGATTACTGTTCCTGCAACGAATTTTGGAATAAATGCTGCAACTCCTACGAATGCATTGTTGATAGAGTTTAGAAAGGTTTCTCCTATATCATTTGTCATTTTCATTCACCTCCCTTCTCCCACTTAAAGCAAAACGCTTTGTGTAAACTGTAAGCGGTAAATATAAAAAACTTGTAAGAAACACGAAAAGACTAGGAGATAAGAAGGCAGGGAGGTAGTAACGCATAAAGACTCCCACACCCAAACTGTACCAAGCTGTTATTTACTTGTCAAGCACATACATTGCTTGCTATAATCAAACGTACATTGTGAGAAACTAAAAACTAAGAACGGGTTTGTGATGAAAATTGGTCGTAGGTATTCAGGGTTTATAGATATTTTAGGGTTTACTGAGAAAAATGATTATAAATCTTTTTGGGTTTACCCTAAAAAAATGGTCGCATTTTTTCAGGGCCGGTAGCTCAGTGGTAGAGCAGGAGCCTTTTAAGCTCTTGGTCCAGGGTTCGAATCCCTGCCGGCTCACACTTCAACAAGCTCAGTGTTCACGCTGAAGGTTCACCCTGAAGTGCAAGCTGAGTTTGACAAAGTGTAGTTGGGATGAGAAGTTTATGCTGAGATTACCGAAGCAAATTTCACCCGGGTCACCAAGGGGATACGCCCATCTTAATCATCCCAATAGATTGGTATACCGGGTTAACCTTTTGTTCAATGTCCCTTCCTAGCTCCATGCAGGTCTATTAGGAAAGACTGAGCCTCCATTATTTTCGTCGCATGCCCGAAAGTGATATGAGCGCTCCAATGACAAAGATTGCTGTTGCCAGATAAATTGGCCCAAGATGCAATACCCAATTGTGCGAAAATAAATGGAAGTAGTGCATTGGTAGTGCCACCGCTAGTCCAACAACTGGTGCCAAAACAGCTGCAACCCATGCCCACATCAGTCCTTGCCGAACCCCATACCAAGAAAGCGCAAAAACAGCAATACCTGTTGCCGCGATAAATCCTGCTGTTGCTAGGTGTAAGTGACCAATGTAATACATGACAGCTGGATTAAAACGCATGAGCTGATCGCGAGTCGTACCATTGAGTGCATCTACGCCGAGTTCAAATCCTGATCCTGAGAAATTCAATATAAAAAAAAGGGCTGCATAGCCAATAAATGCGACTGCTGCGATTGCCATAAGGAGTGCCCCTTTTTGCACCTGTACTTTATTTTTCATCTCTTCTCACCTCCTTTCAGCCCACAATTACTATATCACAGCATAAACTTCTTTTCACCTGCTTCTATTCAAACAGGCAAACATTTTCTTATGGCACAATTAAACAACGGTTTCTAATGTAATAGCCGAACGGTTTTGCATTTGGGTCACTATATTCCCATCCAGCTTTAAACATCTGTCCGAAAACTACAAAATTTTGAAACTTTAGCCTGATTTTTAAGTTCAAATCCCTAGCGATAGCCTCTGGTATAATGGAAATTATGGGAAAAGCAATGTTTAAATTCAAAAATGATATTTATAAGAAAAATCGCGGTGGATATTCCAGGTTTTTAAACCTATATTGTAACCATTGTGGTGCATATTTACTTCTGTATCAAAAAGATGGGCCAGGTCCATTAAAAAGAT
>JACOXW010000039.1 GCA_016182205.1 Candidatus Levyibacteriota bacterium
CGGAAAAACATTGCGAAGCAGATCTCCAATGATTCCTCCATGCGTTACTGCCAAAACAATTCCTTCTGTTAATTCTTTTGAGATTTCATCCAAAAAAGATTCTAGCCTTCGGCCAGACTCTCTTGATGAAAATCCGTGGTGAGGCTGATAGTCGCGATCTAAATCTGTTTTTTGCCATTCCTTAATAAAATCTTCAAGAGTTTCATTTTCTTTGCTTCCCCAATTCATCCGCTCTCTTAATCGTTCATCAAATGCAATGTCAAGATTCAATTCCTTGGAGATAATACTTGCAGTTTCAGCTGTTCTTTTAAATGGGCTTGCGTAGATTCTTTCAATCTTTTTATCCTTAAAAAACTTTCCTGTATATTCTGCCTGCTTTCTGCCAACCTGGCTAAGCGACGGATCTCCCATGACCGTTTCTTTTTGACCATGGCGAATAAGATAAAACGTAACCATTTTAAGATTATAGCAAAATTTCAAGCACCTATCCTTTATTGAGCGTTAACTCTTCCGGTGAAGGTGGATTTGGCCAGCATTTGTTCCTGAATATTTTTTGGCACTTCTTCGTAGTGAGATGGCTCCATATAGTATGACGCTCTTCCCTTGGACATAGAGCGAAGGGTAGTTGCATATCCGGACAGCTCTGACAAAGGAACAAGAGACAAAATAATTGTTGCTCTTGACCTTTCTTCAGTTCCTGAAATTTGCGCTCTTTTGGAAGACAAATCTCCGATAACATCTCCCATAAATTCATTTGGAGTTGTTACTTCAACTTTCATGATTGGCTCCAAAAGCGTAAGTCCCGCTTTTTTGGTAGCAGCTTGAAGCGCTTGGGATGCTGCGATTTTGAATGCAATATCTGAAGAATCAACATCATGATATGACCCGTCATAAACAGTTACGCTCATATCTACCATTGGATAACCCAGCAAAATTCCATTTTCCATTGTTTCCTTGACTCCTTTTTCAATAGAACCGATAAAGGTGATAGGAATTGCTCCTCCTTTGATAGCGTTTACAAATTCAAACCCCTCACCCCTTGGTTTTGGCGTAACTCTTAAAAGACAGTGTCCGTATTGCCCTCGTCCTCCGGACTGTTTGATATATTTTCCCTCTCCTTCTGCCAGCCTCGTAACAGTTTCTTTATATGCAACTTGCGGATCTCCGACATTTGCTTCTACTCCAAAATCAGCTTTCATTGTATTTACCTTAACCTCAAGCTGCAGTTCTCCGACTCCTGAAATAATTGTTTGGCCTGTCTCATGATTTGTTTTGACATGAAATGTCGGATCTTCATCCATAAGGCGCTTTAGCGCATAACCAAGTTTTTCCTGATCGGATTTTGTCTTGGGCTCTATTGCCAAAGAAATAACAGGTTCAGGAAAAGAAATTTTTTCCAAAACTATTGGCCTTGCAGGATCACAAAGCGTATCTCCTGTTCCGGTTTCCTTAAGGCCAACAATTGCCACAATTTCTCCTGCAAAACCTTCTTTTATTTCGGTTCTTTCGTTTGAGTGCATTAACAACAGGCGTCCAACTCTTTCCTGGCTATTTTTCGTGCTGTTAAAAATATAGGATCCTGCAGAAACTTTTCCGGAATAAATTCTAAAATAAGTAAGTTTTCCAACATGGGGGTCAACCCTTTCCTGGCTATTTTTCGTGCTGTTAAAAATATAGGATCCCGCAGAAACTTTTCCGGAATAAATTCTAAAATAAGTAAGTTTTCCAACATGGGGGTCATTTTGAATCTTGAAAGCAAGACCTGCAAGCGCCTCTTCAGGAACCAGCTTTCTAATTTCTTCTGCTTGAGTCTTTGGATTTATTCCTTTGACTTGTCCCAGGTCAACAGGAGAAGGCAAATAATCAACAACCCCATCCAAAAGAGGCTGTACGCCTTTGTTTCTCAAAGATGACCCTGCAAAAATTGGAACCAATTTGTATGCGATAACTGCTCTTCTTAATGCTTTTTTTAATTCCTCAACTGTAATTTCTGTACCATTAAGATATTTCTCTATGAGCACATCATCTGTTTCTGCAATCTTCTCAACAAGCTTAGCTCTATATTTTTCTATTTGATCTTTCATCCCATCGGGAATCTCATCGATTACGGTAAACTTTGCCCCAAGTTCTTCTCCGGACCAAACAATAGACTTTTTGTGAAGTAAATCATAAACTCCCTTGAATGTTGATTCAACCCCAATTGGCAAAACCATAATTGCAGGATTGGCTCCAAGTCTGTCTTCAATGCTTTTTACAGTTGCCAAAAAGTCAGCTCCAAGCTTGTCCATTTTGTTAACAAAACAAATTCTTGGAACTTTGTATTTATCTGCTTGTCTCCAGACTGTTTCCGATTGAGACTGCACTCCTTCTTCCGCATCCAAGACCGTAATGCCTCCGTCCAAAACTCGAAGCGAACGCTCTACTTCTGCTGTAAAATCAACGTGTCC
>JACOXW010000010.1 GCA_016182205.1 Candidatus Levyibacteriota bacterium
AAAAGATAATCCAAAGGCGGAAAAAGTAGAGAGTGCTGAAAAGCCAAAGGCAAAAAGAGCAAGAAAACCAAAGACCGTCTCCGTTGAAGCTTTGGGCGATACGAAGGAAAAAGCTGTTAAAACTTCAGCAGAAAAAATTGAGGATACGAAAAAGACAATAGTAAAAAAAGTAAAAAAGTCCCGCGGAGCGGGATCTGGCTCCGCCAGAAAATTGGAAGAAACAGCATTGGCAGAGTAAATCTTAGAAGATAGATGATAGAATGTAGAGGATAGGTGTTGAAAATAGAAGGTTGAACATAGAAGGTTGAACATAGATCTATTTTCTACGATCAATCTTCTAGCACTATTTTCTATCCTCAAATAACTATTGTCAAATTAGTTATGGTAAGCGCAAATATTGAACTACTCAAAAAACTTAGAAATGAAACCTCAGCATCTATTGCTGATTGTCGCGCGGCCTTGGAAGAAACAGAGAACGATTACAAGAAAGCACAGGAGTGGTTAAAAAAGCGAGGTCTTGAAAAAGCAGAAAAGAAAGGCGATCGAGAAACCGCACAGGGTTTGGTCGAGTCATATGTGCATCAAAATGGCAAAGTCGGCGCGATGGTAGAAATTTTGTGTGAAACAGATTTTGTGGCAAGAACAGATGAGTTCAAGCATTTAGCACATGAGATTGCTATGCAAGTCTCAGCCATGAATCCGAAAAATGCAGAAGAACTTCTCAAGCAGGATTACATCCGTGATTCATCTCTCAAAATAGACGATTTAGTCAAACAAACAATAGCCAAACTTGGTGAAAACATCGTAGTGAAAAAAATTTCTCGTCTTGAGATCAGTGAATAATTCATCTAATGACTATCTCTCCTGAACAATTCGAAAGAATTCATCAAGTTGGCAATTTTGAAAATCCTCCTCAGCGCGATGGGACAGGAAGAATTACTGGTATGCAGCGCCAGCACCCGTTTGTGGATGTATCCATCGTCTATGAGGAATTTTGAAAATCCTCCTCAGCGCGATGGGACAGGAAGAATTACTGGTATGCAGCGCCAGCACCCGTTTGTGGATGTATCCATCGTCTATGAGGCAGGCGAAACGCTTGTTCATGAAATACAAGAAACACCTAAAGGTTTATCAATAGTTCCAGCAATGAAAGATTTTGCTGGAGCACAACATGTACATGTTGTCGCTGAAATATCTGGTCATAGAATGGTGCACACTACTTTAGAAGATCCGAATCTCTTTCTTGTTCCACAGGATAGTGATGAGCCAAAAAGAGCTATAACAACAGATAGGAGAGGAAAAGTTGTTATTTTTGAAGCAAGCGGCGCAAAAATTCGATCTACAACTCTGCCGCAGAATGTGCAAGAGTAGTGTATAATAATACTATGGATTTGGTGAACGAAACTCGGCAGAAGATGGCTAAAGCCATTGAGGTTTTGCAAACAGATCTTTCTACAGTCAGAACTGGAAAAGCATCCCCGGCACTAGTTGAAAATATCGTTATTGGAGCCTATGGTGGGAGTGCAAAGATGAAAATTTTGGAGCTGGCTACCATCAACGTCAGTGATCCTCACACTCTTACTATAACCCCATTCGATCAATCCATCATCGGTGAAATTCAGAAAGGAATCGAGACTGCAAACATCGGTTTGGCTCCTGCGATTAACGGAGAGCTTATCCGAATTTCTATTCCGCCGCTTTCGGAAGAACGGCGTCAAGAGCTCATCAAAATGATGCATCAAAAGCTAGAGAATGGGAAAGTAATGATAAGACAAGTCCGGCATGATGCAATGACTGAGATCAAAAAGCAGAATTTACCAGAAGATGAGACAGCCAGGCTTGAAAAAGAAGTGCAAAAACTCACAGATGATATGACTTCCGAAATTGACGCGATGGGTATGAAAAAAGAAGAAGAGCTCAAGCAAATCTAATGGTTTGCAATGTCTAATTACTAATTTCTAAGCCCTAATTAATTTCCAATGCCTCAATGTATAAAACCCATAAAATTTGTATATTTGAACATTTTGATTTCTTTAGAAATTAGATATTAGGAATTAGAAATTTTCCTGTTATAATCTATAAGCAATATGCTATTAACTGTTCTTGTTTTTCTTGTTATTTTAACCATACTTGTTCTTATTCACGAAGCCGGGCATTTCTTCGTCGCAAAAAAACTCGGTATTAAAGTTGAAGAATTTGGATTCGGTTTTCCACCCCGGGCTTTCGGTATTAAAAAAGGAGAAACTGTTTATTCTATTAACTGGCTTCCCATTGGTGGATTTGTTAAACTCTACGGAGAAGATGAAGCAGGCGGTGGGTCACTGAAAATAAAAGATGATCCGTTCGACAAGCTCAGGACAGGAAGATTAAAGATTAAAGATACACAGCGGGCATTTTTTGCCCGTCCTGTTTGGCAACGCGCAAGTGTCGTGGTGGCAGGTGTTGTGATGAATGCGACTCTTGCGGTGCTTATTTTCTATATATTTCTCTCCATTTCCCAGTTCAAAACCGAAGTGCCGCTTCTTGGAGACCATAAATTTTTCGGCGTTACGCAGAAAAATGTTTCAGACGTAATCTTAAGCAGTGTTGTAAAAAATTCTCCTGCTGAGAAAGCAGGATTGAAGCCGGGAATGAAGGTAAAATCTGTGAATAATGATGCAATCGAAGACACAAAACAGTTTATTGGGAAAATAAATAGCAACAAGGGAAAAGAAATTGTCATGGTTGTTGAAGATATTGCTTCAACTGGTCAAAAAATTATCAAGATAACGCCCCGTGTTTCTGTGCCCAAAGGACAAGGCGCGTTGGGGGTTAGCTTCTTTACTTCAACTGTTGCAAAGTTGAGTTATGAAACGCCTGTAGAAAAAATATTTTCAGGAATTACTCACCCCCTAAATCTTTTAACATATAACTTCGATGCAATAGGATATCTGGTTAAAATCTCTTTGAAAGAAAAAACCGCAGCGCCGCTTTCTGAAGGCGTTGCAGGGCCCATAGGTATAGGTTTTTACGTAGGAAATGTATTGCAGATTCCTGAATTGACGGAGCGTATATTGGGTCTTTTAAATTTGGCCGGTATACTTTCTATATCACTTGCGTTTTTCAATATTTTACCGATTCCGGCACTCGATGGCGGGCGGCTCTTTTTTATTTTGGTTGAGGGAATCACCGGAAAAAAAGTTAATCCCCGGATAGAAACTATGGCTCATACCGTAGGGTTTGCGCTTCTTTTAGGACTGATTCTTCTTATTACCTTGCAGGATGTGAATCGGTTTATCCTCCCATTCTTTTCACAAATACTTGGGAAATGATGGATATACTGACACAATTTATCAGGGAACAGAATATACAGGTATCAAAAACATCTCCTTCTGTTGTTAATGTTTCAAATTCAGAAGAAGGATTCACTCTCACAAAATTATTTTTCAAAAAATTATTAGACCGGAAAACAGTAGTATTTCTCTCCGGTGGAAGGACTCCCAAACAACTGTATGGCGAGATCACCAAAGAGGAGGAGTTGATAGTAGGTGCAGTGGGGTTGGTAGATGAACGTTATGGTCCGAAAATGTGGGAAAACAGCAATGAAAAAATGATCGCTGACACTGGTCTGCTTGGTTATTTGGAAAAAAAGGGACTACCCTTCTACCCAATTTTAGAAACCAATAGTCATTCTGGAAAGCAGCGACTTTACCAGAATCCGGATTCTGGACAGGCCAGAATGACAGATCTTGAGCAGACTGCGAAAGATTATGATGAAACTGTACGATTTTTACTGAATGGTTTCCCAAAAAGCATTGCAGTTTTGGGTATAGGTCTGGATGGTCATACGGCTGGAATTCCTGTGACTGCGACGTCTTTGCATTCTGAAAGTTCTCGCCTTGAAGAAACAAAGTATGTTACGTATTTCACGGATTTTCCCGGGGAACAAAAAGAACGCATAACCATGACATTTTTAGGCTTGTCTATGGTAGATATTTTGTTTGTGCTCGTTTTTGGTAAGGATAAAAAAACCGCATTGAGACAGATGTTTATGAGTGGTTCTGAAGAAGAGATCCCATCCCGATTTTTCAAACGACCTGATATAGCAAAAAAGACGCTTCTTATTACAGACCAAAAGGTGTAAAATCAATAGCAGATATGTCTCCATTTGTATTTGTCATTTTTGGGGCTACAGGAGATCTGGCTCGTAATAAACTGTTTCCTGCTCTTTTTAAGCTTTTTAAAAACGGGCAACTTGGTGATCCCGTTCGGCAGGCTTCCTTCGACAAGACTCAGGACAAGCAGGGCAAGCAATTTTATATCATCGGATTTGCCAGACGGCCATTTACTAACGAAGAGTTCAGAAAACTTATTGGTGAAATGGTCCATCCGGACGATCAGAATGCATGGGGAGAATTCATACAAAACATTTATTATCAACAGGGATTATTTGACCAAGAAAAAGGATATCTGCAACTTATTGAAAAATTAAATACATTTGATCAGGAAGTCGGTGCATGCATTACCAGGGTATTTTACCTTGCCACGCAACCGGACAATTACGAAACAATACTTGGGTTTCTTCAGAGTACCAAACTTTCCGAGGGATGCGGTCAGGGTTCAAGCAAATGGACACGAGTGGCAATTGAGAAGCCATTTGGCAAGGACCTAAAGACAGCGCAAATGCTGGACAAAAAACTAGCAACAATTTTCGATGAAAAACAAATTTTCCGAGTTGATCATTATTTGGGAAAAGAAACTGTCCAAAATATGATCGCATTCCGATTCGCCAACGGCATTTTTGAGCCTGTTTGGAACAACAAGTATATTGATCATGTACAGGTGACTTGGGATGAAAAAGAAGGGATAAAGGATAGAGGAGACTTTTTTGACGGGGTGGGAATACTCAGGGACGTTGCGCAGAACCATCTTATGCAACTTGTGGCAGCAGTATCTATGGAACAGCCAAAAAGTTTTTCGAAAGAAGATGTTAGGGATGCTCGTGCCGGAGCAATAAAGGCGATTGAATGTATCAATCCTGAGGATGTTTCCTCAGCAGTTGTCCGCGGCCAGTATGAGGGATACCGTCATGAAAAAGATGTAAGTCCGGATTCAACAACAGAAACCTTTGCTGCAATGAAGTTTTTTGTTAACACACCACGATTTACTGGAGTTCCATTTTACGTGAGGGCTGGGAAGAAGATGGCGCAGAACTTAGTGGAAATAAATATCGTATTTATTCAGACATGCCATATCTTATTTAAAGAATACGGATGCCCAGAGATTGGTAATGTGCTGAAGATACGTATTCAGCCAGACGAAGGGATAGGGATGCGGGTTATTGCAAAACGGCCGGGCGGAAAAGTAGCACTTGAAACAGTGGACATGAAATTTTCCTACGAAGATGAATTTGGTGTAAAAGTTAACGATGCATATGAGAAAGTACTGATGGATATTTTATCCGGTGACCAGATGCTTTTTAATCGTTCTGATGAGCTTGAGAGTTCTTGGGAGTTTATCACAAAAATTCTTCAGGGGTGGTCCCGCGAAGCGGGATCTGGCTCCGCCAGAAAAAATGAATCACCATTGTATGTTTATAAACAAGGTACCTGGGGACCGGCCGAGGCAAATGAATTGATTGGAAAAGACGGCCGAAAATGGTTGTAGCTCTATGCTGTGCAATAAATTAATTTTATGGCGGTACCGTTAGAACAACGATATGCTGCTCTTTTACCCTCTGATGAGTTTGCTGTGTTGACAGAAATACATGATCCTACTACGCGAGCATTTGTACAGGATTTAGACGCTATTTTGGATGACGAGGGAATACCTGTTCCCGCTAGATTACTTGCAACTATTATCCATCAAGAATTTCACTTTGGGCACAGAGAGCCCTATGATATCGGGACACAAATGCTCCATGCAGTGCGGAGGGAAGAGGCATTACCCTTTACGCCGATTATAAAAGGTAAAAGAGAAATTGACGGATTTGATAGAGATACAGCGTTGGCATTTGGGCTATTGTGTGAAGCAAGAGGACGATTTTTTCCGGCAACCGTAATTACAGATTTTGCATTAATTCGAGATAAGGCAGTAAAACAAGCGGGGGAAAGCAGATTGGTAAAAGTTCTTACTGGTGAGGGTATAAGTGGAAGAAATGGAACTGGTAGTATTTTGAAAACAGCTTTTGATAGAGAGGAGCCTACTGATGAAGATCTTTTGGAAGCAGAGAGGGAACTTGTTGATCATGAAGGTCAAGTAGCCGAATTAGCAGCAACACAAATAGCGGGATCGGATCAGGGAGAGAGCCATAAAAAAAGAGAAAGACGCATTCATGAGCCTTCGTATCGAGAAATGCAGGAAGAACTAAGAAGGTGGGATTATAGATCATTGCTGAGATTTAATCAGATGCTTGTTGATTATGGGAGAATGCATCCTGTGATTGTCGATAGTTTTAACCCTACAGATTTTGGTGTTTCAGATTACGTAGCAACACGAATGGAGTTGATAGCTGCGTTGATTTATAAAGGGATACGTGAAAAATATAGTGCAATGGTTGTAGGGCGTGAGTACTTTGAAGAAAAAATGAAAAACTTTGCTGAAGTATTTGATCCAGAATTAGGAACAGATACGATTGAAGGATATAGAGTGAAGGTTATAGGATTAATCTTACAATTTTTCGGTAGACAAAAGGCGGATAAAAGTTTGACATTGGCAGATCTACCGATTTATGGAGAAAGAATATCTGATGTATCAGAGAATATCCGACGAAGAGGGCATCCTCCCTTAAAATCACAAGGTGGTATATAATACTATTTATGGTTTCATACGATGATTTTAAAAAATTGGACATCCGGATTGGGAAAGTTATCGCATGTGAGAAAATTGAGAACGCAGATAAGTTATTGCGTTTGGAAGTAGATTTTGGTCCCTTAGAAAATGATTCTTCAAGACAAGAAATTCGCCAGATTGTATCTGGTTTGGCTCTTTATTATAAACCGGAAGAACTAATCGGAAAGCAACTGCCTTTTTTATATAATCTGGAGCCTCGGACTTTTCGTGGCATAGAGAGTCAGGGGATGCTGGTTGCGGTGAATGCGCAGGGACAACCGGTTCTTCTTCAGCCGGATAAAGAAATTCCTCTTGGGAGTAAAA
Source organism: Candidatus Levyibacteriota bacterium (assembly GCA_016182205.1). Classification (GTDB taxonomy): domain Bacteria; phylum Patescibacteriota; class Microgenomatia; order Levybacterales; family UBA12049; genus JACOXW01. Next base: position 7,135 of record JACOXW010000010.1, read on the forward strand.
TTTGTTAATTCTCCTGCTGTTTGGTAATATACACACATGCAAAAAGCTTCTTTGTTAGGGGTTCCCATTGATTTAGGAGCTGAAACATTAGGTGTTGATATGGGTCCTCAGGCACTTCGATATGGCGGTATTGTAGAAAAACTTGAACATGTGGGAATCCGCATTACAGATCTTGGAAATATTATTTGCAAACCTCGAGATGAAGTTGCTCCTGGTTCTCCCAAACTCAAGCATCTTTCAGAAATTGTTCGTGTTGCAAATGAAACTGCAGTAGTTGTCGAAAAAGAGATAAAAAAAGGACAAAAAATTATCGCGCTTGGCGGAGATCACACATTAACGCTTGGAACTGTGGCTGGTGCATCAAAAGCATTGAAAGGTGATTTGGGGCTTATCTACATCGACGCGCACGGGGATTTTAATACGGATAAGACCACCATTTCCGGTAATATTCATGGAATGTCACTCTCAGCGTGCGTTGGTCTGGGTGCGAAAGAGCTGGTAAATATTTATACAAAGGGAGTAAAGGTAAAAAAGCAAAACATGATTCTTGTCGGAACCACAGATCTGGACAAAGAAGAAGAACTTCTTATAAAACACGAAAAAGTACAGACATTTGATATGCTGGATATATTGGCTCGGAGTTTCGGAGATCTTTTCGGTATGATTCTTGCTTTATCAAAACGCGTTGATAATGTTTGGGTAAGTTTTGATTTGGACTGCGTTGACGGATTGTATGCTCCGGGTGTGGGTATTCCTAACACCGGAGGGCTTATGCATAGAGAAATCATGGCTATTGCAAAATACATAGGGAAAAAGTGCAATGTCGTTGGTGTAGATGTCGTTGAGTACAATCCTACACGTGACATAGAACACAAAACAGCAGATTTAGCTATAGAAGTGGCAGCGAGATTTTTGGGCCATGACTATAACGCATACACACAGTACATGGATACACAAAGGTAGCATATTGCACCTTTTGCACTCATTGTATGATATATCGATATATCATACAAAAAGATATGGAAGAAAAGTTATTTTTCAAAAACGCTGAGGGACTCACACTCTGCGGAATTTTGAGTTTGCCCGAAAAACAAGCCACGAAATGTATTATTCTTTGCCATGGTATTACGGTGGATAAAGATGAAGGAGGTGTGTTTGTAGCGCTGACAAATGCATTGGCAGATAGAGGATTTGCAGTTTTCCGATTTGATTTCAGGGCTCATGGAGAAAGTGAAGGAAATTCAATTGACTTGACAGTGACGGGTAAGTTACATGATCTGGAGACAGCAGTAAAACTTCTTGAAGAGAAAGGATTTAAGACCTTTGGTTTGCTGGGTGCATCATTTGGGGGAGGTATTGCTTCTCTCTATACCTCAAGACATGCAGGAAAAATAAAAGCTTTGGTCCTTTGGAATGCGCTATTGGATTATTTGCAATGGCTTAAACCCACAACCGAGTGGGGAAAGAAATACTTTGGAAAACCAGCCATGGAGAGAATAGAAAAACAGGGATATACGGAAATTGGTAGTATTAAGTACAAAATTGGTCAAGCGCTTATGGATGATATGGAGAACTTAAGTCCTATGGAGGAATTGATGAAGGTAGAGATACCTATACTTTTTGTTCACGGCAGCAACGATACGTATATTGATGTGGAAGATTCAGGATTTCATGATCGAGCGCAAGACGCAGAGAAAGCAACTGAAACAACAGTGCAATTTTTCAAAGCACATTTATGAAAATTCTTATTATTGGTAGTATGGCATTCGTAAAAGATATGGTAAAAGTGCGAGCAGAACTTAATATATTAGGCCATGATGCATCAGTTCCTGTAGGGACAGAGCCACATCTGACTAACGAAAGATTTGTTGATATTTTAAAAGATAATCTTATGTTTTGCATTGAAAATGATATTATGCGCAAAAATTTTGAAGAAGTTGCTAGACATGAAGCCGTCTTAGTATTGAATCACAAAAGAAATAAATTGGATGGGTATATAGGTATTTCTGCTTTAATGGAAATGGCAATTGCTCATTTTTTGAAAAAAAAGATATTTCTTTATTATCCTCATCCGGACTATAATAAGGTGAGATGGGCGCATGAAGTAGCAATTATGCAGCCAATTATTATTCATGGTGATCTAACAAAAATAAAATAGTATGAAAATAGGTGTAATTGGTTTGGGAAAGATGGGGAGCCGCATCGCTCGAAAACTCATCGAAGATGGACATGAAGTCTTTGTTTGGAATAGATCACCTGAAGGAATTTCAAATTTCAAATATCAAATTTCAAATATCAAATCAAGATCCAATGTAAGGTTTGCAGAATCAATAGAAGGTTTGGTAAGAAGTTTGGATAGGCCAAGGATTGTTTGGATAATGGTAAATGCCGGGGAAGCAACGCAGGAAGTTTTGGATGAGCTAAATAAATTCGTTGAGACGGAAGATATTGTGGTGGATGGTGGGAATTCATTTTATAAAGACACGCAAAGAGGCGGTTTGGTCGCAGCAGAAACAGGGTATCCGTTGATGGTAGGTGGCGATGTTTCAGCGTATCGATACATGACTACAATTTTTGATAGTTTGAGCAAACCTACTGGCGGGCACGCGTATTTTGGAGAAGGCGGTGCCGGGCATTTTGTAAAAATGGTACATAACGGTATGGAGTATGGTTACATGCAAGCACTTGGGGAAGGATTTGGAGTCCTTGAAAAGTCTTCGTATAATTTGAACCTATTGGAAGTTGCAAAGCTTTACCAGAAAGGAACACTGCTCTCAGGATTTATGATGGATAGGACTGTTGAGGTATTGGAAAAAGATCCGGGATTGAAAAATATCGTCGGGTTGATCGGGGAGTCAGGAGAGGCAAAATGGACAGTAGATACGGCCAAAGAAGAAGGAGTACTCATAGAAAATATTGAGCAAGCGTTGGAATTTCGCCTAAGATCACAGAAAGAAGAAACTATTCAAAAGTCTTTTGCGGCACGACTAGCGATTGACAAGAAGTAAGTGTTTGTTATAATAAAGGTAATAGCGTTAGAGTTTGGTTTCCTGCCAAACGATGCTGACTGCGATTTTTACTAAGCAGTACGGGAAGTTCCCGTGACAGAACAAACGTGTGTCGAAAGGAGCACGGATAAGTCCCGCCAGGGCGGGAAAAGTACGGTGGTACCGTGAGCAATTCAAAATTCAGAGCTTAGAATTCAGAATTGATCGCCCGTACAAAAGATTCAAACAATAGTTTGATTTTTTGTGGGCGGTTTTTTGTTATAGTAA
>JACOXW010000013.1 GCA_016182205.1 Candidatus Levyibacteriota bacterium
ACGTATCCATGATTCTCTCAATCAGTTCCCCAAACGCCTTTTGTCTGGCGAAGCGGGATCCCGCTAAACGGGATGCGTTGGATTATTCTTTGCGGAAGATCAGTTGGCAGGCTTGGGCTTTTCCCACTGCGTCCTGATGGACATCAGGATGATGGTGGTCAGAACACCCCCTACGACACCTCCGTACAGCATCTCGTTCCTCCACGGCGGCCCGGCGATCAAGCCGATCAGACAGACGTAGGAGAAACTGAAAAAAACGCTGGCGAGGAAGAAGTAGGCGAAATGCCCCAGGTGATTGCCGAAGGCCATTTGTCGCTGTGACAATGGCGGTTGTCCGGCCGCTTTGGTCATGCGCAACATCTGATCCTGACTGACCTCGGGATGCCCCCTGTAGAAATGACTCCAGAAGACCATCCCTAAGCCCATGCCAAAGGGAGCGATGACTCCCATCCAGAGAACGAACCACTGATCAAGCGACATGACTAACTCCTTTCAGTGCTACTTTCGTGGTCCCAGCCTGGGATGTGCCGCCGGCGCATACTGCCTAATTCTCCTGATCCGGGAGACAAGCACACAGAAGTTGAACAGGAACAGGAACAACAACGTAAAGCTCATGACCGTCTCGGGCGAATACGGTAGGACGAGTGTACCTCCCAGACCTCCCAAAAGGAATACCAGCCTTCCAGGATAGCCCAGAAACCACCGATCGTCCCAGTTGGGGTGAATTCCCTTCTCCTCGGCCGAAGCCTTGGAGAATGAAACCAGAAACCCCAGACCGAGGGCAAGCAGACCTACGAACTGCTGTTCTACGCTTGTAAAGTGCATGATGTAGACCATCGTGATGGCTATCCCGAAAATTACTTCGTTGAGCCGATCACAGAATGTGTCCAACCACGCACCATAGGCAGAAGCGGTCCCCTTAAGACGTGCCAACGGCCCGTCAAAAGCGTCAGCCAAAAACCCCACGATCAGAATCATGAGCGTAAGCGATACCGACCGTGTGGACATCAAAACGAAGCTGGCAGTCGTGACGATCACAACACCAGCCATCGTGACAACGGTGGGAGCGACACCAAGTAGCATAAGGAGACGGGCTCCCGGCTGCTTGAGGTGACGCTCGATCCACGGCATCGGACTACGCATAATTTCCTCCTTATCCTTTCCATGTCAAACATCTACCGCAAGATGATGGCGCAAAGAGAGAGGGCAGTCCCTCTTCACACCAACCGCCACGGCTATTGCTTCCGATTGTCCCAAGCGGCTTTGCGTTCCTTCCTTTCCGTAGCAGACCTCTCCCGTCTTGCCTTCTCCGCGACCTTCTCCTTGGCGTTATTGAGCAACCAGTCCACGCCGAGCGCCAGGAGCGGTGTAACCACGCTCAAAAAGCTAGGGAGCTTCAGAACGTCTGCCAGGAGCCAAGACAGGCCCGCTGCCAGGATGAGGTACAACCCGACATCAAGAATCAGATCGTTCCTCCCCTTGCTGCCCAGCATCGACAGAGTTACCAAGAGACCGACCACTCCGCCGAGCACCATTCCCATCCAGCCTTGCTGCTGAAGATGTCCGGCGCCGACGAACAAGCCGACCCAAAGGGGGACGAGATAGACTAGGGACGTTTTCAGTCCTTCTCTTTCTCGATACATAATGACTCCAAGTCAGTGATTTTGTATCTTCGCTCCTGCCCTAACACAGATTTCTATGAACAATCACAGAAACTTGCGTCAAGCGAAGATGAACGGAGACCGACCAAGATTTAGGATTTAAGATATAAGATTTAAGAAAAACATGGAATCTTGATCAAACTGCGTTCATCTTCTCACAAAAGCACACCCCACTCGCATAAAGTTTTGTGAGGCAAGCCATCCGTAATTTCAAAGAGCCCTGCAAAGCAGGGTCTGGTTTCACCAGACAAGAAAGTGATGAGTATCAGATCTGAGTTTTAAGTAGCAATCACTCAATTCCCAAGCCCTGCAAAGCAGAGCGTTATGGATACTCAAAACTAATAAGCGGATTCTATCACCAGTAAGCTGAGAAATCAAAATTATAGGATAAAGTGGACTCGAAAGGGCGCCCTGCCCACCATAACTGTGGCCATTAAAGGATTCGAACCTTTGACCTTTCGCATGTGAAGCGAACGCTCTAACCAACTGAGCTAAATGGCCAATGCAGGCAGGTCTATCAACTGAGAAGGCGCTAGTAAGGCTAATACTAGCATATTTCTCTTTCATTGACAAAATGATCGTATATTTGCGACAATAAACTGTATGGAAGAACAAGAACCACTTTCCCGCCGGATTATTTCTTTCCTCGTCGACGGCGCACAAACCATTTTGCTCGCTGCTACAGTTTTTTTGGTTATCTACATTTTCCTTTTTCGACCCTTTCAGGTTTCAGGGCTTTCTATGTATCCTAACTTTGATCACGGCGAGTTCGTATTGACCAGTCTTATATCAACACGCCTCGAAGATCCGAAGCGCGGCGATGTAATCGTATTTAAATCCCCAATTGATAAAGATAAAGACTATATAAAACGGGTCATTGCAATACCAGAAGATCGAGTGATGATCCAGGAAGGATCGGTGTATCTCAACGGAGAAAAACTTGACGAGAGCAAATATCTTGCAGACGATGTAAAAACATACGGTGGCGGGTATATGCAAGAAGGGCAGGAGGTTACTGTCCCTGAAAATATGTATTTCATGATGGGCGACAACAGATCCAACAGTTCCGACTCACGTGAGTGGGGACCGATTAAAAAGTCTGAGATTTTGGGGAAATCCATGTTTGTGTATTGGCCGGTTAACCACGCCCGGGCGGTAAAAAACCCGCAGCAATAAAGAGTTACGAAGCTTCAGGTACCGTAGTTTCCCCTTGATCCAAAAGTCCGTAGATTTCTTTTATTTTAGGGGTAGTTTTTTCCGGATCGCCCCTTATTACAAGTACTAACCTGGCAAGACTTCGTGACTGAAAAACGTCCACCTTATCAAGACCACGCTTTTTCTGTATTTTTTCTCCGATTTCATCCAGCTCCGGAATATGAAGTCTGTCTTGTTTTGTTCTGGGTTCTTTTTTCTCCACTTCGGCTTTCACTGCCCGTGCCATGTCTTCTGTTTGCCGGACTGTACTACTCTCCCTCAGAATCCGTTTGAAAAGATCCAGCATAAGCTTGGGGTCACCAAGCGATATGAGGGGACGAACATGTCCTTCGCTGATGACACCCGCAACAAGCGCGTCTTTTATCGCGTCAGGCAAGGATAAAAGCCGAATGGTATTTGAAACAGCCGGAGCACTTTTACCAACACGCTTGGCAACTTCATTTGTTCCCAACCCGAATTCATCAATAAGGCGCTTGTATGCCAATGCACGCTCTATGGGATTTAAGTCCTCACGTTGCACATTCTCCACAATGGACATCTCAAGCATACCCTGCGGTGTCGTCTCAATAACCCGGACTGGAATTTTCTCAAAACCCAATATTTTTGCAGCGCGGAATCGTCTTTCTCCTGCAATTATCTGATATCCGGCGGGGGTTTTAGCAATAACAAGCGGCTCTAAAATTCCTTGTTCACGAATGGAATCTACCAGATCAGTAAGAGATTCAGGCGTTATAACTCCTCTAGGCTGGAGCGGATTTGCCTGTAACATGTTTACTTCAATTTCGTGTATTTCGTTTATTGATTTATCCACGACTTACTTCTACAATTTTTTTACCGCGGAGCATCTTGAAATTAACAATTCCGTCTGTCAGCGCAAAAAGAGTAAAATCTTTTCCCATAGATACACCGTTTCCGGGAAAGAATTTGTTTCCTTTTTGTCGCACAAGAATATTTCCGGCTTTTGCATTCTGACCACCGTATAACTTTACCCCAAGCCGTTTTGAAATTGAATCTCTATTTCCTTTTACTGAGCCTTGCGCTTTTGTATGTGCCATATTCTAGTTATAAGTGCTAAGTTATAAGTTATTTAGTAACTTGTGAAATCGCAATCATTGTATGTGTTCTTTTCACAGATGTCAAGCGACTTTTTTACTCCTTGTTTTCCGAGCCGGTTTTTCTTCTTTTTGCTCTTTTGTGACCTTTTTTTCGTTTTTTAATCCGATTGACTCAATTTTTACTGCTGAAAGTAGCTGACGATGCCCGTGAACTTTTCTGTATCTTACTTTTGCCCTAAAAGTAGCGACACGGATTTTTTTGCTTTTTTTCTCTTCAATGATTGTTCCGGCTACGGAAACATCCGGTACTTTTGGTGAACCGATGAGGACGGTTTTTGGATCGTTGGATACGTACAAAAGTACATCATCAAAATTAACAGCCTCTTTAGGTTTTTTATCAAGATGCTCAATTTCTATTACATCACCTTCAGATACTTTGTATTGTTTCCCCCCTGTTTGAATAACGGCGTATTTCATAGACAATGATTATAACAAATTTATCAGCGTATTTCCAGCGTATCTCGTCGATGGAGATTTGTACTCAAAGAGGAAAGAAGACCCAGCAAAATAAAATTGGAAAGAATTGAGCTACCGCCATATGAAACAAATGGGAGTGTTACGCCAACTACAGGTACTATGCCGATATTCATACCGATATTCACAAAGAACTGCACTAAAAACAATGAGAACGCAAGAATACAAAACGTTTTATAATACAAATCTTCTGAATTATGGTATATGGTAATTATTCTAAAAAAAAGAAAGCCAAAGGCTACAAAAAGTATTATCCCGCCCAAAAGCCCAAAACTTTCAGAAAGTGTTGCAAAAATAAAATCTGTATGTTTTTCCGGTAGAAAAAGGAGTCCCGACTGCGTACCCTCACCTATTCCCTTTCCAAAAATTCCTCCTGATCCCACGGCGATCATTGATTGGATTGCGTTATAAGAAGTTCCCAACGGATCACTGGTGGGATTTATAAAAGTTAAAATGCGCTGCCTCTGGTAATCATGCAAAAACTTCCAGAAAAAAGGCATACACACTGCTGCAAGTACCCCTCCACCAACAAACCATACCAGCGGAAACCCGAAAATAACAAGTGTCAATAAAGCAACCAGCATGTAAATAATGGCATTGCCCAAATCCGGTTGTACTGTTATAAGAAACGCAACCGGCAAAAGAAGTAATCCGCTCAGTGCAAATTCTTTGAATGATTTTTGTTTTACACCTGCAAGAAAAGTAGAAAATGAAACGGCCAGAAAAGGTTTGAGAATTTCGGAGAACTGAATACGTATGCCCAAAATTTCTATCCACCGAACTGCTCCCCTACTTTCAATTCCTAATATAAGAACAAAAAGCAAAAGAATTATTGAGACAACATAGATACCCAGCGAGTAATGCCGTATCACATCGTAGTTAATATTTGTAACCAGAATAAATATAACTAAAGAAAGCAAAAAAAAGAAAAGCTGGTTTTTGAAAAAAACAGGATTTATAGAAAAAAGAACAGTAAGACTGAAAAAGACAAGAACTGTTACAGGGACTAAAAGCCCCCAGTCAACATGGGAAAATAACCCTCTGGTCATATTTTTTGGACAGAAAAAACACTACCTTCAGTAAGATTACGAACAAGCGCTTTCCTCGTTATTTCCTCTTCAAATTCCTTCGGCCATTCAGGAAGAGTTACGTTTACGTATTCATCTAAACTTGTACCAAGCTTTTTCCTCTCCTCCTGAATTTTCCTGACGATATCCCGCGCTTCCCCTTCTTTTTTCAAAGCTTCAGTAATTGTTGTATCCAGTTCAACAACGAGTGCTCCATCTCCTTTTTTGAATCCAAGCTCTTTAATATTTAATTCATCTTTCAATACTTGTGCGAGTTTTTCCCAAAGCTTTTGAATTGCTTCAGGCCGTTTTTCTAATGGTTTGACATTTGCTTCCCCTATTACAGTAAGTTTTTGAAGTGATTGTCTTAGTTTTATATTTGCCGCTTTTCGCTGTGCATGCCCAAGTTCTACAATCTTTCTAACAATCGCCATTTCTTCGATTAATTTTAAATATTTTACTTTGATTTCTGAATTCTCTTGCGGCCAGTCGGTCAGATGCACTGATTCTTCTCCGGTGAGATTTTTATATATCTCTTCTGCCAAAAACGGCGTGATGGGAGCAAGCATTTTGGCAAGTGTTGTCAAAACAGTATAAGTCGTCTCATAAAATGCTTGCTTGTCTTTTTCATCATCTGCAGTTGGACCAACTCTGTCTCTGCTTCTTCTGATATACCATGTGGATAAATCATTAACAAACTTTTCAACTTTTTCAATTGCTTTAATAGTGTCGTACTTTTCTAGATCTTCTGTTTCCTCTATTATTAAACGGTTTAACAAACTTAAAATCCACTGATCTAAAACATTTTCCGAAACTTTGAACTTTGCATTTTGTACTTTGAACTTATCGATGTTTGCATAACTGACAAAGAAATTATAAACATTCCATAAAATAAGCATTGTTCCTTTTACCTGATTTCTATACTGTTCTTCCGATATTACAGTATCTTCTCCTTGAACAACCGGACTTTTCATAAGATACAATCTCAATGCGTCTGCGCCGTATTTCTCAAGCATTTCCTTTGGATCAGGGTAATTTCCGAAGTTCTTACTCATTTTTCGCCCATCCGTCCCCAAAATAACACCATTAACCAAAACATTTTTAAATGCTTCCACCTGATAGAGAGCATTTGAAATAACGTGAAGTACGTAAAACCATGCTCTGATTTGTCCTGTATACTCAACGATAAAATCCGGAGGATAAAAGTCTTCAAGTTTTTGAGATGCAAACGATTTACCCTGAGCAAAGTCGAAGGGATAATGCCTTTCACCAAATGACGCACTTCCTGCTTCTATCCAGCTATCAAGGACTTCAGGTACCCTTCGTGCTTTTTTTTCACATTTCAAACAAGGAATAATTATTTCATCAATTCCCGGTTTGTGTAAATCTGTAACTTTTTTTCCGCTTAAATCTTCAAGTTCCTGAATTGATCCAGGCACATACCGCTCACCACACTCACACTCCCAAACAGGAACTGGAGAACCCCAATACCTATTGCGGGAAATATTCCAATCAGGTGCGTTTTGAAGACTTTTTAAAAACCGTCCATGTTTAAAATGAGAGGGAACCCAATTTACGCGCTCATTGGTTTTTTTCATCTGATCTTTTAGCGTCGCTACATTCACATACCATGCATTAATAGGTGCATAATATAACCTCGTGTGACAACGCCAACACAATGGAATATTATGAGGCAATTTCTCATCTTTATATATCAACCCGCGATCTGCCAAATCTTTATTCACTGCCTCATTTGCTTTCAAATAATACATTCCACCAAATTTCGGCACATCAGGTTTTATCACACCTACATCATCCAAATGCATTTCTATATGGATGTTGTTTTCCCCCATTGCTTTCAAATCTTCCTCACCGTATGCTGCAATTGTTACGACACCTGTCCCTTCATCTGCTGTTACAAAATCCCCACCGATTATTTCGAATGCTTTTTCTCCAGGAGCTATTGGATAGTAATCATAATGCGGCTCAAACTTCAAGCCGATCAAATCCTTTCCTTCAAACTCCTCAACAATATCATGCTGAACTTGTTTCAGCATCTTCACTGTAGTCTTTGCGAGGATATAATACTCGTCTCCTTCTTTTACCTTTACATACGTCAGCTTTGGATTTACTGCCAGCGCAGGAGTGATTATTTTGTTCCATGGCGTGGTAGACCAAGCTAAAATATATGTTTTTAGTTTTTCGTTTTCAGTTTTTAGTTCGTACTTATACGTCGTTGCGACATCAATAATTTCTTTATAATTATCCGCATCCATTGCGACTTCAAAGTTGGAGATTGGTGTGGCACAATGTGGACAGTATAGAGAAACTTTCAGGCCTTTGTAGATAAGCTTCTTTTCATACATCTTTTTAAATACCCACATGACCGTTTCCATATACGGTGTGTCCCACGTTCTGTATGCATGTTCAAAATCTACCCATCTTGCTACCCGATCAACGTACCATTCCCATTCATTTGTAACTGAATCCAGGTATTTTTTGCATTCGTCTATGAATACCTTCACTCCTATTTTTTCTTCAATTTCTTTTTTCGTTTTTATACCTAGCTTTACTTCAACTTTATTTTCAACCGGCAACCCATGTCCATCCCATCCCCACACTCTTCTAACACGATATCCTTTCATAGTCCAAAATCGGGGAAAAAGATCTTTTGCAATTGTTGTTAATAAGTGACCGTAATGCGGAAGCCCCGTAACAAAAGGCGGCCCATCGAGAAATGTCCAGGTTTTATCCTTTGGGCGGTTTTCAATAGATTTTTCAAAAGTCTTATTTTCTTTCCAGAACGAGAGAATTTCTTCTTCTAGTTTTGGAAAATCAACTTTCGGCGAAACTGGTTTGAACATGAGTTTAATTGTAGCTGAAACTGAAGGCTAGTTCAAGCATGTTTGCTTTAAATTTCATACAGGTGTATACTATAAGACATGTATCACACTGTTTTCTCACCGATGTTACCTATAAAATCGTTTTATCTTTATCTAACGTTGACACTTTTGACGCTTTTTACCATAATGACTGATACAATCACCTATCCGGGATTTCTGAAAAAACATGTTCTACTAGACACAAATATTCTTTTCATTTTATTTCTTGTAACCAGCGTATACATTTTTTTTCTTCCGGGAAAGATAGATTTCAGCACATTACAACCGATAAAAAAACTTAATTCTTTCATCTTACTGCCGGTTATAGCTGTTTTCACTTTTATTTTTACCTTTGCAGATTTCTTCCTCTATCCTAATTTTACCTTCAGCACTTTCCACATTCATTACTCACAGTTTCTTTATCTGCTATTAATAAGCACCGGACTTGCTCTAGTAACCATTGACAGACAGTTATTGAAAAGAAGAAAACATGCTTTAATTTTTTCCGGTGCGTTCTTCCTGCTTTTCATCGGAATTTGTATCTGGCTTTGGCCCAACGGAGCCTTTTTTGAGTTGAGCAAGGAAGACCGACTTTTTGAAAATTTACAGTTTTTATTTTTCTCACTATCCACTATTCTTGCCGCACTTATAACCAAACATTTTTTCAACAAAGATCTAAAGCACATAGCTATCCTCTTTTTTTTCATAACAATGTTTTTGTTTTTTGTTTCGGGAGAAGAAATAGCATGGGGACAACGGATTTTCCATATCGAATCCCCTGCTATCATGAAGGAGAACAACACCCAGCATGAGCTAACACTGCACAACCTAAAAGCTATAAACCAATACCAATATCTTTTATACATGTTACTCGGCGCCTATGGAGCATTTTCATGGATAATTTCCAGCTTCTTTCCGTACAAGAAAATACGGGACTTCCTTCACAATATTTCAATCCCATGGTTTGCCGCACCGTATTTTTTGCCGATTTTTCTTTTCTATCTATACGTCAACTTTATAGGCGGTAAACGCTGGGAATGGCAAGAATTTTCAGAACTGCTGTTGGCACTAGGAATTACAATCTTTCTTCTCGTTACTTATATAGCATATAAACCTACTAAATTGAAATTACTTACCGGGTAAGCCCGCTCAGTTTCTGATATACTATTTTTCTATGGACGAGAAACAACAGGAATTACAGATTGAAGATCTTAATGTCGGAAAAGGACAGGAAGTAAAAGAAGGAGATACGGTAGTTATGCATTACAAAGGTTATTTGGAAGACGGAACTCCTTTTGATTCCTCATATGATCGAAAAGAACCCTTTGAAACCAAAATCGGTGTAGGCTATGTCATAAAAGGCTGGGATATGGGGGTACCGGGAATGAAAGTCGGCGGCAAAAGAAAATTGACCATTCCTTACCGTTTTGGTTACGGAAAATATGGAACGGGAAATATACCTGGTTTTGCAACACTGATATTTGAGGTGGAGCTTCTTAAAATTCTTTAAAGACCCCACAAAGCTAGACTTTTTTCCAGACGCCATAGTAGCCAAATCCTCCTGCCAAAAGCCCATGCAAAAATACATCTACAAATATCATGTTATTTAACGCATGTATCTGATAACTCCAGAGGCCCAAAACTAAAGCTGCAAGGTGAATGCAAAATGCACCAAAGCTTAAAGTATAAAGAATGGGTCGATCTTTTACGTTTCTTGTCGCCCAGTAAATATATGATGTTCCCAAAAGTGTGACACCCAGAAGCTGAGCAACAAAAATTCCCGCCGTATTTAACTCAGGCCCATATGGTGCCATTAACGCAGCAGGCATTACTACCAGTCCGAATCCGCCAAACCCGGCAAATATCGCGTTGATAAGAAATACTGTTGAAAGTTTCACAATCTCACCCCCTCTCAATCATTTTTACCTCGTAGATCTCCCATGGATTTTTGTTAAGATCAGAATATCGAATCCAAGTCGGAACTACTTTAAAATATGTCATTCCTTCTTTCGTTTCCCACCTTTGCGCCTCTGGGTTTTTCTCAAAATATATTTTCTTATAGTCCTCTTTTTCTTTTCCTTCCAATTCGTAGGCTTTCCCTTCATACTGAACAGTAATATCTTCATCCCACCCGATAACCAACGAAACATTATTATTATGTTTGATGTTTTTGTACTTTCTTGATGAGGAAAAGGTGTCAAAGATAATCTTAAGAGTTTGCGTCTGCCCGAATTCCAAAACCGCGGATTGTGAAGTATTTTTAGGAGTTACTGTAGATAAAACCGCAAGCTTTTGCTTTTTAATGAATTCCAGAATTATCGCCTTCTGATCCATACGATGATTATAGCAAAAAACTTAATTCCTCTGCCTTAGAAATGCGGGGATATCTTAGATAAGTCTAGTTTTATAATCTCGGTTTGCTTAAAAAGTTAAATGTTTGTATAATTGATATATGACAAATGTAGCAGTTAAAAAATACGAAAAAAATAACCCTAAGAAAGCTAAAATAATTAAGAAGGCAGTAAATAAAGGTGTAAAACAATATGAAGAAACCTTCAGAAGACTTGCCGCAGCCTAAGTGGTTAAAAATAGATGATTTTGAGTTTATCTGTTTTAATCTTGCTAGAGAATTAATGTCGTTTGGCGAACCAATTCCTGACTACTCAACTAGAGATAACTCACTATTGGAATCATCACTCGCTGCTCCAAGAAATACATTCTATAATACCGATAATCCAACATTAGTCGATTTAACGGCAGTTTTATTTTATTCATTGATAAAAAATCATCCTTTTGCTAATGGTAATAAGAGAATTGCCGTAATGACAATATTAATCTTTCTTCGATTAAATGATAAGTGGCTTGATATTGCCCCAATCCTCCTATATCAATTGGCTGTGACAACTGCCAATTCTTTACCAAACGAAAGAGATAAAGTTTTAAATGAATTTAAAAGAATGTTTTATGACTATATTGTGGATTATGAGGAATTTGAAAGTAAAATGGAAGAGATATCAAAAAAATTAGATAATAACTAGTTCCTCTGTCGTAAGAATGCGGGGATTTCAAATACATCTTCGTCCGGTTCTTCCTGCTTTTCTGGTGTTGCGGTTGGTTGAGAAACCGGTGTTGTACCCGCCTGTTGCTGAGGCTGGGGTTTTGGAAGAGGTGTTACAAACTCTCTGAGTTTTTGTTTGGTCTGATCAAATCCTGTTGCGATAACAGTTATCTTCATTTGATCACGCATAGTCTCATCGATGGTCGCGCCGAAAATAATATTTGCGTCCGGATCGGCAGCACCCGAGATGATTTTTGATGCTTCATCCACTTCACTCATGGTCAGATCAAGTCCTCCCATGATATTGAAAAGCACTCCCCGCGCGCCTTCCATGGAAATTTCCAAAAGCGGTGATGCGATAGCAGCTCTGGCGGCAGTCTGGGCTCTGTTTTCACCAACTCCTACTCCTATACCCATTAGCGCTGACCCAGCATTCGTCATGATAGAGCGAACGTCTGCAAAATCGACATTGATAAGTCCCGGCATGGTAATAAGATCTGAAATGCCTTGCACCCCTTGAGAAAGTACCGAGTCTGCTACTTTGAATGCTTCAAGAAGTGACAGCTTTTTATCTACCACGTCCAAAATTCTCTGATTTGGAATGACGATGAGTGTATCGACTTTGTCCCGAAGATTCTCAATTCCGTCTTCTGCTGCTACCATCCTTCGAGTTCCTTCAAATGAAAACGGTTTGGTAACAACTGCTATGGTTAAAGCTCCTACTTCTTTGGCGATACGCGCAATCACAGGTGTCGCGCCGGTACCTGTACCGCCGCCCATCCCGGCAGCAAGAAACACCATGTCAGATCCTTCAAGCATGTTTTTAATTTTTTCTCCAGATTCTTCAGCTGCTTGTCTTCCCATATCAGGATCTCCGCCTGACCCAAGCCCTTTGGTGAGGTTTTCTCCAATCTGCACCTTAGTTGCGGCATGACCCAAAATCAATGCTTGCGCGTCAGTATTTACTGCGACGAAATCAACTCCCTGAATTTGACTTTGGGTAATCATGGAATTTAGGGCGTTATTTCCTCCTCCTCCAACACCCATCACGCGGATTTTTGCAATGCTGGTTGTTTGCGGTTTTATAAGCATATGAGGTTATTTCCGGTATCGTAACAGATAGCTTATAATTTTGCAAGCTATGGCAAAGTCCATAGTTCTACGGGATAAACGATTTTATAAATGAAAGAATTTTTGAGGGTAAATTTCCCATTTTCATATTTTTGGGAAGCCCCGGTAACGAAAACCCAAACGGTGCCCCAACCGGAGAAGACTCCGATTTTTCTCCATACATGGCAAGACCCACAACAGCACCAAATGCCGGATCTTGTATTTCATCAATAATGCCTTTAATCTTTTGTGGATACCCAACTCTTACAGGCATCGCAAGTGTTCTTTTGGCTGCATCCTGTATCCCGACTGTCTTTGCTCCACCTCCGCATATAACAAGTCCGGCAGGTGTTTGACCGGCATAACCGCTTTTTTTCACTTCCAGTCCTACCATTGTAAATATCTCATTCAGACGCGGCCTTATGATTCCATCCACCAATGTTTTTTTGGAAACCTTCCGAACTTCCTCGGGAAGTCCTAAGAAACTTAAGTCTACTTCATCAGTTTTACTCGCCATTGCCTCGACTGCTTTCTCGTTTCCCGCTTCATGTAATCCTGAAACTTCTTCAGGATTAAGTTGCCTTCTGGCTGTCGCGTTGGAAAGGAATAATTTTATCTTTTCAGCAGATTCCAAAGAGATTCGAAGACCGATAGCCAAATCATTGGTAATATGACGGGCACCGATAGGGAGGACGCAGGAGTAAGCCACAGATCCTTCTACATATACTGATATATCGGTAGTACCAGCTCCTATGTCTACCAGGACCACACCTAGTTCCTTCTCGGTATCGGAAAGAACCGACATACTACTTCCGTAGCCTGAAAAAACAATACTTTCAACATCCACTCCTACTTCGGAAAGAGCCTTCTCAAGGTTTTTCACAGATGTTGTATTCGCAGTGATAATATGGGTATCTACCTCAAGTCTAACTCCTGTCATGCCGATCGGATCTCTTATGCCCTCCTGTCCGTCTACAGTGTAATTTCTGGGCAACACATGAATAACTTCACGGGTAGAGGAAAGTGAGACTGCTTTCGCCGCATCTATTACACGAATAAGGTCTGTTGCGTTTATCTCTCCATCCGCAGATGATACAGCTACTACTCCTTTGGAATTAAGACTTTCAATATGCCCACCGCCTATAGAAACGATAACGCGAGAAGCTGAAAAGCCTGCCATACGTTCGGCTGCTTCCAGTGAGGCGTTGATAGCGGAAACCGCATCTTCTATATCAACAATCTGTCCTTTCCGTACTCCTTGCGATTTCACTTCCGATACACCAAGGACGTTGATATATTCGTTTACTTTCGCAATGAGGGTAACGACTTTTGAGGTTCCAATATCAATACAAACAATAATTTTACCATCGCTTGAGCGAGTTGCATTGTTCATATACACACCATTGTACACCATAATCGTAATTGTGTCTCTATTTGAACACAATTACGGGTCTTTCAAATCGTAAATCAATTTGAGAAAATTTCTTTCCCTCTATTGTAAAACGCGATAGCATAAGTTGTAAAGAGGACACCTGTATATCCACCGGCTTAGTTGCTGAAAAAATTACATGCGCTCCTTCAGACAGAGTTACCTCAAATGATGTGGTATCTCTAAGCGAAACAGAAGCCGAAGCAATTCCTGCCTTCTCCAAAAGCAGACTCAGTTTTTTTGCCTCTGATGCCTGGCTCACCAATGAGGATTTAAGAGACTTTGGGAGCGGACTTATAAGCGAGGCAGTTCCATAATACCGGAAAAGAAAATAACCTGCAGTTATTAGAAGAGGGAGGAAAAAAATTCCAGCATATACTACTGTTTTTCTCCTGCTGTGTGCTTTTTTACGTTTTCTTCTGGCAGATTCATGCATTAGTTTACTACTTCCTGGATTACAGAAAGAATTTTCAAAGCAGCGTCTTTTTGCATATGAATTTTTACTTCTTCTGCATGCTTTTCATATTCCTTGCTGTTTTTAAGCATGCTTAAGACAGCATCACAAAGAAGGTCCGGTGTTAAACTATTCTGATTATAAATCTGCGAAAGTCCGAGATTTTTTAAAAATTCCGCATTAGTCTTTTGCTCATTATTTTGAGAAAACGGTAACGGTATAAGTAGCGCAGGTTTTCCGAACGCAATCAGTTCGGTAATAGTCCCTATTCCTGCCCTTGCCACCACAAGTGAAGCACCAGCCAAAATCTCACCTATTTTATCTTCTGGAATAAATTTTTCTATCGTGTATTTCTCCTGCAGACTTTGGGGTAATGTATTTTTTAATGATTGCAGGTGCTCGTAGTCATTGTACTCTTTCGCATCTCCTGTCTGATGGATGATGGGAATAGCTCTGAGTAAACGTTCCAAACACCCCTCTATCAATACATTTATCGCATGCGACCCTACGCTTCCGCCTGTAATGAAAAGATAAGATTTATGTATCTTCTTTTTCTGCCTATAAAGGAAAAGCGATTTTCTGATAGGATTTCCTGTTACTACAGTTTTTCCTTCGGGAAAGAAAGGAAGCGATTCTTCCCACGAAACACAAATCCTTCTGGCAAAGCGGGAAGCAATTTTATTTGCAAGTCCCACGCCGAGTGTTTGTTCATGGATAACAACAGGAATCCGAAGAATGTATGCTGCAGTAACGACCGGAAGACTAATATAACCGCCGAAAGAAACGACAACATCAGGCTTAAATGCTAGTAAAATCTTCAGTCCTTGGAAAAGCCCGACCGGTAATTTTATAAGAGATGAAAGCGTATGCCGTGTCCACCGCCGCTGTAATCTACCTGTAGTGATACTTTCAAACGGAATACCGCGTGCTTTTGCAGTTTGATATTCAAGCGATAATGCACTATCGCCTTCTAATCCATGTTTTCTTCCTACAAAAAGTAAGGCGGTCTCCTTAGGAAGTACTTCACAAACGGCAAGAGCCGGAGCGAAATGCCCTCCCCCTGCTCCTGTCATGACAATCCGAAGAGATCGAGTATCATCCATGTTTTGATATATTCAATAGTATACCAATAGAGCACATATCTACAACAAGAGCCGATCCTCCGTAGGAAATAAAAGGTAACGGAACACCGGTTAATGGCAGCAATGCTGTCTGCGCACCTAGGTTAATAAGGATTTGTGCACCCAGGAATATGGTAATGCCTCCTGCTAAAAGTTTTCCAAAGGTGTCTTTCGCACGATTGGCAATTAAAAACCCCCGCCAAATAATAATCATGTATATAATAATTAAAATACCCGCTCCGATGAATCCGAATTCTTCCGCAATTATCGCAAAGATCGAATCGGTGGTATTTTCCGGAAGGTAGGCATATTTTTGCAGTGAATTACCGATTCCGACTCCGCTTAACCCTCCCATGCCAAGTGCTATCAGAATTTGCTTAACATGATAAGATGTAGATTCAATCGATTGATTAAAATTAAGAAAAGTAGCAAGTCTCTGAGCCCGGTATGGCTCGAATTTTATCAGCAGGTACCCCAGCGCACCGATAACCGGTATGGCAAGTAAAAAATGTGTAATACTACCACCTGAAAGAAAATATACACCTAAAGCCTCAGCAAGAATAATACTTGCCGTTCCCATGTCAGGCTCAAACATTACTAAAAGCATGATTAGTCCCAATAGGAGACTAAATGCGGTAAATCGCCCACGCTCTTTGTTGGAAAACCATGCAGAGAGATAGACTGCAAGGCTCAGCTTTACAAATTCTGCGGGCTGTAACACAAAAAGACCCAAATTTATCCACCGTCTGGCTCCCAAAACATAGACTCCAATTCCGGGAATAAAGACAAGAAGAAGCAATATTATAGAAACGATAAGCATTGGTAATGCCAAGTAATATAATTTCTTGTAGTCAAAGAAACTAAAAAATCCCATCGATAAAATCCCCAACACAATCCATACCGACTGTTCACGCAAGTAATGATATTTATTTCCGAAATCGCGAAACGCGATATAAGATGACGCATCAAAAATCATAAGAAGCCCGAAAAGTGTAAGGAGAATAGTCAGTATAAGCAGCAAAACGTCAATACGTTTCATTTATATAAAGGCCACATAAAGCCCGAGCACCGCGAAGAAAAAACCTATAAGCCATGCCCTCATGACAATTTTTGGTTCTTCCCAACCCCGCTGTTGAAGATAAAGGTGTAACGGAGACGCAGGAAGTATTTTTCTTTTTAAAAATTTCTTTCCTAACAGCTGAAGAAGCGACGATCCAGCTTCAAGAACAAAAATACCTCCGATGACAGCAAGAGCGATAATTTTTCCTGTTAAAAGCCCTATAACAGCAAGCGACGCCCCAAGCGCCATGGAACCTACGTCCCCCAGCCAGATACGTGCTTTAAATATGTTAAAGTACAAAAACGCTGCCACACTTCCCATAAGAAGCGCAATAAATACTCCCAAAGATAAATCTAGTTGCCGTGCGGTAATAGTGAGTACCAAAAATGAAGCAAGACAAATAAGTAAAAGGCCTGATGCTAATCCATCAAGCCCGTCTGTGATATTAAAAGCATTTGTAAACGAAACTATGACAAAGGCCGCAAAAGGAATATATAAATATCCCATGCTTGCCAATCCGAATCCATGAATAAAAATAAATGTATACCCCAACTTGTAGTAAATAACACTGGCGATGACAAAAGCTAACACCCACTGAATAACAAATTTATGTCGGAATCTAAGACCGAAGAATGAGTCCTTTTGACTCACCAGTTTTTTCGCATCATCGTATAGTCCCAACAGTCCGAAACCGATAAAAGTAAAAAGAATGACAAAAAATTCCCACGGTTTTACATCGATGCTTAAAATTCCATATGCCCACATGGTAAGAACCGTCACCACAATAACAATCAGAATTCCGCCTCCGAAAGGCGTTCCTGTTTTCCACGAATTAAATTTATCAAAAATCGGCGTACGCTGATTGAAAACATCTTTTGTTTTCTGATATGCACGCCTGAATTTAATCCTATATAAAAAATCAATAAATGGTACTAAAAGAATGGCAGTAATAAAAAAAGACAAGATTGTAAGACCCAATACTTGCGCCATAGAATTTCATTATACTCTTATTTTCAAAAAGCTTCAAACGTGAGGCTAATAACCTCTGCGTATTCGCCAAAGAGTTTCAATCATATGTGTTTTCCAGTAACTTGTGCTCAAGGGTAAATCCTGGGCATGGATATAATTTACCCGTTTCCCTCCAAATCCGGTTTTAAACATAGTCAATCCCTGCCAGGGATGTTTTGGTTTATTCTCTGGTACTACTCCCCAGAAATTATATTCACTCATGCCTCGTCTTTTTGCCTCTTGGATAATTTCCCACTGCAAAAGATAGGGAGCTGGAATATCACGATAAATATCGTCAGATGCTGCATGGTGATAAACTGCCTGTTTTCCATAAAAAATAACCAACGCCCCCGCTATAATTTTTTTTTCGTATTTTGCCAGAAAAAGAAGTGCCTGATTATCTGCTCCGAAAATAGCCAGTTCCTCCTTCATTCCTCTATGCGGAACAAACTTATGCCGTTTTGATGTAATCCTATACAGGTTTAGAAAAGCTGAGAGGTCGGGGTCACTTACTGTTTTTGTTATCTCAATCGGCATATTTTTGGCTTTTCTGACAAGATAACGTGTGGACTTTCTCATGTTTGAAAATAACGTCTCGTCTGACTCTGTAACATCAAGTACCAGACTGTTCTCAGCATCCATATTGTGCACCGGGGCATTACGCAACCCGTGTTTTTTCAAAAGTGCAATTGAAACTTCATCCGGCTCAAGTTGCGGAGACAAACGAATAAAATCTACTCTCAATCGTTTTGCAATCGGTGTAATTTGAGAAAGAAATGAGTCAAACTGATTTGGGAAATCAGAAAGTAGAGGCCCGTGACGCAAATGCAAATAACATCCCCGGCGCGCTCGTACTACTACAGCAAGACAGACACCTAAAAGGTCTTTCTTTTTATAGAAACCAAAACGATGTATTTCATGTCCCAGTGCTTTTTGTACTTGTCCCCAACTCCAAGATTGAAAAAAGGGGTGTGTCGGCACCTTTTCACTCAGCAAAAAATTCTCCCAGGTGTTTTTATCCGTTATCTCTTCAATCCTATACATAAGCATTCACCATACTGATAACTTCTCTTATTTGTTCTTCAGAAAGCAGCGGGTATGTCGGTAAATTGACAATTACTCCAGCAATTTTCTCAGCGTTGGGGCACATACCTTTTTTATAGAAAATTGATTCATGCTCAGTCCCATTGGGATCTATTATATGCGAATACCAGGTTCCCAAATATATACTACTGCGACGTGCTAATGCATGCAATCTATCAGGCTTTTTTACAAGAACTGGAAATCGAAGGAGGGGGAGGCGCAAAAGAGAAGGAAACGTAATGTTTACGTTTTTAATACCTTTTGTATACATTCCTGTTGCCCGAATACGTTTTGCGTTAAATTCTTCCAGACGCTCCAGCTGAATTAATGCGAGCTTTGCCAGTGCGCCAGGCATTTTTCGTACAAATTGATGATCTATTTTACCGCTTTTTTCCTTTTTTGTTACCGGAAATGAAAGCAGGTGAAGTCTTTGTAAAAGTACCAATATCGCCTTCCCTATACCCATATTATAAAGCGGCATTATAATTGCAAATGCAACCGGATGAAAAAGCTGCTGCATGATCCAGAAAGAAGAGGAATTTGGCAATCCGTCTCTGTAACTGGTCATCTCGTTTGAAACTAATTCGTTGTCTGTTACTGCCATACCGCCAAAAACCGAAGAAAATGCTTTATCTCTCCCGAAGCTAAAAAATGAAACATCTCCAAACGTCCCAAGCTTTTTCCCTTTATAAGCCGCGCCAATTCCATGCGCACAATCCTCAATAACGTAAATCCCTTTTTCTTTTGCAATTTTTACAACCTCATCAATCTGAGCCGGAATACCAAACGTATGCTGTACTATTATGGCTTTTGTTTTATTTGTAATTTTTCTTTTTACATCTTCTGGATCTATACAGAACCTGTCGGTAATATCGCAGTATACAGGTGTTGCGTCAAAAGCAATAATTGCATCAGGCAGAGCAACACAGGTAAATGCCTGAAGAAGTATTTCATCTCCGCTAGAAATATGCAAAGCTTTAAATATAGACAAAAGCGAAGCTCTACCGCTGGCAAAAGAAATCGCATATTTTTTCTGAAAATATGACCGAAACCACATCTCAAGCTTTTCTACATACGTTTTCTTATCATATTCCCATGGACTCAGGAGTAATCGTAATGCCCAGAAAACATCACGATTTGTGGCATTGGGTGATAAGGAAATGGCAATAGGTCTTTTCATAGAATAAAAAGGGGCTATACGATTTTGTTCAGTGCGATAGCAGCTTCTTTTCCCTCAAAAATAATTATATCGCCTTTTCCAACATGATGGGATACATATTCTGCAATCTCCTTGGGAGAAGCAACCTTTACCAGACACTTTCCTCCTTCATCCAATATTCCTGAGATAACAGCATCATAGTAGTTCTTCTTTGTCAGAAAAAGATAGTCGCATACTTTCGCAACCTCTTTTCCTACACGATAATGTTCTTTTTTGGCATTTGGACCCAACTCAATCATCGGTTCCATCACCATAATTTTCTTCCCTTTAAAAATTTTTGCATACCTAAGTGCTGCGATAACCGCGTCCGGATTTACATTAAACGTATCATCCACTATGTATGCTCCATTTAAGGTCTTATGAAGCATCATGGTTTTAGGAAGCGGAAAGACGGAAGCAACCGCTTTTTTTATTTCTGCTGGGCTCATACCTAGATAGTCAGCTATATAGATTGCGGGAAGTAAGTTTTCTATATTCTGAGCACCTAAAAGCGGTGCTTTTAAAGATAGTTTTTTATTTTTCAGATAGACATCAAAGAAAATTTCAGTTTTTAAAACAACGACATTTGTGGCAATAATATCAGCTTCTTTTCTATTAGCTATCTTGTCGGCATGGGACAATACTTTATAAAGTATTTTATTTTTTTTCGTTATGGTATAGAGCTTTTCGGCATTTTTGTTATTCCCATTAAAAAATGCCAATCCGTCTTTTGGAAGCGACTCAATAAGTTCATATTTTGTTTCCATAAGTTTTTCAAGACTGCCAAAAAGTGATAAATGTTGTGATGAAACAGCAGTTAAAATACCTATTTTAGGCTGTATTATCTGACATAGTTCCGCTATTTCACCTTTTCTGTATGCGCCCATTTCAGCGACGAAAATCTGTGTGTCTTTTTTCATTTCTTTAAGAATGGCGCTGGCCACTCCTATCGGTGTGTTATTTGTTCCGGGTGTCTTTGCCACCGAAAACTTTTTACTAAGGATTTGCGCTAAGTAATCTTTTGTCGAACTCTTCCCATAACTACCTGTTACTCCAATCACAAGCATATTTTTTTTGCTCTTTATTTTTTTCATCGCAGAATCAATTACAAAATCTTGATATAGCCGGGTAGGAAAGGATAAAAAGAATACGAAAAACCCTATAATCAGAGGCAATAGTCTGTCAAGAATAAGAAGCCAGAGATATTCCTGCTGGATAAGTGCAACATAAAACAATAATCCTATACTAAAAAAAGTACAAAAAAGAAGAAAAAGCGTTTTGAAAGTAACAACAGGTCTTCGAAGGCGACGAAGTGATGCTTCCTTAAGTACTAATACCGCTTGAAATAAAAATACTGTTGCCACAGTAACTTGATACGGCAAAAGCAACGCTTCGTTAAAAACAACATATGCGTAAAATATGATGATTCCCCATTTGATAACCGAAAGATATGAAAAGAGCAAATCTCTTCCCTGAATAGTCTCGCGTAGATGGGCAAGCAGTCTGTCGAATCGGTATTCTTTCAACTGCCATAAATACACCCAGTACAGTGTATTTCGTACTATCCATATATAAAATGCCGCAATCGTTATTATATACAACGCATTCATACTAAAAATGGCAGGATAGTTTGGGCAAGTTCTTTTGGTCTCTCGTTGGGAAGTTTGTGTGTGGCACCGGGAATTATAACAAATTTTGAACCGGATATGTATGAGTGCATATACTTACCGTCGACAAGAGGCGTAGTCGTATCAAGCTCACCCCATACGATGAGCGTTGGAACACCTATCTTTTTTAAGTCCTCTGAAACGTCAATTTTATATACATTCTTGAAAGTCTTAGTCAGCTTTCCTGCTGAATAATAATCCATCTCTCCTATTGCCAAGTATACGGCTTTACGAAAGAAGCGATAAAATAGAGAAAATGGTACAACAGAAAATAGAGGACGGGTTATCTTTGTTGCAAAATATACTATTCTTTTCTTTGTTGAAGGCAAGGACCGTTGAATCCCGGACGCGTCTATAAGTACCAACTTTTCAACAAGTGACGGATAAAGACTGGTAAAGCGAATCGCTACCCTTCCGCCAAATGAATGCCCCATAAGTATTGCCTTTTGTGCTTTTATTTTTTTGGTAATAAATTCATGAACAAAAGCTACATAGTCATCAAAAAACAACTCTTCTTTAGGAAGCGGGTTATCTCCAAAACCCGGGAGATATGGCGTATAGACTATGTAACCTTCAGTCTCCAGCAACTTTTTAAGTTCGCCGTATTTCTCCACCGTGATCGTTGCCGACCAACCATGAAGTAAAACAATCGGAATTGTCTGTTTTTTTAACATAAGATTTTTTACTTAACCGTAACACTTTTTGCAAGATTTCGCGGCTTATCAGGATCTAAATCCTTCTTTACAGCAAGAAAATACCCCAATAATTGTGCGGGAATAGCCATAGGAATTAGAGTTGCGTCCCCGATATCTTTCACCTCAATCCAGTAATCAAATATTTCACTTCTAAAAGGACTTACGCCGATTATGACTCCTCCGCGAGCTTTGATTTCCGTTGCATTTGAAATAATTGCCTCATATGTCTCATCTTGGGGTGCAAAAACGATACATGGGGTACCGGGAGAAATAAGTGCCAGCGTACCATGCTTTAACTCCCCGCCTGCCAACCCCTCCGTATGTACATAACTTACTTCCTTTATTTTCAGTGCTGCTTCCAAACAGGTCGGATACGAAAAACCACGTCCGATTGTATAAATATGCTCGGTTTTATTCAAAACTGTCGCAATTTTCTTAAATTCGCGGATGTATTCTTCCCTTAAGAGTCTTTCTATTTCATCTGCTGCCAAAAGCAGCATTTCCTTACCTTTTTTATATTCACCAATCATGGCGTAGGAAAGGAGTAACAACAGGGAAATTTTGGCGATATATGCTTTTGTTGAGGCAACTGCTTTCTCAGGACCTGCCCCAAGAAGCATTTTATAATCAGCAAGCCGATAAATTGTGGAACCCAATACATTGGTTATGGCAAAAACTTTACTCCTTTTCTGCTTGGCACGAACAAGCGGTTCCACCACATCAATTGTTTCTCCTGACTGAGACAGTGCGATAACCAAACTCCGGTTATTCAGAAAGTGTTCAAGATAATTAAATTCCGAAGCTACTGCAGTATTAACGTGTTTTTTTACAATTTTTGAAAACAAATACGTTCCGACAAGACAGGCATGAAATGCCGTACCGGATCCGATAAAAAATGTTCCCTTGGCAATACTAATTACTCGTGCAAGGTTTTCTATTTGATCGTGATAGTTTTCTGCTATATTTCTGACCACTTTCGGTTGTTCCGATATTTCTTTAATCATAAAATGTTTGTGTGCTCCCTTGGTGGAGTCTTGTATTTTCCAATCTACTTTTACAAACTCAGGCGTTAGCCTATCTCCATTGGGAAGCGAAAGAAGCGTAAATGTTTTTCCTAAAATCACCATTTCATTGTCTTTTAGAAAAAGCAGTTCTTTCGTATGCGGAAGAATACCTGAGGAGTCAGACGCAATATAATATCCGTCTTGACCTTTTCCGACAATTAGCGGCGATCCGGTTTTTGCCGCAATGATTTCATCGGCTGAGGCATCCAGAGCAACTATTCCATTCAAGCCCTTTATTTTATTGAATGCTTTTCTGACAGATTTAGAAAACGGCTCGGTTTTTCTATATTCTTCTACCAAATGGGCGAATACCTCCGTATCAGTTTCTGAGATAAATACATGTCCTTTTTTTTCTAAATCTTTTTTTAGGGGTAAAAAATTTTCAATAATGCCATTGTGGATAACTGCTATTTCCCGTGTGCAATCCATATGAGGATGTGCATTTTTAACTGTAACTCCACCATGCGTTGCCCAACGCGTATGACCAATTCCGATTGTGCTTTGAGGAAGTACTGTTTTTGCCTCACCTATTTTCCCTGTATGCTTATCAACAACCAGCTTACCTTTCGTTTTTACTGCAATTCCCCACGAATCATAACCTCTGTATTCCAAGAGTTTTAATCCCTCAAGAGTCATTAAAGCAGCATTGTTTTTAGCACCGACGTATCCAAAAATTCCACACATATAGTTTTAGTACCCCCACCCCTGTCTGCACAATGTGAACATTGCTTGCAGGCGAACTCGCCCTATGGCCTCCGTTCCAAATATTCCGCACATATATTATTTCTCCTTTATGAGTGGCAGGGCATCTTGCAGATTTGTAACTGTCGCATCAGGTATAAATCCTCTTATCGGTTCCTGCTTTGCCGCATATCTTCCCCGCTTCATCCAAATGACAGTAACATTAGGAAATCTTTTCTTTACAGAGAAAAGAATCGAAAGAAAATCATCTATCAAATATACTTTTTCAGCATCATATTTGGAAATGATTTTCTCAAAAATATTTTTTTTATTTTCTACTATATGAATGTGCTCTTTGTGAAAAAAGTGCTTTATACTTTTTATTTTTGCATTTTGAAACTTTGTGTTTCCCTGAGAAAAAATACCAAGGGTTCCTATTGCGGAAAGTTTTTCTAAAACTTGAAATGTCTCCTGATAAAAATGAGATTTCATAAATTTTGTATCAAATAAAGCGCCTTCAATTATTTCTAAAACGCCTTCTTTTTTGCCTTTATTTTCTAAAAGCGCGTTTATAAACTCATCAGGAACAAACAAGCCATACTTTTGAATATGACTGTTATATATTTCCTGACAAATTTCCGGGGTTATTTTCACACCAAATTTCTGAATCCGCTTTGAAAGATGAGTAAACAACTTCTGACGAAAAGTTCCCGAATCAAAAAGTGTGTTATCAATATCAATAAGTATAAGTGGTTGTTTCATTTCTTTTTTTTAACTGTTTCAGAAAACGTACTATAAAACGTAATATCGTCCTCAAGATTGTGCATCACAACAGTCTGGGGACCAATTGTCACATTTCTTCCGATAATAACTCCCGGCATTGTCGATACCCTAATTCCAGCAAAGACATTTTCTCCCATTATGACTCCTAAAGACTGCTTAAGCGTGTCAATCTTGCCTGTTTCTGTTTTTATAGTCACGTTTTCTCTATCAAGACGTACATTTGCTGTACAAAACTGTGCTGCGATCTTACAGTTTTCACCGATTACGCTGTCACCAATGAAGCCTGAATGTGTAGTGGTTTGTTTTCCGATAAGTGAATTCTTTATTTCCATACGCGCACCGATAACGGCCCCTTCTTCTATGCTGCTTTTTCCTCTGATGATTGCATTTGTTCCCACCGTAACATTTTTCCCTATATATGCGGGTCCCTTAATCACTGCTCCTTCCATAATACGCGCACCGTCTTCTACTACAACTTTACCGATAATCTGCGCACCTTGGGCAATATTGGCATTTTTTGAAATAGAACTTGTTGAGTTTTTTAACAGATAGTCTTTAATTGTCAATAAATCCCATGGGTATTTTAAAGAAACCGTGTCTTGAGATGTCTCCACAAATTTCACTTTCCCTTGCCCTGCCGCTTTGGAAATTGCATTTTCAAGACTGTAGTGATCTGACTCAACTGTGGTTAAAAGGTCAATAAACGAGGGGGGAAGAAGATAAAGTCCTACTACTTTCAGATCCGATGGCTCCTCACCTTTTTTCGGTTTTTCAACAATTGATAAAACGGTATCTCCATCTATCTTTAGCGTCCCAAAGGATGAAAGCGAGGATTCCTTCCTTGCCAAAAGGACGATATTATCACTGTTTTTTTTCTTTTCCAAAAGAAGATCTGCAAATGAAGCAAATTCGATTCTATTGGCATTGAGAAGATAGAAATCCGATGTTATATAGTCTCTTGCTTGTAAAATAGCATCTCCGGCCCCCGTAGGATTTTCCTGTACAATGTAGCTAATCTTTACGCCAAACTTTTTCCCTTCACCAAGGATTTTTTTGACAGAGGAGTTTTGAGAAACGACAACAACAATATCCTTTATGCCTGAACGAGCAACGCTTTCAATCGTATGTTCAATAATACTTTTTCCCAAAATACTAACGCACGACTTATGTGACGTGTTAAATGGATAAAACCTGCTTGATCTTCCTGCTGCCAGTATTAATGCTTGCATGTTATTCAGTTATCCTCTTTATTCTTGCGCCCAATTGTCTCAGTCTTTCTTCAAAATGTTCATATCCGCGGTCTAAATGTTCTACGCCAAAAATCACAGTTTCTCCGCTTGCTGATAATGAAGCCAAAACAAGCGTTGCTCCGGCACGTAAGTCCGAGATAGTAACAACCGCATTATGCAAGGCTGTTCCTCCGACAACTCTTGCCGCGTGAAAGTAATCTTTTCTATCGTCCTCTGTATTGAAATTATAAACTGTTTCAGGATGTTTTACCTCAGGATTAAATAGCTCTATATGTGCACCCATTTTTATGAGTTCCTTCACATAGTTAAATCTGTTCTCATACACAGTCTCATGGATAATTGAAACGCCTTTTGCTTTCGTCATTAGTACAGTCCATGGCCCTTGCCAGTCAGTCATAAACCCCGGGAATGCCGCCGTTTCAATATCGGTTGCTAAAAGAGAATCCGAAACAAAAAACCGGATTGCATCACCTTTTTCTTCATATGACCCTCCGGCTTTTTTGTAAGTTTCTAAAAAAGCCTTAAGGTGTGCCTTATTGGCTTCTTTTATCGTAATGTCTCCGTTTGTCATCGCCGAAGCGACAGCAAGCGTCACAATCTCATTTCTGTCCGGACCGATCCTAAATGTAGTTCCATGGAGTCTTTCAACACCCTCTATAACAATAGTCCTTGGTTTGCTTCGCTTTATCTTGGCTCCCATACTGCATAGGAGTTCTATAAGCTCGTCTACTTCCGGTTCCTCGGCAGCGTTTTCCAAAACAGTCCTCCCGTCTGCAAGTACTGCTGCAAGTATAAGCGTCTCAGTCCCTGTGTGAGTGTTTTTTTCAAATCGGTAAGTAGCACCGTGAAGATGAGTTGTTTTGGCATGGAAATATCCATCTTCACTTTTATATGTAATCTCAGCCCCCATTTTTTCAAGACCTGCTACTACTCTATCAATCGGCCTGGCACCGATTCTGCATCCGCCGGGATTTGGAATAATCGCCTTTTTTGCCCGGGCCAAAAGCGGTGCCAAAAACATGGAGGATGTTCTTATCTCAGCAGCTTTTTCAAGAGAAATTTTCGTGCGTGAAAACTCCGGTATGTGAATTGAAACCGAGTGATCTTTCATGGTTACTTTTCCGCCCAAGTGTTTTATTGTGTCAACCATAACAAAAAAATCACTGATATGAGGAATATTTTCTATAATGACTTCTTCAGTAGTGAGACATGCGGCGACGAGTGCTTTTAATGAAACGTTCTTTGCACCTGAAACAGAAACTTCTCCTCTGAGCGGCCTTCCACCATGGACAATAAATTTATCCATATCTTTTTGACTTTATAAGCTTTTCGGCAATTTTGTATACATCTCCAGCTCCCATAGTAATTACGATTGTGCTGTCAGGATAGGCTTTTTGGTCGATATATTTTATCACATCCAAAGCCTGGGGTAAATACATGACCCGAGGATGCTGAGCCTGCATTGAGGCTGCAAGAAGCCGGGACGAAACCGACGGATCGGGCTCTTCCCGCAAAGAGGCATAGATATCCATCAGAATAACTTCCGTAGCGTCGGAAAAAGCATTTTTAAACTGCTCGAACAGTTTCTTTGTTCTGCTGTATGTGTGAGGCTGGAAGATACATACAAGCTTATAGTAAGGGTAACTTTTCTTAAATGCCTGAAGAGTTTTCACTATTTCTGTGGGATGATGCGCGTAATCGTCAAACACCATGGCACCAGATCTTAATCGTCCTATATACTCACTCCGGCGTTTACTACCTGAAAAAGCCGTAAGTCCTTTCTGAAGCTGCTCTATGGAAAGGCCTGCCTCATATAAAAGTGCGATTGCTCCTGTTGCGTTGAGAGCATTATGCTCACCTGAGACACCGATCCGAAATCTCCCAAGCATCACACCCTCTTTCTCCACTGAAAAAAATGTTTGATTTTCAGATATATGAATACGCGTAATCTGATAGGTATTCGTTGGGGAAAATCCGTACGTTACGACGCGTTTTTCAAAAAGAGGAATAAGATTTTTTAGCTTTTGGTCGTCACCGCATACGACAACAAGCGTGTCTTCAGAAAGTGATTGTATCCATTGCAAGAAAACATCTGACACGGCTTCCTCTGTGGGGTAAAGATCCGGATGATCCAAATCAATGTTGGTAATGACTGCATATGCCGGATGCTGCCAGAAAAGTTTCGCGGTTTTATCTGTGACAGGTTCAGTAGCATATTCATCCGCTTCCGCCACAAAATATTCTCCCTTTCCGAAATGTCCTGAGGCACCCAGTGAGGGAACGGACGAAGTACCAATAACATACGAAGGATCCATTTTATTCTCCTTAAGAATTGTGGCAATCATGGCGGTTGTTGTTGTTTTGCCGTGAGAGCCGGCGACAGAAATTCCGGTAAAAGATTTGCCCAGTATCTCGCCCTTCATAAACATTCCTACAGCTTGCCCCTGTGTAGTCGTAGCAATTCCTCTCTCTTTAGCTTCGACAACTTCAACATTTGCTTCTCCACCGTGCGCTCCGGTAAAAATTACAAGATCCACGTTTACTACATGGTCTTTCGAAAACCCCTTCTGTACCGAAATCCCTGCGGTTTTGAGTACGGCATCGGTAATAAATGTATCTTCAATATCGCTTCCAGTCACTTTAATCTTTGCTTCTTTTGCAATAATCGCCAAAGGTGTCATTCCGACTCCTTTGATTCCAACGAAATGTATGTGCTTATATTTCATAAGTGACGAATTAGATATTTTTTTCTAGAGCTTTTTTAACCGCTCCAAATTCATCCCACGGTTCTTCGCCATTTCCATAATTCATCGATTTCTCATGCGCTTTCCCTGTTGTGATTACTAAATCGCCTTTTTGCGCTATAGAGATGGCTTTGGCAATTGCCTCTTGTCTGTTGGGAATAATAAGAAGCGTTCCGTTTTCCATGCGTTCTTGCGCATCTTTAATACCATTTATAATGTCTTTCATAATGGAATCAATTGATTCCGTACGCGGATCCTCAGACGTCAGAACAACAACATCTGCATATTTGGCAGAAATAGCTCCCATTTTGGGACGTTTTGTGAAATCTCTTTGTCCCGCACTGCCAAAAACGTGAATGATTCGCTTTTTTACCAGCGGCCGCAGCGCGCTTAAAACCTGCTCAAAAGAATTCGGCGTATGCGCAAAATCTATCATCACCGTAAAATCCTTTTTATAAACTATTTCTTCACGCCCAATCGGCGCCTCAAACGTCTCCACTCCTTTTCTAATGTCTGCATCGGAAATACCCAACTGCTTACAGACACTGACAGCAGCAAGACAGTTATAGGTATTGAACTCTCCGATGAGTTTTGTTTTGAAAGGAAAAGTATCAGTACTTATGTCTGATCCTTTGCTTTTTCCATATGTAATTACTGCTTTTTTCTTTTTCAGTAATTTATTTATCAAATCATAGGATTCGTCGTCTTTATTTACAATCGCCAAATCTGCCCGCTGTAAGAGTTTTGCCTTTGCTTTTACATAATTTTTATACGTCTTATGATAATCTAAATGCTCATGCGTGATATTGGTAATAACGCCAATGTTAAAGCGCACACCGTAGACTCTAAATTGATCCAATCCATGCGAGGTAACTTCCAGTACGAGATATTCTGAAGCTTGTGATGCTTTTTTTATAAATCCCTGAAGCGGCCAGGAAGCGGGATTTGTGACATGAAACCCGACATCATATTCTTTTCCGCCAATAATAGCCCCAACTGAGGAGATCATTGATGCTTTCTTTCCAGACGTCTTGAGTATGTGATAGATCAAACTGACAGTCGTTGTCTTACCATCCGTACCGGTAACGCCTATCACTACCAATTTCCGGGATGGGAAACGGTAATAGATATTGGCCAAAAGGGCAGTAGCTAGGTGATATTGATTTTTTATCCACTGCCACATAGGTGTATTATACTTGTTTTTCTTTCAATTCACCATCTAGAAAACACCCTATAAGAATTTGCTTGTCCCTGCATATTTCTGCTATAATGCCATCGCTTTCAGCAATTCTCACCAAGACGACGCGTCCTGGAATTTACAGAGGATTTTTGAAAGTGATCTTTGACAAGTGAGAGAGGAACTCTTGGTGGAGGAAGACTCACGTCAACCGAAATCAAGAGAAACTTAAGAACAAGGAGGTAGAAGACATACTACCTGCGTATCTACAAGCGAAAGGAGTAGATCGTGTCGCAAAAACACCCGTGGGGAATTCGTCTCCGTGACAGGCTGAAAGAGTGGGGGCCAGAACATGGATACCCTCAGCTCTCAATTCTAGGAAGGGAGCTGGGAATTCCCGATTCACCGTGGAACGATATCCGTTCTGCCGGTGCAATTATCGCCACCCCGAAAGATGCGTATGCGCGCATTTTCTGGAGGACTGGCCTTTCGGAAGCCGACCCCCGTTCTATACCACCTCGAGTCAGAGCCTTCCCCAAAGGAAGTAGCAGGGAAGAACCACGAGCGTGGTCTCAGAGCCAATGGCAAGAGTGGGTGAGGAAGGAATCAAGCAAATACAGCCGCGGCTCAGGTGTACAACCCGAAGCCACAGACACTTCCAAACCTTTACTCTCCCCTCCAACCGAGCCCGTCATGCCACAAGCGGAGCCACAACTACCTGTCCATGAGACAGGCTTTGTTGACGAGCTCCTCGGTCTGTTCGGCAAGCACATCGCGCGTGCAGCAGCTCCACATATTGTCTCCGAAATCGAGCAGGCGCTTAAACGCCAATTCGATGAGCGAGAACGGTTTGTGGAAGTAGCAACGCACGCAGTCGCCGAGGTAGTACCGAGTCTGCAGGCAGTCATCGAGAGAGTGCGAAGCGAGGGCGAACAAACCCAAACACAAGCATTCCCGACTGACGCCGTCGCAGACGCGGTCGCCAAAAGCCTCATCCAGTACCTGGAGGAGCAGGAAGTTCCTAACCGCCAGGGGAAACCGACCCTTTTGAGCATAGGAGACCTGGCTGAGGAGTTGCATAAGCAACTTAGCGAAGCTGTTGAGGCAAATGAAGGAGATCAACGAGATCTTCTCACCTCATACGGCATCGAGCTCAGCAGACTACTCCCATTACTAAAGCGACTGCTCAGCAAACAAGAAGAGGAGGCGATGTCCCACGACACAGCAAGCAGGTTGGATCGTCAACTCGGAGTGATTCTCAAACGGGCGCTGAATGGTACCCCTGAGGATCGCGATGAGTTCACCCGTCGATACGGCCGGCTCGGAAGGCACGTTCCCGCACTGGAAGTGCTCACACGAGACGACCGTGAAGGTCGCGAGAACGCAGTAGCGTTACTTGCAAGGAGCTAGGCATGACCAGCTATACAGGCAAGACCTCGATCAGCCCAGCCCATGCCATCATGCACCTCGCACGACTACAGGTGGGCGTGGTACCGGTGGCTGAAGAGGCTATCGACAATGGCGTCGATGCCGAAGCTACGACCATCTGGCACGTGATCGAGCCAGGCCGGATGATGATCATCGATAACGGCCACGGCATGCTGTCGACCATGTTGGCAGCTGATGCTGACCTGCTGCAGGAGCTCTGGCAGAAGAAGCTGTCAGGAGAACTGCCAGCGGACTTTGACGTCCGTTCACAGATTTCCCCAGCGTCGCGCCGGAGTCTGCAGTGGATGCAGGAGTCAATCGGGTTCAGCGCAAAGCTTCCTGATGAGCGTGATACGCTTGGGACAAAGGGTCTCGGCGGCACGGTCTCGTGGAGAAGTGTAGCGCGGCGAGCTGTTTGGACAACTCGTCCCAACGACGAGCTGGCCGCAGCTATGCCAGATCTCGCTTCGCCGACTCCTGTCTGGCGCATGGAACCACCCACTGCTGAACAGCTTGCGCGAGGAGATCTTGACTACTCAATCGTCGAGGTTTCTCCGAACGCTTTGCAAAACCCGTATGGTGGCGTTCTCGCCTCAGGCACAGCAGTCGAAATCATGGATCTTGACCCGGAAGCAGAGCGGGGCCTTCGGCCAATGGCGTTTGCGGAAGCCTACCGTATGCGCTATGGAGGCTTTGTGCGCGCTGGTCGGATCACGATTATCATCGTCGACCGCGTCACTGAAGAGGGTCGCAGAACACCAAATGGACGGGAGATTCTCGTTCAGCCCTCTCAGTATAGAGGAGCTGTCATCCTCGAGACCGAAATACGCGTTGGCAAGTACACCGCGCGCATTGAGCTCTTCTATGATCCCAAGGGACGCGGCACCTATCCGTTCCTTCGTCGCCAAGGGATCGATCTCAAGACCACCATGGCAGTGCTCGTCTCAGAGCTCCCGCTTCTTCGCGGTCCACTCATTAGTGGAAAGCTTTCAGGTTTCGTCGCGTTTCCCAACGCGCCGGATACCGAGGCGCCCTGGACCACGGACAAGCTCAAGCCGCTGGATTCTCCTCTGCGCAGCCAATGGGAGCGAGCAGTTGCTTCGCTCATCCCAGATCTTGAGGCTGCCATGGAGGCGATGGACGAGAAAGTCCGAAGCCGACAGATGGAGACAGTGACCAAGCAGGTCACTGATGCTGCACTTGAGGCGATCGGGGATTTGGAAGCCTATCAAGGCATCCTGCCTAATCTCGTACGAAATCGCACATCAGGCAAGAGCAAGAGCAAGAAGAAGCGCCAACCGCGGCCCTTGGATAAGGTGATCGCCGTCGTTCGCAACGAACATAACATGGGCGTTGCCGGCGCGATTCTGGAACTCCACCGCGGTATAACATGCGTGAACCGGTTGGTGACCGGACCAGGCGGAGTTATCTCCTTTGGTAAGCAGCCTCCTGGCCGCTACCGGATGAAGTTGACTCCACCAAATGGGGCAAAAGTCCGCGCTGGTGAGGACACCTTCGTCTTCAATTTAAGCCCCAACCAACCGGGCTGCCGGATTCCATTCCATGTGGTAACCGGTGAACCGGCTCCACAACGGCCAGGCAGGCTCCCTAAGCTGGAGCTTTGGCTCCACCCATGGGAGAATGTTGGCGAACCATTCCGTGCTGATCGGCTCGCCAGATACGGCCAAGTCGAGATCAACGAGCAGCACGACGCAATCGCAGAGGCATATCGCCGAAGCGATGAAGAGCGTGTGGCCACACTGACTGCGCTTTACACCAGTATGGCGCTTGCTGGTCATGCCTTCCATGGCACACCAACATCAGTGGTCAATGCGCAGGCTGCAAGCCTTTTCAACCGTATGCTGGACATCACACTCCAGGATATGGAGACAAGGCAGCGAGCGCAGGCTGCTCGCCGAGGCCGGAAATAACGTATCCGCCATCCGGGAAGGAGGTTGAGGATCCATCCTCAACTTTCCTTTTCCCGAGTGTAAGAGGGAGGGTCCAGATGGACCAGGTAGACCCAGTACAACAGGCCCGACAGGTCATCGCCAACATGGAAAGCATGATCGGTGGCTTGAAGGTTCCCCGAGATCAACTGAATCAGCAGATACGGCGACTGGAGGACTCGCGCCGGCGTCTACAGCAGCAGCTACGGGATCTCGAACACGCGAAGCGATCAGATCCTCCAGATGTCCTCAAGATCGTACGCGAGACTACTGCGTACATGGTCGAAGTCGCGGCTGAGCTAGAGCAACTCTATCAGCCACCGGCTGGAACTCGCCGTCGGGGTACTTCTCGTGCGCCGGCGTCTGTAGGTGAGAATCCGATACCGCCAAGCGGTGGTCCGGCAGGTGATACACCACCGGTAATTCACCTGCGAGAAATTGCCCCTGTCCCTCGGAAGGTGCTTTCCCTTTTGGCTAAAGGGAGTACCCCTCCAGCAACACTGGATGAAGCCATCCTGGCTGCCTACCCTGAAGGGCTCAGTACACCCGAAAAGCTTCTGAAAGGAGGTCTCTCGGGAGCGATCACAGGCCTGATTCGGCTTCGCAATAATCCAAGCGAGGTGGAATCGGCGCCGACGCGCCTTCGCCAGCTCTACAACGAGCTTGGTCTTCCAGGTCGTTGGGAAGAGGTCGAAACAGCGCTTCGACAATGGGGTGTTCTCAAGGACTCAGCCGCGTAGCGGCAAACAAGAGGGAGCCTGTGATGGTTCAAAGGCGAGCTGTCACAGGCTATTCCTCGAGAAAGAACTCGAAATCGTAAGCCAATTTGCAGGCTTATACCTTTCATTTTCTTTCTCATCCATCCTCTCTCACTGTTTTTTCTTACGGTTTAAGATTTTTCTTGAAAAGTAAGGAGAAATACGAAAAGCTATTCAGTTGGGGGTATGTGGGTCAGAATGTCTTTTGCGATGTTGAAAAAAATAGGTGCTGCGGTTTCCGAGCCGTAAATAGATGTTGTCGGACGATCCACCACTACAAGCATTGCGAATCGCGGATTATCAGCAGGAGCAAATCCGATAAACGACGCGATTGTTTTATCCGCATCATAATGTCCTGAGATAGGAATCTGGGCAGTTCCGGTTTTCCCGGCAATTCGATACCCTTTTATCCGTGTCCACTGCGCTTCACCTTTATTTACCGCGTTCACAAGCATTTCTGTCATTACTTTCGCAGTGGCCCCAGAGATTGGCCGATCCAGTATTTTTCAATTTTTGAAACCACATGCGGCTCCATACGGTATCCTCCATTTGCGATAGCTGAAAAGCCGCTTAAAAGACCAATCGGTGTTACGGAAATCCCCTGTCCAAACCCGGCCGTGGCCAGATCTATCGGGTACCACTCGTCTCTTTGACGCAGTCCGGGTGCGATCTCACCCTGAAGATCAATGCCCGTTGCGTCTCCGATCCCGAATTTATGAAAATAAGAAAGAGTCTTATCAAGTCCCATTGACTTTACTACATACACCATACCGGTATTGTCCGAATGCTGAATAACTTCTATCATAGAACTATTCTCTCTATACTTGTTATTCCAAGTACGTATTTCATATCCCCCAATCTCGATGGGTTTTGCGCAAATAGGACATTTAGTATCCGGCTTTACTGTTTTACTATCTATTCCCGAAGCCATAACAAGTGCCTTAAACGTAGATCCCGGCTCGTAAACATTGGTGATAAACGGATTTTTATAAAGGCTCCCGTCATACTCCTGATAGTTACGTTGATCAAATGAGGGGTAATTCGCAAGGGCTAGAATATTCCCACTCTTAGGATCTATAACGCCCACCATTCCGCCTACGGCACCGTATTTTATAATTCCTTCCTCCAGTTTTTTTTCTACAGTATACTGAATCGCCCGATCAATACTGAGCACCAATGAACGACCGCTTTTCTCTCGTATATTATCGTTTCGCCTAGATACAATCGGTCTTCCCAGCGCATCACGAATCTGAATAGTGGTAATTGTTCTGCCCTTTAACTGCCTGTCATAATATCCCTCTAGCCCAAAATAACCTTTATCTTCTCCCAATTCATCTTTTCCCACAAAACCCAATAGCTGTGCTGCCATAGAGCTCTCAGGATAAAACCGAACTGACTCTTCCTCAAAACCCACGCCAGGAAAATGCATTTGCTCAATTTTTTCTTTTACTTTTTCATCAACCCCGCGTTTTATCGGTACCCAAAATTTGTCTTTTTCCAACTGTGCACTAATGGATGCCCTGTCTTGTTGCAATAAATCCGAAAGAAGCAATGTTGTTTTCTCTTTTTCTTTTATTTCTTTAGGATTAGCATAGAGTAGATAGGAAAGTTTGTTTGTTGCAATAGGAAACCCGTCGGATGTTTTAATTTCGCCTCTTTTGGCCGAGAGTGTAATAACGGTACCATATTGTGATTTTCCAAGCGTTGACAATTCATCAGCTTTTACCACTTGCCAGTAGAATAAACGGACGATAATGAAAAAAAATGAAAAAACAAAGAGGAAAAAAGTTATTTGTAATCTTTGCGTCATGGCCGTACAGCAAGAGGTAGCGGTGCGCCAATATAGACTCTCGACTTAGCCTCCACAAACCCCATTTCCGAAGCTTTTGAAGCTATGTTATATAAAGATGAATCAGACAACACTTCTTCTCGCAATAATGTATTGTCTCGTTTATAGACTGCGATTTCTTTTTCCAGCTTTGATAGTTGTATCCCTGTTGTTGAAAGACTATTGGAGATACTCACCTGAACAATAGATAAAATTATAATAATAAAAAAAATAATAGTGATAAAAAAAACTGGTTTTTTCATATAATTATCAAAGCTTTTCAAAAACTCTAAGTTTTGCGCTTCTTGCCCGTCTGTTCTCTCTTTCCTCGTAATCAGAAGGAAGAATAGGTTTTTTCGTTAGAATCGTACCAACACCGTTATTTTCAAATCTTAGAAAACTCTTTTTTACGATTCTATCCTCTAAAGAATGGAATGTAATAACTGCCATTCTTCCTCCTGATCCCAAAAGTGCTATTCCTTGCGGTAACGCCTCTTCAAGGGCGTGTAACTCATCGTTTACCGCTATTCTCAAAGCTTGAAATATTCTGCTTGCAATATGTGCAATCGTTCCCGTGCTATCTGCTCGTACCTTGTATGCTTTCGCGATACTACTCACTAATTCTCTCGTCGTTGTAATCGGATGTATCTTTCGATCTTCCACAATTATTTTTGCAATACGTCGTGCTTTTGGTTCTTCTCCAAGTTTTTGAAACAGTTCAGTCAACTCTCCCTCTGTTAATCCGTTTACCAAATCTTTGGCCATCACCGCGGTTTCTTTATGCATCCGCATATCCAATGGTCCTTCATGCATAAAACTAAAGCCTCGCTGCGGCGTATCTATTTGGTAACTGGAAACTCCTAAATCTAACAAAATACCCGCTACATTTTCAAATCCAGACTCTCTTGCTATCCGCCCAATATCTCTAAAATTCCCTCTTACTAAGACTAATTCTTTCCCAATTTGAACTTTGAACTTTTCTTTAACATACTCTATCGCGTCTTGATCTTCATCCAAACCTAAAACCTTACCTCCGAGTCGCAAAATTTCACTCGCGTGTCCCCCACCGCCAACTGTTGCATCAATATACTTTTTTCCTTCAGTTATCTGTAGGGCTGTTAATGTTTCTTGTAAAAGAACCGGTATATGGTACTTACTCATGCTTTTGCTTTTTTATCTCCCATGGGACCAATCTTTCTGAAATTCGTCCGATATTTTTTTCAAGTACTTCTCTATGCGCGTCCCAACGTTCCTTTGACCATACTTCTACATACCGAGAAAGTCCCAGAAACACGATTTCTTGCGTAATCCCTGCAAACGCTTTTAAAAACTCGGGTAAAATGAATCGTCCTTTTGTGTCCAGCTCTATATCCGTCGCGCTACCGAGCAAAAAACGTTGTACCTCTCGTGTTTCAAATTGTATAAACGGCTTCCCTTCTGTTCCTTCAAGCAATGCTCTCCATCCGGCTTCTGAAACTATGATAAGTGACTGTTCGTAACCCTTCGTAATTATCAGTTTTTCTCCCAACTCTTTTCGAAACTTCTTCGGAAATGCTACTCTTTTCTTTTCATCAACCCTTCCGCTGAATTCTCCAATAATCATATGTTTCCTCTAAGCCTTATGCTTAATGAGGCCTGCCTTTCGTTACATCTGCTTATCTAGATGTCCCACTTTTTCCCACTTTGTACCACTTAGTATTAATAATGCGATAATTTTCACAAGGTGTCAAGAGGCAAATAGAAGAAAATAGTGTGCAAAATCAGCCCAAAACACCAGATGTAGTTTTGTGTGAAAAATGCAGTGACCAATGGAGCAATTAGAGAGACAATGTTTCTTCAGC
The DNA here is from genome assembly GCA_016182205.1 of Candidatus Levyibacteriota bacterium. Lineage (GTDB taxonomy): Bacteria > Patescibacteriota > Microgenomatia > Levybacterales > UBA12049 > JACOXW01. The sequence continues at coordinate 37,801 of JACOXW010000013.1, forward strand.
TTGATAAACTTTCCCGTCTTTTTTCGTAATTTTTAAGACAAGCTTAAGGGGTGAGACAACTTTATGATACCGGCATACGCCCGAAGAACATGTTCCCAAATCACGAAAATCGGTTGCAATCTTCGTATCGCCCGGTTTCACAGCTATATTGCCGTACAATGCTTCTGGAACTTGCTGGCCTTTATCCTCACCGGTCGTTTCTTCTCTGGTATACTCAATCGTATATTCGACATTTGAAATATCTTTTATATTTGTTATTTCAAATTTTACCGCTTTTGTGTCGTTTCGGGAGGTGAATTTTAATCCGAGGTCTTCTGTAGTTAATGTTTGAACTATCTGCTCTTGTTCTGCCTTTTGTGCTTGATCTTTTTCAGGAGGATTCCCGCCGAAGAAGTAATATACAAGTCCAGCAAGAACTAAAACTGCACCAACCGCAACTGCTATAACTACCTTCTTATCTTTAAGCATAGTAAAATTGTAACAAAACTGTATATTCTGTCAACTAGCGTATTTTGCCGGTGATATATGAAGCAATATCCAAGCACTGTATGCGCACCTGCTGCGTAGTATTCCTATCACGAACAGTAACCGTATCATCCTCAAGCGTTTGGAAGTCAATGGTAATGCAATACGGCGTTCCAATTTCATCTTGCGCCAAGTATCGCTTTCCAATATTTCCTCTATCATCAAACATAACAAGCCCTGAAATATTTTGTTTTAAAGTTTTATAAACAGACTGTGCTTTCTCTACCAATTCAGTTTTATTGGCTAAAAGTGGGAACACTGCTACTTTTACTGGCGCAATTTGTGGTTGAAGCTTCAAAACAACACGATTTCCTTGTCCTTCTTCCTCATAGCTGTCAATAAGTGCCATGAGAAGTAATCGATTGATACCAACCGCAGGTTCTATCACATGAGGTTTTATTTTCTTGTTTGTTTGTGGATCGATAATGCGAAGTTCTTGTTTTGAAAACTCTTCATGCTGCGACAGATCGTAATCTGTTCTATAAGCCAGCCCCCATAACTCTTTGTAACCAAACGGAAATTTATATTCTAGATCTTCAGTTCTTTTGCTATAAAAAGATCGTTCTTCATCTGTGTGTGGCCGCCACCTGAGATTTTCTTCACGAATTCCCAGCTCTCTTGTGACGAAATCCCACATCGATTTCTTCCATGCTTCAAATAGCTCTTCCCAATTAGAGGTCTCAGGATCGAAAAAATACTCAATTTCTCCCTGTTCAAATTCTAATGTTCTAAAAACCGAATTTCCCGGCGTTATTTCATTTCGGAATGATTTTCCAAGTTGCGCAATGCCAAAAGGAAGCCTGACTCGCGTTGAATTGACAACATTGGCAAAGTTGATAAACATCCCCTGTGCTGTCTCCCCACGAAGATAAGCCAAAGATTGGTCTCCCTCAACAATCCCCATGTGAACGGGAAATAATAAATTAAACTTTCGAACTTCAGTCCACTTATCACCTTTATTCTCTGAGCAATTTGGGCAAGAAATCTTGTAAAGTTTAATAATTGCCTCCATTTGTTCTGTATTTGCTCCTTCTACTTTCATAGTTTCCTTCATCTGTCTAATGATTCCTTCTCCAATTGACCTTTTATCCTCCTCGGAAACATCAGATTCTAATTTATCAAGATTTGCAGAGATATAATCCTCAATTAAATGATCCGCTCTAATCCGTAGTTTACAATTTTTACAATCCACCAAAGCATCGGCAAAACCTGTTGCGTGCCCTGAGGCTTTCCAAACTTCCTGATGAGATATAAGACTGGCATCAAGCCCAACTACGTCGTCTCGTTTATGCACGAAGAAGTCCCACCAAAGATTTCGGATATTTCGTAAAAGCTCAGCTCCCATTGGCCCGTAATCATAGGTATAAAGCGCTGACGCAATTTTAATATTTTCCAGTTTTACGAATTCGTTTGCCATATGAGCAGTATCTTCGCCTTCATCCATCGAATGTACAAGAGTAGGTATACCATAAAGGGCCAGGTGTTTTGCGTCAGTAATTCCTCCCATCGTCCCAATGTGGATTTTTCTCCCAAGCTCTTTTGCAGAAACAAGAAATGCCTTAACTAGCTCTGAGTCTTTACTGGTAAGATGCGAAGGCATATATAAAGAGTCTTCGATTTCTATTTTTGCTTTCTTATTCTTTGCGATAAATTCCTTACACAATGATTCAACCCTTTCCGTAATATCTTCTTTTTTTAAAGGATACGGAAATCTTATATCTACTTCTGCCTCAGCATATGCTGGCACGATATTGACAGCGTGTCCCCCTTTAATTACACCGATATTACGAGTTACACCTGAAAACAACGGATCATAGGAAAGATCCTTTAAGGAAAGCGATTCTAACTCATTGAGAAAAGAAATCAAATAACTGATGGCATTAATCCCATGCTCAGGAAGCGATCCATGAGCTTGTTTACCGTAACTTTTTACCGTATAACGTACTACTCCTTTCTCTCCAATAATAATCTTATTGAGGTGTCCGCCATCAGGAACTATCGCGTAATCTACACGAAAACCTTTTGCCAGCAAGTATTCAACTCCTTTTTCAGAACCCATCTCCTCATCCGCACATCCCAAAAGGTAAATAGCACCGGTAAGCTTTTTATGAGTTCTCAAAAAAGTCTTAATAGCAAGCCATGATGATACAAAATTCCCTTTACAGTCAATCACTCCTCTTGCGTACAACTTTCCGTCTTTCTCAGTCGGTTCAAATGGATTTGTCTTCCATCCATCTCCTGCAGGAACTGTATCCAGATGAGGGAAAAATCCAATTGATGGTTTTCCATTACCAATTTTCCCGATGAAATTTGCCCGTCCTTTTTCTTTCTCCACAATTTCAACTGTCATACCAAGCTTTTCGTAGGCTTCTTTGACAATTGGTTCAAGCGCTATTTCGTTTCCAGGAGGATTAACGGTATTTACTTTCACAAGGTCTCTCAGCAACTTAACCGCAAAGTCATAATCTTTTTGCTCAATAGTCATCGAGAGTATCATAACACAGAAAGCAGAAAAAATGCAGTCAGGAGACGAACTTTGAGAGGAATTGCCGGGCTTTAAGTCGTCTCTCTAAGATATGTTCAATAAAATTATTGGTGTTCAAAGTTGAAGTATCTTTTGATTTTGCGTAAAAGCCTAAATGTATTAAAATCGATAATTCAAATTCTCTAATTTGTGCCATATTTACTTTCCCTTCTGCTAAAACAGAAAGTATTCTTTGTAGCTGAGTGAAAATAAATCTTTGTTCCTGGTTTTCTGCACAAAGTCCATCTACAATTTCACATATATGGTAAGCTAATCCAACTTTCTTCAGATCGTTTTTAATTGATGAGTAATCATCTACCGTTACTACTTCTGTTAAAACAGGCATTCCTTTTCCTTTATACAAAGAAGCATGTATATGATTGAGCAGCTCAATTGATGAAGCACGTCTGCTGGTTATCTTTCGTACCCCGGCTGCTTTTATAGATATTTTCCCGTGCCACTTGGTAAATATTGTTAAGATGCGATCTGCCTCACCAATATTTCTCCTGCGGATAACAATACCCTCATCTTTTATGTATCTCATATGCTCTTGAAGTAATTTCTATAAACTCTCTTTACGGTAAGGCTATCTTTAATTCTTTATCCGAGGTAAGATCAAATTTATTCACTTCTTTTCCATTTACCGTAATGCTGTAGGGAAAATTATTCGTCCCCGGCTGCTTCTGAATAAGAAACGGCAAAGTGTTGTTTGAAGGCTTAAATGGAAGTGTATATTTTATTGTTAATACTGCAGCTCCCTGTGGACGTACTGTTAAAAATCCTTCAAAGACTGTTTTCCCTAGATCCTGCGATGTTGTCATTTTTACTTCAGAGCCCTGGCTCGAAATAAGTTTGCTTCCTTTCGGAACATATATTCTTACCCAGTCCCGAAGCGGCGCATTAAGACAGAGTCCTCCACGCTCCAAATTACAATCTGACGGCGGATAGGGATTTTTATAATTGATTGTTACTGTCTTTTCTATACTCCCGTCTCCTTGTTTTACAAATGCTTGAGACACTGATTCCGATACAAACAGATTCGCCTTTCCACCGGCAAAGTTTGCCTGGTTTATATGTAAATAATCACCGTCAAACGACTTTATTCTTCCTGCCGCATTCAACGCTTCTACGCCATTTTGCGCATCTTTATTCAGAAGATAGAATAATACATGTTTCTGGTTGGTCTGAGAAACGAAATCCTGAAAGAGCGGCCCCCAATAAAGTTTTGGTGAAGATTTTAATGCCTTTTGCATAATTGCATACAGCAGTTGTCCTAAAAGCCCTTTTCTGTTCTCTTTTATGTAGCCGACAGGCCGGGATATATTATCTTCCAACGAATAAATAACTTGTGGACAATCACATCGTTTATCTATCTTTGTCGTGAAAGTAAGCCCGCCTGCCTGGATTTCATCATCAAGAATTTTAATAGTGGATACCAGAACATGAGTATCCAGCCCTATAACGCCGTCCACCGGTACTTTATTTGCTGCCTTGTTATACATCTCCATAAATGTCTGCATAGAGTCCACAAAGTCAGGAGACAAGTTAGAGTCACGAAGATTAAATTGAGCTACTTTGGGTAAATATTTAAGAATCGGTTCTGGCGCTTTTGCTTTACGAGGAATCTGATTATCCAGATTATAGATATCGTCTGACCGGTCAACATGAATAACACCTTTATCCACGCTAAAAATTGCATACGCTGTGATAAATCCGCCAGTGGGACGAAGCTCTTTATCGTTTTGGAAGATAACCAGGTATTTCTTCTCTTTTGATTCTCCAAGCAAAGAAGGAAGTACTTTGATAAGCGGCCTTGCTTCATTTACAAAAACTACTCCTTCGTCAGCAACTGTTTGCATGGTTTTAAGTTGATTCCTAATTTTCTCTCCCCCAAAAAACGGTGGGTAATGGTTGGGGTCTACTTCGTCTATTTCCTGCCGTGCCTTTTCAAGTGATCCTGCTATTTCATCTATTTTTGGTGTTATCTTTCCCATAGTGAGAATGGCTGTCTGAATTCTTTGCTCAGCAGATCCCATTACGAAACTTCCTTGACCTTTAAGACCCAATACATCAGCGTATGGTTTCAAAGAATCTACCAGCACCAAAGAAGCGTTTAATCCCTCAAAACCCGCCTTCATAAGGTGGTCTGCATCGTTATAATATCCTGAAGCAATCGGAATAAACCGAAGATATGAAATTCCTTGTAAATCTTTCTGTGTTGTGGTGAGGCTTTCTCTGGTTTTTGCCAGTTCCAAACTTGCAAGTTCGACATTCTGCTTTTTCATGGCCTCATACGCCTTTTGCGCTTGTGTTTTAGTAAGCATTGCGGAACGATATACTCTTTGGGCAGGAAGAACAATACCAAAAAATACAAAGATACCAAGTATAAAAAGAATACCCAAAAGTATAGATGCCTGCCGTTTAGGAAGTCGAATGTTTCTGCCAATTCTGCGTGTTACCATCATAGGTTGTTGTTCTTTTTTATCTACAGTCTCCTCAGGCTTTGCAGAAGGGGAACTGGACAGGTTGATCTTTTTAAATTCCTCCATTCTGTAATGATATAAAGCAATATGCTTTCCTGTCAAGTCCGCTACGTCTACAAAGCTCCTTTACCGGTTATCATCGCCCATGGACTCTTCAAAATAATACCAATATCATACAAAATTGATCTGTCCTGAACATACGCAGCGTCCATTTGAATTCGTTTGTCAAAATTAATATCGCTCCTGCCGGAAACCTGCCAGTATCCGGTAATACCGGGTTTTACTGAAAGCACAACCTTTACTGAATCACGGGTATACGGATATTTTTTCTGCTGCTCCCGAAGTTCATCCGGATAATAGGCTCTTGGCCCGACCAAACTCATTTCCCCCTTTAAGACATTGAAAAACTGTGGCACTTCATCAAGAGAATGTTTGCGTATAAATCTTCCTACATTGGTAATACGCGGATCATTCCGCAACTTATAACTGCCGTTTTTGTATTCCTGAAATAATTTAACAAATTCAGGATCAGTCCTTAGTAATTCATGCGCGTCCTGAATCATTGAGCGGAATTTGTACATCTTAAAAAGTTTGCCGTTTTTCCCGACACGCTGAGGAGTATCGGCAAGAATAGGACCTGAGGAATCCAGTTTGATAAGAACTGCTACCAAAAGAATTATAGGGAAAAAAATGACAAGAAGTACTATAGAAGAAACTATATCCAATATACGTTTGGTTATTTCGTATACGGTGCTTTTTTTGATTTCGGTATACTCCATACGCTTATGTAAGGTGCTCGTGTGGAGTTCCTGCCAAACTCTCAACTAGTTTTTTAATTTTCGGGACTGAAGTTTTTGGGCAAACCAATAAAACATCCTCTGTGTTTACAACCAGCATTTCATCAAGGTCGATTCCGACAACCAGTTGGTCAACATAATTAAACGCTAACGTATCGCGACTGTCCTCAAGCGTTACCGTACCTTTTGTTACATTCTCATCTACTGAAGCGGCCAATGCCTCTTTCAGTGCTTCCCATGCACCTACGTCACTCCATCCTAAATCACACGAGATAACATACATATTATCAGGATTCAATTTCACCAAAATTGCATCATCAAAACTTATTTTTTCAAGCTTAGGGTAATTTTCTGAAAGAATAGTTTCGTACTCAGGAGTATTCCAAGCATCTCTTATTCTCATGAGCGTCTCATACATCACCGGCACAAACGACCTGTACAAAGAAGTAAGCTTCTGTGGAGTAGTAACGAAATAACCAAGATTCCAGACAAAGTTGCTGTTTTGGTAAAACTGTTTTGCTTCTTCAAGTGTCGGGCGATATCTGAGTTTATGAAACCTGTACGTTTGCATTTCCAACCCGGAAGCTACTCCTTTATCAACCAAGTCTCCCACTTCGATCCATCCCATATTCTGGTTTGCAAACCTGGGTTTTTGGGCAATAAAAACAAACGATGCTCCTTTTTCTAATACCATTTTTTCAGCCTCCTTCAGTACGGATTTGAATGTATCGACGTGTTTTACCAAATGGTCGCTCCATAAAATAGCTACAGGTTCTTTGGGAAATTGTTTTTCAAGTATTGAGGCAACAAGACCAATCGCGGGACCTACATCCCGCATTTCCGGCTCAAAAATGAGATTTTCTGAAGGAAGCATATCAAGTTGTTTACGTACGATATTTTCATACCGTTTTCCTGTGGCTACATAAATATCAGAAGGCGAAAAAGCAGGCATAAGTCTATCAACTGTTTCCTGGAGCGTTGATTTATCACCAAAGATTTTTTCAAATTGCTTTGGTGTATTTTTCCGAGAAAGAGGCCATAGTCTTGTTCCAACTCCACCTGCAAATATTACTATTTTCATATTTCGTAATTACTTTCTTTTGTTAACTCCGTCAAAACTTTAAAAAAATTGCTCTTAAACTTTTCTTCAGAAAATTTTTTTGCTTGTTCCAAGCATGCATTTTTTGAAAACTGCATTTTTTGAAAACTCTTCAGTGCCTCTGCCAGTGAATTAACAGTCTGCTGCGTAAAAAAAACACCTGTTTTCCCCCGTACTATTGTTTCAAGCGCTCCACCGCCTTCAAAAGCAATGACAGGTTTTCCGCTCGCCTGTGCTTCAATTACACTCAGGCCTAAATCTTCATATCCTGGGAAAATAAGCGCAGTACAGCTCCTATAATAGCGTAGCACCTCCTTTTCAGTCAAGTTCCCAAGGAATTCTACTGTCTTTGAAGCCATATTTCTTAATTTCTTCTCCTCAGACCCTATACCGATAATCTTCAATGGCAAAGAAAGCATATTACAAGCTTTTATTGCCAAATCGATTCTTTTATAGGCAACCAGGCGTGATACTACCAGAAAATAGTCGTTTGACCTATGCTCAGTACTTTTATCTTCCCAAGGAAGCGTAACACCCGGATAGACGCATATAGCATCACGCTCGTAATACTTTTTAATTCGCTTTTGTACTTCCTGTGAAATAGCGATATAGGCATCAGGTCTTTGTGCTGCTATATGATCCCATGTTTTCAAGTAGGAAACGGCAGGATGAGACAGGAAGCGAAAGACAGGATTAGAAAAATACTGATTATACCCGCTCCAAAGGTAGCGGGTAGGAGTAAGACAATAGCAAATATGTTTTGTGAAAGGGCTTGTAATAATCCCCTTTGCTGCTTCACTCGTAACACTGATAACAACGTCGTATTCGTCAAAGGAGAAACTTTCAAAGGCCAAAGGCATAAGAAGGGGATACCATTCATGCGCTGAAGAAGCGTATGGAAGATTTTGTAAAAAAGATGTTTTGACATCAAAAACGCTTGCCCACGGCGCAGTTTTTGGATTATAGACTGCTGTATAGAGTGGCGCTTTAGGAAACAACTTATGGAGCGTAAGAAGTATTCGTTCTGCTCCTCCCCATTTATTTACTCTGTCATACACCAGCGCTACTTTCATAAGCTCTTTTTGTAGACAGCAAGTGTTTCCATAACAGTTTTTTTCCAATCGTATTTTTCGGCTTGTTCGTATCCTTTTTCAACAAGTGATTTGAGCGTTACTTTATTATCAAGTGTTTTTGTGACTGCTTCCGCGATATTGTCTGGGTCATACGGGTTAAAGAAAACTGCTGCTTCTTCGTAAACTTCATGAAAAACAGGAATATCAGAAACGATCACAGGACATCCAACGCTCATTGCCTCAAGTGGCGGTATACCAAAGCCTTCCATCTTTGAAGCGGTCACCAAAGCCTGGGCAAAGTGATACCATGCGGCGATATGAGTATTTGGTACCTCACCGATTACCACAACGAATTCCCCTGCTTTATGCTTTTTTATAAATTCTAAAAGTCGTGGGTAAAAAAATGCATCACTCCCTACTAAAACAAGCTTTAAAGCACGTTTTTGCCTGATTTTCTGCATTGCCAAAATCAAATTTTCCACATTTTTGTGCGGATGAGCATTCCCTACATAAAGAATATATGGCTGTAAATATCTCATCTTTTCAAATTCTTTTCCAGAGAAATCTTTTCTTTGATCTTCCAACTTTCCCGATTCATACGTGACAGTAATTTTTGAAGGATTTATGTGATAATGATGCACAATCTCGCGCTTGGCGTCTTTTGAAAGCGTCAGAATCGTTTTTGCCCTTTTTGCTGCGGTCCAAAGCACCACATGGTATCCGATTTTTTTAAGAATGTAAAACCACGGCGAGAGTGTTGATGCTTTTCCTGTTTTATAATGGTCAAAGATTAAATCATGAATGGTTACCACAAATTTTCCCGGATAAAAAATGGGGAAACTGAAATAGGGGAAATGCAATAAATCAAGTTTTTCTTTTGAAAAAATAAACGGTAGCTGTATCTGTTCCGCAATTGTATGCCATCTGACATTTGTCTCAATCTTCTTCCATTTAGGAGAAGGCATTTCCAAAGTTTCGAACTCTTTTTTTGAAAGAAACCATATATATTCATTTTCTTTATCTAACTCTGGCAAATAATGATACAAACTTCGAATGTAGCGACCAACACCGGTCTCATTCCACAGCCTGCCGTCAATTCCAATTCGCATAGGTGTAGTATAGCATGAAGATAATTGTTTGTTTATGAAAAGGCTGAAGATAGTTTAAAGCATATTACACTATCTTCCGTTTAGTTTTATTACAAACTTTTAAGTGTTAACCATCTCCTCAAATCAATTGCTCTCAAAACTAACCAAGTAATCACACGTGGATACTTATTCTCGTAGTGCTTCCTGTAAAAAATTCTCATCGCGTCAAAACGTGCGATTGTTACTCTTCGTTTTGTGTCTTTATCAGCAGTAGAAATGTGTTGTGAGTGTTTTTTTATTCCCCCGGATACTCCTTTATAATGAAATACTCGCACACCGGGAACATAATATATTTTCCAGTTCTCAGCTTTTAGACGGTAACAAAAATCTATATCCTCCCCGTAGAAAAAATAATCCTCATCCCACCATCCCACCTGTTCTCCTGCCTCCCTGCGTACCATCATGAAGGCTCCGGCCAGTGCGTCTATCTGATGGGTTTTATCCAAATCCATCCACGTAAGATTATATCCTGAGAAAAGTTTTGTTTTGGTAAAAATTTTTGATAAGCCGGTAAAGTGTGCGAATGCATTCCAAGGAGTTGGAAATCCTCTGTGGGCCGCATCATCCAGTCCCCCGGAAACCAGCTCAACTTTACAGGTGGCTGCACCCGCGTCTTTTATTTCCTCCATAAATTTGACCATTGCGGAAAGAGTATTTTTTTCAACTATTGCGTCGGAATTCAAAAAAAGAATATATCTTCCTCTAGACTTTTGTATTCCTTTATTATTAGCAGTTGAAAAACCTACATTTTCTTTATTCTCAATTACAATAACATCCTTGAAGTGCTCGCGTACCATACCTAACGAATTATCAGAAGACGCATTATCTACTACAATTACCTCATATAAGAAGGTTTGCATATCGCTGGCATAGATTGCGTCCAAACACTTTTTTAGAAATTCTCTCGTGTTGTATGAGACGATGATAATTGATAAATCAGTCATTTATTTTAAAGACTTATAGACATTTTCGAGCCTCTCAACAATTTTGCCCCATTCAAAATTTTTTTCAATTAATTTCCTGGCATTTTCCCCTATTGTCCGGTATATTTTTGGGTCTTTTAAAAGACGGATAACATTTTGAGAAAGTATATTTGTATCATCACCGATTAGAACTTCTTTTCCGTCTTTTGCGCCTAGTCCTTCTACTCCAAGAACTGTTGTCACAACAGGCAAACCGCACGCCATTGCTTCAAGAATTTTATAACTTGTACCTCCGCCTACTCGAATAGGAGCCAGCAGCATATATGCATTACTATAAATTTTTTCAGTTTCCTTAGGTGCATTCTCATCAAGAATAATTGAAGGATCATTTGATAAGAACTTGATTGAGTCAGGAATATGTTTACCTACAATCCATAATTTCAAAGCTAATTTTGAATCTTGATCCGTTAGTTGGTTTGTAAATTTTGAATTTATCAACGGCCATATTTCGGTAATAATCCATGCGGCTGCATTTCTGTTTTGGATCCATTTGAAGTCACCTATAAATAAAATCTTTTTTTCTTTCTCAAGCGTTTTTGATTTCAAGTCATTCATTTTATACTTTTCTGTATCTACCCCGTTTGGAACAACCACCGCATCAGCACGTTTCATGGCAGTTTTTTCAACTTCTGAGACAGCTACAAGTCGATCTACTGTTTTCCAAAGCATACTCTCATACCGCTTCATTTTCATAACATCAGCGTATAGAAACGGTCGTAAAACTGGCGAAGCACCATCGGCAAAACGTTTGTATACAAGATACTCGATATTATGTTCCACAAGAACAATCGGTACGGAAGTTTGTGGAATATTTTGTGCTACATAAAATGTCTCGACATGAATCAGATCAAATTTTTCTTTTTCTAACAATCCACTAATAATTTCTTGCATTTCCCTGCTTTTATGCCCAACCACCAAAAACGGCTTACTGGAAATACCTGTTTTGGCAATATTTTCCAGCGACCATTGTGAACTCCGTGTTACAGTATATACAGACTTACAAATCTTTTTTACTTCGTTTATGTCATCTTCTGTCTGATGCTTTCGCATTTCTGCCACAAGTGTTACCTGGTGATGTTTTGACAACCGCTTTATGATGTTATATAAGCGGATATTGCCACCTGAAAACAAAGGGAAAGGAAGATAGGATGAAACAATCAGTATATTCATGGTTGGCCTTTTAAATCAACCAGTATATATTCATCTGTTTTTGAAACCAGTTTGTATTTTTTCTCTAAGTCATAATCTTGAGGTTTGGGATGTACAATAATCAAGTATTCAGCCCCCAGTTTTATCATGTCGGGAAGGTCTTTTTCAAACGAAGCCCATCCTTGTCTTTTGGTCTGGTAGAGAAATGCTGTATTTCCATCATAAAGCGCCATTACTTTCGCATTTTTTGGCGTGAGCATATCCACAGCCTTTCCTGCCTTTATTATCACCCTGTCATTTATATTAAAGTAGTCTTTTACTTGCTGCCAGCTTAGATAGAACATACTGGCCGTAATAAGAACAAAAAATATTTTTCCAACCGTTACTCCTAAAAACTTTTTTCTCTCCTCCCACAAAAAATATGCACCGATACCCATGAAAATGCTAATAGACGGCATTATCAAAATTTGATAATAGTCATGTTGAACGTTGCCAGTTGCAAAAACAGTAACGTAGAGCAAAGAAGCCAGAGGGAATGAAAGAAAAAATAACGGGTCCTTTAATTTTTTTACCTTCAGTAATCCAAGCAGCAAAAATAATACCCCTGTATAACCCGCAATCAGTTTTGTAACCCGTTCATATAAAATCCAGCGAAAAAATGCCGGACGAAACCGTATGCCATTTCCGTTCATCAACCAATCGTTTGCCGGAATTCCTTCGGGAAAATAAGTCATCCACCATCGCCATAATAAAAGAGGCATAAGAACACATGCTGCAAATAGCCATAACTGCCATTTTTTCAATGCTTTAAAACCAAATGACTTATACGCAATGTAAAATTGCGGCATGGTAAAAAACACAGCATACGGTTTCAAAAGAAGCGCGCAAGCGGTAAAAAAAATAGAGAGAAAAAAATACGGATAAGAAAAGAAATTATCGCTGCGCTCAAGTTGCAACGCTTTATCAAAAAAGTAAATACCTCCCAAACTTGCTGCAACCATGGTGGTGTCCGGGAGAACTGTTCTTCCATAATAGATATCATACGGAAGGAGTGCGTAAAAAAATGCCGACAGTAAACCAAGTTTAGTGTTGCTGTGTTTTTTAACCAGAAGAAAAAGAAACAAAGTCCCAACTAGTGATGAGAAAATACTTACCAGTCTTCCCCACTGCTCAAGTGTAAAGACACCGACTAGCTGAAAAAATCCTGCTTGAAGTAAGTTATAAACCGGAAATTCTACAAACCGGTAGCCATGGGGATTATCCTTTCCTGAGGGAACATTTGAAAGGTCATCAAACCTAGGATGAAAAACATCATACCCTTTTTGTACAAAGTTTCTCGATACGGCTGAAGTATCCCCCTGCCGCCACGAATGCCAATCACCAAGAGGATTATCAAATCTATACAAACGAGTAAAAAGAGCACTAAAAAGAATAACTGCTAATAAAAACCATTCTATTCTTTTCATGGAATTTCTATTTTTTTTCTATGTTCAATAACCCGTCCATTATCCATGAACTCAAATACCCTCTCGTTCTTATATCCTGCTATTTGATCCAATGCCTCCTTAACCGAACTTGCTTTATAAACAGAAATGTTGGGATTACGGGAGCTAAACCAAAGCGCATCAGATAAGCCAACAGGGAATACCCAAGCATCTCCTACACGAAGCGGTGTGTTCACGAAATAATATTTCATCGGCTCTGTTGCCCAATAATCTTCGTACGCTTCGTCAATTCCGGCAAGGAATTGCTCGGATTTTTCTCCTGCCGCCTTCCAGTCTCCATGAGCTTGTTCTATCTGGATAAGATGCAGTAAGAAAAAGGATGATAATAACAATACTACTACCAATAAAGCTATTTCTCTCCCTTGTGTTAATAAGTAACGATATAAAACTCTTATGAAAAATATAAAAAGGAAAACAACGCCAATTGAAGAGAGGTAACCGTATCGAGACGAAATATTTCCTAATCCAAGAAACGGAAGTAATCCGATGATGAAAAATGCAAAACCAAAAAGTACTATTTTCCGCTCATTCTCATCCACTTCCAAAAGACGTGCATATATTCTTTTTCTGAATCCATAAATCAATGATAAAATACTTATAAGAAGAACAACTGCGACAAATACAAATTCTGCGTGACTCCTTGAAAAATTCCTTGTAGTTTGGTAGAAAGGCATAGAAAGCGGTCCGAAAAGTGCTAAGAAGAAATATCCGATTGCATTCCCTACGACATTAAATGGTAGTTTTAGCAGATTATAGCTATAATCGCCGCTTAACCAATGACTTCCTGAAGTAAATCTCAGAAGTAAGTATATAGCAATTGGTGTAAAAAGCAGTGTGTAGTATTTTTTTTGCAAAACACTAAAACTTATGTACTCTTTCTTAATCCACATGTACGCGATAATTAATGCCGGAGTAACGATTCCAAGTTCATGGAACAGTAAGCCAAGAGCAAGGGAAGAGATAGAAACGATCAGGAAAATGTTTTGTCTTTTTTCCTCCCATTGTATAAAGGATAGTAAGCTTAAAAGACTAAAAAGCGCCGTAAAGAGATATCCTGTTGAAGAAATCCAAAAGATAGCCTCTGAATAACCGCTTAATACCAAAAATAAAAAGCTTGCCAAGATGGCAAAGACAAAATCTTTAAGAATTTTTCTCGCAAGCAAAAAAACCAGTGAAGCAACTATTGCATGGAGCAGAATAGAAACTGCATGATATATTACCTGGTTTAGCCATATTAAAGAATACATCGATAAAAAATATATCTTCGTTCCGGGTCTATAGAAAAATCCGTTTGAATCCGTAAAGTATCCTAGAATTCGTGAAAGAGGTGAAGGACATTGCATCGAGTTGTCAGCAAGTCTGGTACATTCAGATATCCACCTAAACCATGTGAAATCGTCTCCGACAAAAAAATTATTTATCATAGGCGAATATACAAGAATTGCTGCGACGCAGATGTATAAAACGACAGCATAAGGCGAGGTAACAACTTTTTTTAGCTCCTTTCTCATGTCTATATTTTTTTCTTGATAGAACTTAAGAACACCCAGTGTTACGCCAGTAAGAAGCCATAAAACAAATGCTACTTTTGAAGCTTCAAATACATCTATCAAAACAGCGTTCAGAGAAAGTCCGATAACTCCTGCAACGTAGCCGAATACAAAACTCTTCACCAACGGTGAATTAACTTGTGGCAATGCTTTTTTTATGTATATGCCCGTTATTAAAAATATCGAGAAAAATGCAATTGCTCCTAGTATCCCAACCTCTCCTAACATGCGAAAATAATTGTTATCGATGGCCAGACTTATCGAGCCGTAACCACTTCCTAAAAAAACATTTCTCATAAAGGCTTCTATCGCATGTGGCCACTCTCCCTGAAATCTTGTGGTAAAAGAAAGATCATATGCCGCAGCTCTTTTTATCAAAAAACTCCCGTGAACGATAATAACATCAGCTGACTTTGTAGCCTCTGACTTCCCTTTAGTTTCAAAAAAATACTCCCCAACCTTATGTGTAACAGGAGAAAGAGAAAGATTTATATAACCTGTGCCTTGCGGAAGATTTTCCCCCGTAGGAGCATTTACTTCATCAAGCAGAGTTACCTTCCTCTTTAATACAGAGTAGTCAACTATTCCTGAAACAGTGGCTGTAGTTCCCGGATATGCAGGTGGCGGCAACTCTTGGGCAGTACCATTTGCAACTGCATTTCTATAATTTAGATAGTAGTCATGAACAATTAATTTTCCTTTGAAGTATTCCGGTTCTACCGTCTTTGCATGTCCGATTGTTTCTCCTGTTTTTGCATTTACCAGTACGTCAACTTCTTTAACCGTATTTCCGAATCGATCTTTTAACGCCGGCGTGAAACTCAATATAAAAAACGCTGCAATTGCTATAACAGGAAGCGATACAACTAACAATTTCTTTTTTTGAAAAAATAATACTACTCCCAACGCAATAAAAAGAACAAAAAAAGAACTTCTAGATACAGTCATAAATAAAAGCGCAAAACCTGCCAGGGCACAGAAGGCTAAAAATAATCTTACAAACAGATTTTTTATTCCCAATGCCACACTGACCATGATCGGAATGATAAGAACCAGATATGCGGCTAAATCATAATGCCCTGCAAAGGTAGACGGAAGACGGGATAACTGCGACAGATGTATAGGCTGACCTTTTGCAAACTCTTCGTTCATAGTAAGATACGCGGGAAAACCCAAATACCGCTGCCCGACCCCGTATCCGACAACCAAAAGAAGCGTTATGGCAAGTGTTGCTATAACGTAGCTCAGAAAGCGTTTATCTCTCATGCCCGAAAACGCGATAAAAAATACACTAAGATACTCTATCCTTCGCAGGAAACTCAAAAGTGATACATTCGGAAAAACATTTGCCAGCATTGGAAAAATAATAAGTACTCCATGAATTGTCGCAAGTGCCCCGATTATCCAGAAAATAAGTATTGGCAGTGTAAGCGGAGTTTTTAAGGAAATTTTTTTACGAACCAGAAGAATCATCCATATTGAAAGAACAAAAACCACAATAAAATCTTCGGCTCTTATATATACCCACGTATTTCTTATATCAACAAGTGGAAGTTTGGGATAGAGTGGTATAAACGCGAGCAAAAAAAGCGTTATAAGAAACAGGATGTTGTCTTGGACCCACCGAATAATCTTCATATAATTACTTTTAAAGTCTTTGTATATGTTTTCCTAAGGTATTCATTATGTAAAAGAAAGCCCGTAAAGATGGCTGCCACACATCTAAATACTAATATTGATTTTACCATGAGGTATACGGGATAGATATAATGCTTCCTAAAATAATATAGCAGATTTTTAAATATCATCATAATCGCATATGATCTGTTTGAACTGCCTTGCTTTTGATGCTGTACAAGTAAATCTGGGAAAAAGTAAGCACTGTAACCATTTTTTTTCATTCGCAGACAAAGATCCATATCTTCTATATACATAAAGAAATGCTCATCAAATCCACCAGTATTTTCAAATATGTCTTTTTTGACAAGCATCGCAGCGCCAGGTCCCCAATCCACAAGTCGTGCAGTTGACGGCGTATAGTGAGTATCCAAAACGCCCAAAAAAAGCGAGAAAAAAACAGAGATCGGAGAATAGAATCTCCCTACCGAACCCTCGCTCACATTTCCCTGTACGTCTACAAGTTTCCCCAGAACTACCGCAACAGTCTTTTCTTTTTTCAAAAAATCCAAAGCTGCTTCTAGACCGTCCGTGAGCATTTTTGTATCTGAGTTAAGAAATAGAATATAGGGCGCCTGCGCTTTCTTAACACCCTTATTATTGCCTTTTGCAAAACCTAAATTTTCTTTGTTTACAATAACAGTAAATGTTTTAAATGGAAATTTTTTCTGTTTCAGTTTTTCTACAGTATTATCCAAAGAATTGTTATCAACAACAATAATCTCAAATTCTCCTGTTGCTAATTGCTCTTTAAAAAGCGCGGAAAGAGAACTAAGGCATTGTATAACCAATTCCGCAGTGTTGTAAGAAAGAATAATAATAGATAGCCTTGCGGTCATAATCAGTTATCGAAACCAGCGTGCGCGGCCCAGTATATAATGGAGGTCTTTTTGTTTTCTTTCCCCTATCGGTCTTGCGGGGACACCCCCGACTATTTCATACGCACCTACATCTTTCGTAACGACGGCTCCTGCCCCGATAACAGCACCTTTACCGATACTTACTCCTGGAAGAATTATAGCTCTTGGACCTATAAAGACATAGTCTCCTATGGTTACGGAGGCAGTGATTATTCCTTCCTCTGAAGCAAAATGTTCTGCGTGTACATTGTGCTCAGAGTTATAAATCATCACCTCGGATGCAATATCAACATGGTTTCCGATAAAAAGATTTGCGCGTCCGTCTAAAAATGCTCCTTCACCGATGATAGAATCATCTCCGATCCTTATTCTGAATGGTTCAAAAAATTTTGCTCCCATATGAACAGCAGACCCCTTACCAATTTTCATTCCTGCCCCTCTGTAAAAAAATCGTCTAATATGATGTGAAGGAATCTGTCCAACCAGATGTAGGATATAAACAACCAATTCCAGAATTATGCTTCCCGCTCTTTTTTCAACTTTTTGGGCCACTTCAACACCGGATAATTCTTTACCCGTTTTATCTTTTATTTTTTGCCACCTCCTCTAAAACCTTCAGCGTCTCTCGTGCGGTTTTCTCCCAAGAAAACTTCTGTACCTGCTTTCTCCCTTTTTCTATCATTCCAGCTCTCAATTTCTTGTCTGATAAAACATCTTCCATGTTTTTAGCCAACTCATCGATATTTTCTGGATCTATATATAGAGCCGCGTCTCCCCCTGCCTCAGGTAGACTTGAGATATTGCTTGTAATAACAGGACAATCATATGACATTGCTTCAAGTACCGGGAGCCCAAAACCTTCATATAAACTCGGCAATACAAAACACGCTGCGTTTTTGTAAAGACTTATCAATTCGTCTTCTGCAACAAAAGAAAGAAAATGCACACGTTTTTCAATACCGTACTTTTTAGGCGCATTTATAATATCTTCGTAAAGCCACCCTGGTTTCCCAACAATTACTAAATCCGTATCTTCCTTTCTAATGGCAATTTTTTGAAACGCCTGAATAAGGCGTTCAATATTTTTTCGAGGCTGGAGAGTACCTACAAAGAGGATATAAGAAGAAGGAATACCGAATTTTTCTTGTAGTTCTTTCATGGAAGAAAAAATCTTGGTTATGGCGAAAGGTTTTTTAAGCCCCAGGTACGTTACAACCACCTTTTCTTCTGGGACATTATATACTTGCATTATATCATTTTTACTTGCCTGACTGATGGTAAGCACTTTTGTTGCGTTTTTTACAGAATACTCAGTCCAACGTTTTAGCTTATAGAGATCGGATTTTCGAAAAAGGTCTGGAAAAAATTCATATGATACATCCATAATAGAAACAACTGTTGGAATGGGAGAAAACCTCGGTGCATAATGGGTGGGAGAGAAAAATACATCGGGACGCGGTTTATGGAAATACAAATCCAGAGGTAATCCAAACTGTGTCCAAAGTTTCTTGGGGTGAACTATCCTATATTCCCACCCTTGCCGTTGCTTAGGCATATCTTTTCTCGGTTCATCCTTCAAGTATATCCTAAATTGGACATCGGATATTTGAAATTGGAAATTCGAGAGCTGCTGAAGCAGTTCGAAGCAGTATTCACTAATGCCTACTTTTTTTTCGATATTTGCTTCGTTCCCGTCGATACCTATAATCATATACCTGGATATGTTACTACCAGCCTTTCCGGTTCTATTCCCAATATTTCTTGCGCGTCTTTTTTCGTAGCTTCGGAAATACATAAAATCTTTTCCGATTCTTTTTTTACCCAGGCAAGTTTTCTTTTCTGCACCGAGACTATTTTCCCGTCTGTTTCTTGTGGGAATTTATACACAATAAGATCATATAAAATTGTCACTTTTTTTGCTTTCTTTGCCGGCGGCTCTGTCCAATCTGAAGTTATAAATATATCAACATCACCTACAAACCATTCAAGAGGTGCAATATGCAGTGTGTTCCATAAGAAGGCAAGCAACGACTGAGGAATAAAGAATCTTCTAAGTGAAATCCGTTTGTCATTCCTAACACGCTCTACCAGCGATGAGTCCGGGTTCTGACGCAGCGATGAGAAAAAAAATATGTATTCATTTGCAATATCAATTGCAGTTAATCTATCAACCAGGTTGGTTAGATATTGGGAAACACCAGTATTCTTGTAAGCGGTCTGACTAATATCAACTCCAATCTTCATAACTTAATTGTATATGAAAATATATCAAGGTGCTAGAAACTCTTTTTTTCTGATTCTTTTGGACTTGTCCATATCTTTATATCTTTTTGTTTCCACGGTATAACAATATAACAACAGCGCACAAAAACAAAGCTGCACCATACAGCACAAAACGCTGTGCGGTAAAAAAAACCCAGAAATTAAAAAGAGGAATTGAAAGAAGGATGAATAATATTCCTAAAACTACAAAAAGCAGGGGGCTTCTTTTCCAAATCAAAACCGCTAAAATCAGAAAAAATATAATATCCTGTATTTTCACTTTGTGTCTGTTGTGTATTTCAACGATAAATTCTGTTCCTTTTTATGTGCAACATTTAGTATTAGGTCTGCAATAAACCCGGTAAAAAAAACTTGAAAACCACTTAAAACTAAAAGCATTCCCAAAAATAATAATGGCCGTCTTCCAATTGCCTCTCCTATAAAATGTAAATAACTCAAATAAATAAGAATAATTATTCCTGTTAAAGATAGTCCTAATCCTACAGTTCCGAAAAAATGCATGGGGCGCATACTATATTTAGTCAAGAAAAACATTGTAAATACATCAGGAAAATCTTTCCAGAGTTTTGAAAAACCGTATTTTGATTTTCCATATTTTCTCAACTCATGCATAACCGGAACTTCAGTTACAGAAAACCCTTGCTGGTAGACCAAAACCGGGATAAACCGATGCATACCACCATACAGATATAGTGATTGTGCTGCTTCTTTTGTATACATTTTTAATCCGCAATTATAATCATGAAGCTCTAGTCCCCAAAATCTCTCATCTTTTCAAGAAGTTTTTTTATCTCTTGGGGTCTATCCTGCAAATCTGCGTCAAGTGTCACAATTACATCTCCCTTTACGTTGTGGAAACCGTAGGTTAATGCCTCAGCTTTTCCCTGATTTTTACGGAAAGAGAAAATGCGGATACTTTCGTCTTTTTCCGCTAATGATTTAAGAAGAGATAATGAGCTGTCAGTTGAGCCGTCGTCAATATAGTTAATATCATAACTCTTGTTTAGAGTTTTCATAACATCAACTAACTCCATATGGAATTCTTTTATACTTTCTTCCTCGTTGAATATTGGAATAACTAAACTAATCATGTTTTTTTAATATAAATAGCCCGCCTGATACCAAAAATATGGTAAAAATACTCACCACTAAACCGATATTTACAAATTTTTGTGGCGCATAGTAAACCATAAATGTATAGCTTCCGTCTTTTGGAAGTCGAAAACTATTAAAAAGCTTATTGTATGGGTCTGATTGTATCAAATTTCCCCCTATGTTGGCCACCCAATGACTATCAAAGCTCTCCGAAAAAACAATAAGATCGTTCTTTTTTGCATTTTTGACATAAACGATGTATTCTGTCGGGTTTCTATAAGTGAAGCTCAGATCTCTATTTTGGGGACTGAAGAAATGAGTTTTTGCATCGTTTAGTTCAAATACACCGATTTGCCTGAAAGAGGCTACTCGTTTCAACCATGAAATCTTCTCAATTTCTTTTATTGTTTTTACATACTGGCGATTATCATATTTCCTGTCATTTAGAAATATCTCTCCCTCACTATCATAAGGAACAATAAGATACTTAACAGATAATTCCTGCAGTTTTTTCTCTATCCCGTTCTCTTTCAATTTTTTCAGCAATTGACCTTTATCATAAATCCGAAAATACTCTTGTGCTGATACGGCGGGATATTGTTCTGACCTTAGCCCATATCGTCCTACCGTTGGAACCCAAAATGTTCTAAAAAACTGAGGCTGTGAAGAAAGGAATCCTTCAAGTTTTATATATTCGTCTGGAATGGTATGCGGTATGAATGTTCCTCTCAGTTCTCCAAATAAGGCCGGTTTTATTAAGAAAAGCAGATACAACAACACGCCGATAAGAAATATATTCTGAATATTTAAGGAGAGTACTTTTGATTTTATGTTAAATGCAATTACACGAGAAAATGTGGATTTGGGTTGATTATTTAACAAATCAAAAATTGATTTAATGCTAAAGGGTATAAGAACAGAGTACGAAACTGCGATAAGAGTGTACCATTTCGTTGGATCACGAAACATCATAAAACCGGGGAAATGCTGAAAAAGCCATACGTAGATATTACCAAAAGGTTCATTTGCGCCTTTCGCAAGAAATGATCCTATCAATCCGAGTATCGCAAAAAACAAAATATACCTTCTTGTATGGCTATTTTTAAATGGAGAGAAAATAAATGACGTGTATGCTATAACCGCAAGAAGCAGAAATTCTGGTTTCATAAATCCTACCTTACCAAAAATATTCTCAGGCCAATATGGATGGAGGAGTGAAAATCCCTGTTCAAATGTCGCAAAACTCAAATATTGTACGGCATTGGTTGTAACATACTCTGATCCTAATTGGGCCGATACACTTTTTCCCATAATTATAAGCGGCAGTATCCA
>JACOXW010000027.1:0-7967 GCA_016182205.1 Candidatus Levyibacteriota bacterium
CAGTGTTGGAACTTGGGAATTTGGGCCGGATGGCAGTAGCGCTAACTCCTGGAATGCGAATTTGCGCTATGACATTTGAGCAGCTCTCAAGTGAGGTAGAAATTCCTTATACCAAGAAGAAAAACGCGAAGTACAAAATTCAGACCGGTCCGCAGGAGAGCAAGATAAGTGAGGATAAATAAACAAATGACTAATTACTAATTACTAATTAATTGTTCCATTTGGACATTGGGCTTTGATTAGAATTTAGACATTAGACATTAGAAATTTATGAGATATCACATATCTTTTGACATCGATTTCAGACGAAATCCCTTTACCGGTGTTTATATCGCATTTGAGGGTATTGACGGCAGCGGTAAATCCACACAGCTTGATCGATTGAAAAGATCTTTTGAAAAAGCAGGGAAAAAAGTAATAACAACCAGTGAGCCAAAACGCGATTTTGTGGTAGGAAAACTTATTCATGAAGTGCTGCAGGCAAAAATAGAAATGCCGCCTGAGGCACTCCAATATCTCTATTCGGCTGATAGAGCCATCAATCATAATACAGTAGTACTTCCGGCACTTGAGAAAGGGAAAGTAGTATTATCTCACAGGAGTTTCTGGTCTGTAGTTCCTTACGGTATGCATGATAAGGGGATAATCGATTACAAAAATGATACCAGTAAAGCGCTTCTTATGTCGCAAGGATTATTATCAATGTATCATCAATTCGTGGCACCAGACGTCACGTTTTTTCTGGATATTCCTGTTGAAATTGCGATGAAAAGACTATCAAAAATGAAAAAGGTGAAAGAATTATATGAGAAAAAAGAAAGGTTGAAAAATATCGCAGAAGGGTATCATTGGTTGATAAAACAATTTCCAAATCAATTTGTCATTCTTGATGGGACGCAGGCTGAAGACGTTATTACACAAAAGATTTTGGGAGAACTTAAAAAAAGAAAAATACTATGCAGGATACGGTTACATTTGATGTAGATTTTAAGCGGAACTCTTCCGAGGGACTTTATATTGCGTGATTAATGAGTTTTTACAAAAGCGTGTGACATTACCGAAGGCATCGCTTCAGTATTTATTCGTGGCGGATAGAATCGCCCATCAGGAAGAAGTAATTCTTCCGGCGCTTGAAAAAGGCCAGATCGTTCTCTCTCACCGTTGTTTTTGGTCTGCAATTCCGTATGGGATCATGGACAGATCAAATGGTGGCTATAACTATTCAGTTGGTGATACGTTGCTTGTGACACAGAGCGTTTTGTCTATGTATCACCAGATCACAATTCCTGACGTGACGTTTTATTTAGATGTATCTGCGCAGACTTCGTTAAAACGTCTAAAAGATATGAGAGTGTCAGCTGAATATTATGAAACCAAAGAAAGACTCGAAAATGTTGAAAAGGGATACAAGTGGATGATTGAAAAGTTTCCTGATGAATTCACTTTGATAAGAGGTGAAGAATCTGTTGATAAGGTAACTGAAGAGATAATAAAGAATTTAGAATCTAGAATTCAAAATTCAGAATAAAAAAATTAATTGTGCGGTATGATTTTGGGGCCGAAAGTATTATTGCAGTTAGTCAAAAAACAAAAGTTGGTTGAGGGTTTATCAGAGCGAGAACTCACAAATCCTGAGGGTACAGGATTCGATCTTCGTCTGGGAGAAGTTTTCAAAGTTTCAGGCAGTGCATTTTTGGGAGAAATGCATCGAAAAACTCCTGATATAGAATCAGTTAAAGTTTACAATCCCAAAAAAAGACAGAGTATAAAAATAAAACCAGGAGATTTCTTTTTGGTCAAAACAATTGAGAAAGTGAATTTGCCGATAGATTTGTCCGCTGTAATAATTCCAAGAACTACAACTTTTCGATCTGGTATTTTTATAAGAACCGGACCAATTCAGCCAGGGTATAGTGGAGAATTGACATTTGGTTTGAAAAACGAAGGGCCAATTACTGTAGAAATTGAAATGGGAGCCCGCTTTGTTCACGTGCTTTTTCATGAAATAAAAGGTATCGGTTCAGCTTACCGTGGTCAATGGCAAGGCGGGAGAGTGACAGCCCGGAAAAAAGAGAAACAAGTATAATAGTATCTCGTATTTTGTATCTAGTATTTCGTATACTTTCCTAAATTCCACTATTGTTCTTTTGAGGATTTTTTGCTACTGTTAAGCTGCATTTTATGGACATCGAAAACCTCAGGAAATTTTTACTCGAAGCAGCAAATAAAGGCTATGCTCTTGGTGAATCTGCTTTCAAAAAAGGACCGGATGATTCGTATATCATCGAATACGAAAGTGGTAATTTCAGATTCCATGACAACTGGTTCGGTGGTGAGCCATTTGGCGGGCGAGAAGTGGTGTTTTATAAAGAAAAAGCGGAGTGGATTATGGTTTATTATGGAGCAGACAGCGGAAAAGCTGACGGTTTGATACAAGTATTACGAAAAGCATTGGCAAATCCTCCAAAAGAGCTGCCTGTGCGAGGACCAAAAACACTTGTAGGAGGTGGTTTCAGATATGTAAATAAATGGCAAGGAAATCTAGAAAAATTCAAAGGAGAAGAAGTGATTTATTACAAAAATGAAGAGGTTTATACGGCAACATACGTAGGAGGATTTATAGACCAACGAGGTGACCAATTATGAACTCTAAATTACGAACACACCCGGAATATCAGTATTTGGATCTTATGCAGGAGGTGCTTGATACAGGCATTAGAAAGGTTGATCGTGGGACAGATATTGGTTTGATTTCTTTATTCGGTCGTCAGACCAGATATGACTTATCAAAAGGGTTTCCGCTTTTGACGACGAAAAAAGTGTATTGGAAAGGCGTACTTCATGAGCTCTATTGGTTCATGTCAGGACAAACAAATATCAAATATCTCGTAGATAACAATGTGCATATTTGGGATGACTATCCATACAAAATTTACGCCGGTAAATTTAAATCCCAAAAAACAAATGCCAAATCCCAAATATTGACGAAGGAAGAGTTTGTGCAGCGAATTAAAGATGACGGGAAATTTGCGAAAAAGTGGGGGAATTTGCCGCGGATTTATGGCGAGATGTGGCGACATTGGCCTACTCGTTCGGGTCGGACTGTCGATCAGCTCAAATGGGTTTTGCAGGAAGTGAAAGACGATCCGGACGCGAAAAATCTCATCGTGACTTCATGGAATCCAGAATACCTCTATACGATGGCGACATTGAAAGATGCCTCCAGATTTCCTATTTGCCACAATATGTACCAAATCAGTAATCGCAATGGTAAATTATCTTTGCAACTTTATCAGCGCAGCGCAGACCTCTTTTTGGGCGTGCCATTTAACATCGCAAGTTATAGTTTGCTCACTATTGTTTTAGCGCAAATCTTAGGTCTTGAACCCGGAGAATTTGTCCATACCTTTGGTGATGTGCATATTTATGAAAATCATATTCCGCAGGTAAAAGAGCAACTTGCTCGCAAGCCCCGGCCTTTTCCAAAAGTCACGATCGATCCCTCAGTCAAAAGATTAGAAGACTTTACACCAGATAAAGTAATCCTTGAAGACTACGATCCGCATCCCATGATGAAAGCAGAACTCACCGTCGCCGGTGGACTCTACGATCCTGCAACCGGCCGCATGGCCGCCTAGGCGCCTCCCTTTACAAATAGCATATGATATGAGAAAATTTTTATGCTTTGTATTCACGTATCGATACATGAATACAAGAGTACTATGGGAAAACCGAGAGAAGAAATAAAAGAAAAAACGTATTATAAGGATATCTATTTCTTATACGAAATATTGCACAACCTAAAGGACATAGACGAAGTAAAACTATTTATCAAAGATATTTTGACCAAAACAGAACTTCGAATGGTAAAGAGAAGATGGCACGTTGCAAATTTGCTTATGGAAGGACATGATATACGAACTGTTGCTGAGAAATCAAAAACAAGTACAAGCACAGTCATAAGAATCAAAGAGAAGCTTGAAGAAGGTTATGGAGGTTTATTCCTTGCTATTGAACGAACGAAAGATACGGTACGAAAGGAACAAAAAGCATATAGAAATTCAAAAAGAACGCGAGGAGGATCAAAATTCGTAAAAGGATGGTTTCAGTGACTTTGTATTCACGTATCGATACATGAATACAAAGAAGGAAAGGGGTAATTAAATTGGTTATAATAAAGAAAAGGTAAAAGGTGAAAAATGAGTAAACAGAGAATTCCGATAATAGTAGCGATGGATGATAAGCGGGGAATAATCACGCGGAGCGTGATCCTGCTCCGCAGGAGAAAAATATATGATTAGCATAATATGCGCAATGGACAATAGAAGGGGTATCGGTAAAGGGAACGATCTTCTGTTCAGGATTCCTGAGGATTTTAAGCGAATGAAGGCGCTTACGAGTAATCATCCACTTGTAATGGGAAGAAAAACATTTGAGTCTATAGGTAGGCCACTTCCTAACAGAACGAATATTGTTATTACTCGAGACCCAAGTTACCAAAAAGAGGGTATAATTACTGCTCATTCACTTAATGAAGGGATTGAAAAGGCAAAACAAAGTCCCGGAAATGAGGAAATTTTTATTTTTGGTGGCGGACAAATTTTTAAGGAAGCGCTGGACACTGAGCTAGTAAACCGTTTGTATCTGACAATTGTAAAAGGGGATTATAATGCTGATACATTTTTCCCTAATTATACAGCCTTTACGAAAGAAGTTGAAAAAAAAGAGAGTAAAGACGATAATTATAGATATACATTTTTGACTCTTGATAAATAGGTATGGCAGAATCAGCGACAAAAGTTTTAGACCGTCCTCGTATAGGTCCACATCTTGATCTAGCTTCTACAGAATCAGAAAAAGACGCTGGATGGAGTGAGGTAAGAGACATTCATTTTATTGAGGCGGATATCGCAAAAGAAGGAGGTTTGTTTTCTTTTGTCGAAACTTTACATGCACTTCGCAAACAGTTTTCAGATGCACCTGCTCTTAATATACTTAGTGGAGGAAGTGGTGAAGGTGCAGATCTTGGTGATATGAAGCAGCTATCGGAGGCATTTGATATTCCCCTTAAAACAACGGCAGTAACTCTGGCACGAAGGAATGAGCCGGCATTACGTGAGGCAAAGACGGATAAGATTATAATCGACAGTGTGCAGGATGCGTTCTATAATGGGGAACTTAAACCACCATACCATTTTATCGTCGATATCTGTGGCGCTATTGGATATGATAAAACGCCGGATCCTGATTGGCAAGCGGGAGGCCGAGGTGAAGCAATTATTCCCATCTACGCGCGTTTACTGCCGAAAGGAGGAAAGTTGCTTTTTGTTGTACCTGATGACCTGACTGATGAAAATACCCATCAAGGGACAAGACTCGTTAAGATGTTGCATGAGAATGGATTGCAGATAACCTATACATCACATGGTAAGGGTGTATATATATTGGCAGAAAAGCAGACAGAGGAACCTGTGTATGTGCGAGCCCAAGACTCAGAGTTGATTTATAACATTACTAAAAGAGGTACAGCTATCGGCCGGTGGGAAAACGAACTTGAAAGATATAGTCGTTTAGGGAAAATTGATCATGTCCTCAGTTACGGTGTATCAGACACTGTCTATAAACCTGAGGGCACACCAGCAGAAGAGTATATGAACACATTTATTAAGGAAAAGACAAAAGATGCGGATGCCAAAGAGACTGAGATGCCAACGAATCGCGAGAAATTTCTCACCAAGCTCGGATGTGATAAACAATTACTCTCAGATATGACAGATTCACGGTGGAAAGTTGTCAGTCATGGAAAGGAAACATTTTGGTACACACCCACGCAGAGAAAAGGAGTATATATTGTTCGTAGTGTCGAGCAGATGGGTGAACAGTTTTTTTCTGTTCCTGCATTTGTGTCAGAACATATCGTCTACGCTCCTTCTGAAGAAGAGCTTCAACTGTATTTTTCTTGATTAAGCTTGCTACAAAGGCTTATAATACCATCCGTACTATGGCAGTTGAGCAAAAAGTATCGTTTGGGCAACTTAGAGAAGCAAGGGGGCTTTTTGAACGTGGAACCAGCGGAAAAAGTCTTTTCCGACAGGCTCTTCAATATAGGACACCAGAAGAATTGCGGGAAATGAGAGAAAATTTCGGCCAGGGTGTTGCGGGAAAGATAGCATTTGCTATGGTTGCTTCCGGTGCAAAGTGTGAAGCAAGAACAGGAGAAAATGGTAAAGAATGTAGTGAGTTATCCCAGGGGACACTGGATTTTGATGTCATGGGATACTTGGACACAGTGCCAGTTTGTGGAAACGAATGTACTGTATTTGAAAAGGGAATGATAGATAGTGAACTTGCAGCAGAAGGTAGATCAACAGTGTTTGGTATTAACGGAAAAGGAAGAGCTTAGGAAGCTGTAGGAAAAACTTGTGCTTGATCTGGGATTTTTCGAATCGGCTTCACTCTTTCTACGGCTCCGTCAGATAAAAGCAGTAAATGCATAAGCCGTTTTACTTCTTCTACAGAAAGATCCGATGTATTTATACAGTGGTCATATAGATCTCCGGCTTCCGGACTAAGAGGGTCAATATTTTCCAACTCATGATACAATTTCGTCCATTGTTCTCTATCTTTCATTTCCCGTTCCTGAGTTTCTCTTCTGGATTCTTCTGCGGTAAGGTCTGGCTTTTTTTTCCTATCGCGTTTATATACGCGTGGTTCTCTGATATCGGGATCAGCAAAGAGAAGAAATGTTACTATATCGGCTGGAGCAATGCCATCTTTTCCCCATCTTTCCCGAAGTTTAGCAACGTGCCTGCCACCTAACTTTGATTCTAGTATATAAATATTACCCGGTTCAAAACTCTCAAACAGATCCATCTGCAATGTATCCAAAACCGCATCGGCTCCAATCCCTCTTTCATAAAATCCGGTAACGTGTTTTCCGGTTTCTTCTTTTGCTTTTTGTCGCAGCAAATCTCCTACTTTAATGATTTTCGCCGGTTGGAGACCGTAATATGTTCCTAATTCATTAATAATTCGTGTTTTTCCTGTGCCCGGATGTCCTGAGATTACGATACTTTTTTTTAAATTGTATCGGGGTTGGACTTCAGGAGTATTAAGATCTTCAACACGATCTTCAGGTTTTAGGTGCAGTGGTATTTCATGCATACTTTCTTATTATAGGATAAAGATATGAAAAAATCAAAAAAAACTGTAAAGAATATTACAAGGAATACTGTTCTGCGTGGATTGGGAAGACCTGTCCTTTTTTGGGAAGTTTTTGTTTATTTTTTGATTTTCTTTCCAGCACAATATACCCGAGATTACGTGCTTGACTTATGATCTCATCAACAACTTGACCAGGAGTTTTATCTGAGGTGTCAACTAGTATTTGGAATAATGGGCGTCCTTTATGGTCTGTCAGCTCCGGATCATACGGTACCTTACCGTTTTTAAGAAGCGTTTTATGCAACTGTTGAAATCTTTTATTATCCCGCTCGCTTCTTCTTCTTGAGGCTTTCCAAATCTCTTCGGGTGTTTTTTCCGGGTGTCTTTTCTGTTCGCGGTAGACTAAGCGCTCTTTTTGCACATCTTCTCTGGCAGTTAGTACAATACACAGGCCGTTGGTATAGGGAATGGGTGTTTCATTGTCGTAAGATGATATGGGTTTTTCTTCAAAATCGGTCTCTTTCTTTTTCCTAAGGTCTGCCAGAATGACAGCGGAACATCTTCCATCTGCAACCAACGGATGTGCGGCGGAAGCAAAAGACTCGATAGCAGTTGCCTGGACCCCGTCGATTATCCGATCGACCGCAATACCGCGAGGGACATAATCCAATAGCTTATCTTCTGCGGTTCGTAGTACCTCGCCGGCAATGAGTTTTCGATCGGTACCAAGCCGTTTGGCCAGTTCAAAGGCGACAGTGGTTTTTCCTGTACCGACATCACCGGTAATCAGCCAAAATGCCGGA
>JACOXW010000027.1:8019-12228 GCA_016182205.1 Candidatus Levyibacteriota bacterium
TATAATTATAGGATATTCAAGGCTAAAATGCAATGAAACAGACTGCCTTTAAGATCCAAATTGACCTAATTAAGGTAGAGATAATGCTTTAAATACCTGAAAAAGTTTTTTTATAGAAGGATTGGGACTCGTATGGAACGTTAACTCTTTTGCGACCCTGTTATATGTAGCTATTGTTTTTCTTTTTTTCAATGCTATAAGATCTTTTCTATATTCTGCAATTCTGTCTTGTAACTGAGTCAGGTACTTTTTAGAATATTCCAGTTCGTGTTCACGCGCGCGTTCTTCTATGCGCTTCATAATCATATCTATCGGAACGTCCAGGAAAATGGTTGCAGTAATGGGTGGTGTTTCACGCAGAAGCTCTCTTTGAATTTTTTGTAAAAGTTCCCATTCATCCTGATTCATTTCACCTTCCAAATATTCATTTTTGGAGTAGACATAAAGATGCATATCAAAGCTGTTGTCAATAATTAAGGGACTCTCCTTTAAATGTCTTACAATTTGGTGAACTTGCTTGGCGCGTTCATAAGTAAATTGCACATCGGTTGTAAATGCCCAGCGTTCTTGATTCTTGACATATTTTGATAAGAATGGGTTGGTGGTATGTGTTTTGATGAGATGACAGTTTAAATTGCTAATCTTGGCAATTTTTTTACAAATTGTTGTTCTTCCAGACCCCACGTTTCCGACAACTTCTATGATTGTGTCAGCCGGAAAAAGTATAGGTTTGTTAATAGATAATCCTTTCATAATGATGGTTGATTTTTTCTCCGCAGAAACCCTCTTTTAAACAAGCCTATATAAAACGGGGAGAGGGAAGTCCAGTGGTGTTAAAGGAGAAAACAAATCCTAACCATAGAACCAGAATACCATAGGTGTTGAAAAAATACCACTTGCAAAAAAATGTCTTCCTGTTTTATACTGCTCACATCAATGATAAAATACGACCCCAAACTCTACAAGATAATCAAGCGCGAAGAAAAAAGACAAAAAGAAGGACTAGAACTCATAGCGTCTGAAAATTACGTTTCAGAAGCAGTGTTGGAAGCAATGGGTACTGTTTTGACCAACAAATACTCTGAAGGATATCCCGGGAGACGATACTATGGCGGCAACGAAATTATCGATCAAGCAGAAAGTTTGGCAATTGAGAGAGCAAAAAAGCTTTTCGGTGCAGAGCATGTGAATGTCCAGCCGCTTTCAGGAAGCCCGGCCAACCTTGCGGTTTATATGGCACTCTTGAAGCCAGGAGATAAGGTGTTGGGTTTTTCACTTGACCAAGGTGGACATTTATCCCATGGTCATCCGCTCAATTTTTCAGGGCTTTTATATACTATTATTCCGTATTTTGCGGATAAGAAAACTGAGGTGATTGATATGGATGAGGTGGAAAGAATTGCGTTGAAAGAAAAACCGAAAATGATACTTGCAGGATTTTCAGCATATAGCAGAAGCTTGGATTGGAAACGCTTCAAAAAGATAGCGGAAAAAATCGGTGCGGTAACATTTGCGGATATTGCACACATAGCAGGACTAATTGCCGGTAAACAACTGGAAAGTCCCATTCCGTATTTTGACGTAGTGTCCACAACTACTCATAAAACGCTTCGTGGACCAAGGGGGGCTATGATCATGTGTAAAGAGGAATTCGCCAAAGCAATTGATCGGGCTGTTTTCCCAGGTGTACAGGGTGGACCGCACGATCATATCAACGCCGCAAAAGCTGTGGCATTTGGAGAAGCGCTAAAGCCATCATTTGTGAAATACTCAGCGCAGGTGATCAAAAACGCGAAAGCGTTGGCCGAAGCAATGCAGGAAAAGGGTTATCGAGTCATTTCCGGCGGAACTGACAATCATTTAATGCTTGTTGATGTATTCGGAAGTAAGCAAATTACCGGAAAAGAAGCTGAGCATGCACTTGAAATAGTGGGTATCTCAATCAACAAAAATATGGTGCCATTTGATCCCCGAAAACCAATGGATCCATCAGGAATTCGTTTGGGAACTCCGGCATTAACGACTCGCGGAATGAAAGAAAAGCATATGAAAATTGTCGTTTCGTTGCTTGACAAAGCGTTGATGGAGCGAAATAATCCAAAAATGGTGAAAAAAATTGCCAGAGACGTCCGCGATTTCTCCGTGAAGTTCCCTGTGCCAGGGATCAAATAATCTGCATGGTTTTGTTTAGGGAGTTTACTCTTTTGGTTTTTCCATGACGACTGTGATCCAGCTGCGCGGGAGCGTAAATGCCTCAGGATTTTCTGGAAATTGCTTTTTTGCCATGACATCAACCGCTTCCTGCAATGCTTGGCTTTCTTGCTCGAGCAATCTTTCTCTATAAGAATCTGCTGGTTCTTTCTTGACAATATGTTCAGGTACCACAAGATCACCACAAACACCGTCAATAAATGGTCCATACCCTGCAATTGCTTTTAGCATTCCTGTTTGCACAGCGACAGGTTTTGCATCTTGTCTTACTACTTCCAAACCAGTTTTTCTTGCGACTTCGATTATCTCATCTAAGGAAGCATATTCGTATGCAGATGCTGTTTTGTCTCTTTGTGCTTCCAGTAGTCTTGCTGTTGTTGCTTTCCAAACGCCCCATGGTCTTGGTTCTGTCATTGCTTCACGGACAAATGTCGTATTGAAAGCAAGTCTTCCTTCTGGCCGCAGTGCAGATGCAGCAGCTTGCATGACTAACTCAAGAACCCCGTAGCGTCTTAGCTCATGGACATTGTTACCCATGAAAATTTGATCAACAGAGCCCGGATCTACGTATTGCAGCAAATTTTCACCGCCAGCATTGAGGAATTGTATATTCGTTTCTGCAAGAGGTCCTATTTCTTTTTGCGCAATAGCAAAACTTGTCCGATCAGGTTCTACGCCAATAATCGTAGCTGGTAGACCATAATATCTGCCACGAATAAGTCTAGTGAGCATCCCTGTCCCGCTGCCAATATCAACAATGCGGCTGCCTGGAATAACTTCTAAGGTCGTATTTATAAATGATTTATTAATTTCTGTGTATTGTGGATCTTTTCCGGCGGCTTCGAAAGAAAATTGTGATTCGTGTAGTGCTCCTGCCATATAAAACGGGCAATGCAGAAGGTATAACAAACTTTTTAAATAGTGTCAATGATTGGTTTTCTGGCATAGGATGGCAGATGTGCTCTTGTGTAAAGAAGCCAGCTTTGCTATAATGGCTTCATTACACACATTCAGTTTTCTAATCCTGTTCTGCAAAGCAGAATTCAAATGAGCTGAATGGAGGGAGCCACCTTCGCAGTTTAATCGCTGCTTCGGCGAGCCAAAGAAGGATTTAATTATGAGAGAAATTACACTTGAAGAACTTCTTGAAGCTGGTTGCCATTTTGGGCACCAAGTAACGCGTCAAAACCCCAAAGCTAGAGACTTCGTTTTTGAAGCCCGTGATAATATCCATATCATAGATCTGGCAAAAACCAAAGAAGAACTGGACACAGCAACCAGTTTTGTAAAGTCCCTGGCACAAAAAGGCGGGACTATGGTCGTTATTGGTACCAAAAGACAGGCAAAGCCCGTGGTTGAGGAAGAATTTAAACGTATGCGGGAAGTGGGAGTGGATGGTATTTATACCGTTACCAATCGATGGATTGGCGGACTTCTTACCAATTTTTCAGAAGTGGCCAAGAATTTTAAAAAATTGAAATCTCTTACGGAGCGCCTAAAAGATCCGGAAGAAAAAGCAAAGTACACCAAGAAAGAAGTAGGACAGTGGCAAAAAGAGAAAAACAAACTTGAAAGTTTCTATGGCGGTGTTTTTGATATGACCAGGATTCCTGATGCGCTTTTTATCATAGATACTCATCTTGAGGATCTAGCTGTAAAAGAAGCTGCCAGAATGAATGTGACAACGGTAGGTATTGTAGATACCAACGCAGATCCGACAGCGGTTGTATATCCGATTCCTGCAAATGATGATGCTGTGGGATCAATACAACTGATTGCAAAGCATATTTTTGACGCGTGGATTGAAGGAGCGCAGTCTCGTCAAGACGAGACGAGCTTGCCTGCAAGTGAAGCGAAGACAGGCGCGGATAAAAAACAGGGCGCAAAGCAGGAAGAAAAAAAAGATAATCCAAAGGCGGAAAAAGTAGAGAGTGCTGAAAAGCCAAAGGCAAAAAGAGCAAGAAAACCAAAGACCGTCTCCGTTGAAGCTTTGGGCGA
>JACOXW010000022.1 GCA_016182205.1 Candidatus Levyibacteriota bacterium
CCGCTGTCTTCCGCTCCTTCTGTCACCAAAACCCCTTGTGATAATCCTGCGATAATCCGATTCCTTGAAGGAAATGTTCCTTTATTTGGCGTTGTGCCAATCGGGTATTCTGAAACAATCACTCCGTCTTTTTCCAAAATTGCATCGTACAAGCGCTGATTTTCTACTGGAAAACAGCAATCAACGCCACATCCAAGTACTGCGACTGTTTTGCCGTCGTTTTCAAGCGTTGCTTTGTGCGCAATTGCATCAACACCCATCGCAAGACCTGAAACAATAGTGAACCCTGTCTGTGTTAATTCCCCTGCAAACATTTCTGTCACTTCACGCCCATAGCTGGTTACTTTTCTTGTCCCAACAATCCCAATCATCGTATCGGCTAATATGCTTTTATTCCCCTTGATGTACAAAACAAATGGCGGATTGGGAATTACCGCAAGCAGTTTGGGATATTCACTATCGGAAAGTATGAGAAAAGAAACATTTTTAGCCTGCAACTGTTTTTCGTAACTCTCTATTGAAAAGTTTTTTCGAAAGGTTTCAAATTGTGAAGACAATGTATCTTTTAATACTTCTTTTAAATCTACGGGCGATGCTTCCCATGCATTTTTCGCAGTGCCGAATGTTTCTAAAAGCTGCACTTTAAAAGTATTGCGAAACTTTTGACTGCGGGTTTTTGAGGCTAGTTGTGGCCTTAGTAATCCGCAGTCAAGCGGAAATACAGGAAAGGAGTTCTCTGCAGTCACTTGTGCCGACCTCTTGGAATCCATAAGGAATCCAAGCAAGATCCTTCTGGAGCGTTAGCAATGGACAAGATCAGGAGTACTGCACCGTGGGCACTAGCTATTAGCTTTCTGTCCACCTTCGTTTTCGGTCTCGTGGCTCTTCGTGCGACCACGATTGAGGACCAACTTCGTCTGGTCGCGGGTCTCACAGCAGTAGTGCTGATCTTCAGTACACCGGGTCTTCTGGTCAGCCTGCTCGAGTTCCGAAATCAAGAGATCCCGAGCTTTGTATTTGGGGTTCTGGTGATCGGAGCGATCTTCGGTCTTGGCTGGTTCACCTACCAAACGCTGGCTGGCATCGCCGGACAGATGGAAGTGATCTACCGCTCCCCGGTCTCGGCCTTCTACCTCGCACTCTCAATGTCCGGCCTATGGACCACAACAACCATCAATATTATAACCCAGGGTCATATTCGTGGTCCTGTGCTTTCTCCAATCCTGTTGGGAAGCCCAATGTTCTTCGGAACAACACTACTGCTTGGCCTTCGCTTCATCTGAGTTCCGCTACAAGTTCGCGATACCTGGAAGGGAGAAAAGGAGTCGAAAAGACAAGAGCGGCATGATTGGAATAGCTCCAATCATCACCAACAGCACCTGCTGTTTGCTTACTCTTATTCTTCGATTTACTTCTCCCTTCCCTCAAATTCCTCTTTTGTCATCATTCTGTCAAGCAGTTTTCACAAGAAAGTTTTCACAATAGAAATATGCACGCCTCCCAAGAAAGTGAAACATCTATTGAAAATCAAGTCTATGCACTTGCAGACAGATTGGACGATAAAGGTCTAAAACCTATCACTGTTCTCCAATACGAGAGTACGGCATCGCCAAAACCACATCTTGTCGTTCTTTTTGACTTGCGCTCAGGCCCAGGCATCTATGATGATTTTGCCATGGCCAGACTTTATGGCGTAGACGAGATTGAGCCAAAAGAAACGGATCTTCATATCACCTTGGTAAGCACTGACACTATGTCAATGGTGCAGAGCCCGGAAACGGCTCGAATCATTGACAGTAAAGATGAATGGATTCGCTCAATTGGAGAAAAAAGAGCAACGGTTGTTTTTGGAGAAGCAAATCCCGATATAGAAGGAGAAACACTAAAAGAACGTGTAGAGCATATTCTCTGGCCTGCCGCGTAATACATCCACTTTTTCTGCTTAGATAGAAATTTTACTGCAGATGGTATCGTTTTTGAGGCATCTTTATAGAAAGCAGTATTTTAAATAAAAATAGGCTTATCAGTACTGATACAATTGCAGCAAGTATGGCTTGCGAATACCCAAATGCTACCATAAAAAGAAATCCTGTGATAAAAGCAGTTACCGCGATAAAAGGGTATGTTGCAATCTCAAATTTCCGCTGATACAACATGACAATAAGGAGCATGGAGAGTATAAAAAGGCTGGTTTTTCCAACCGTCTGTACCAGTAATACATCCAGTAGTATCCCGAAGATTAACGCTGCACCAATAACCCACATGGACCGCCTGGTCGCATAAAGAACAAGCACGCAAAGCAAAAGAAGCGGGAGCGTGGTAAGCGTTGCTTCAATAAGTATCGCAAGAAGTAAAAAAATATACACAAAAAATCGCTTCATTTATTTCTAATTATAAAAACCGTCTGAAGTGTCGCGACACGCAAAGGATATTTTACTTTAGCGTTTTGGAAAAGCGCGCTTGCTTTCTTATCCACTGAGACGATTTTTCCCAAAACCAAATTGGGCGGGTATCCGCTTCCTCCTATATCCATATCCCCTTTCGTCACCACAATATCGTTTTCTTTTAATGTATCAGACAAGATGACATTATCTAAAACCAACTCGTCATCACCCTGTCCTCTGATGACACCGAGTGCGTTTGTCTCTACTGCTTTGGCAGTAATTGAAACATTTTCTTTTGTAATCAGCTCCACTGCCGAAAGACGCTGGGACACACGCGCAATTTTTCCTACAAGAATATCTTTATAAACGACAATATCTCCTTCTTTTATAAAATCTTTCAATCCTTTATCTATAGTCAGCGTGTCCGGTAAGGAAAGACCGGGAATAAAGCTAGGCACACCGACAATGTTAGCTGGAACAAGACTCCTGCTGAGTGGATTTACAGTCTGGAACTGATCTGAAAGTGCGTTATTTTGTCTTATAAGCTCTTTTTGATCAACAAGCTGTTTTGTCAATTTTCTATTCTCATCACGCAGGGAGTTAAGCTCCTGTGAGACCCATAGAGATGAAGGAGCTTGAACAATGGTAACCAAAATTTTTTGTATTGGAGTAGAAATAAATGTCAAAGCGTTACTCACCGGACGGAAAAAGGGCAGCGGTGAAAGAAGAATAAGGAAAAAACAGAAAAAAATAAAAAAAACGAATGTAAAAAAAAGATAGGGGCGTTTTTGCATGACACTTTACGTATACATGATTATCATCAAGCATGCAAGTTATCTGAGTCCGCCAGTTACTTTTACCCTGCTTAGTAACTCTCTGTCTTCCAAAACTTTTGCCGCACCACGAACAACCGTAGTTAACGGTTCATCGGCTATGATAACAGGAATATGAATTCGTTCAACGATGAGATGATCCATTCCGGAAAGCATTGCTCCTCCACCGGTAAGGAGTAAACCGTGTTCCAAAATATCACTGGTTAACTCAGGCGGGGATTCTTCCAACACATCCGCGATTTCTTCAATTATCTGAGATATCACCGTGGCAAGTGCCTCTCGGATTTCAGTTTCGGACAGCTTTATGCTTTTTGGTAACCCTGTTTCTATATCACGCCCTCTCACAATTGCCATTTTTTCTGGTTCTTCTTCCTTTTCTTCGCTTCTTTTTTCATCACTATCGTTTTCAGACTTTTGACTTTTGACTTTTGACTTTTGACTTTTTTTATATGCACTCCCTATCTTTATTTTTACATCTTCTGCTGTTGATTCTCCCATAAGTAATCCGTGACGAAGTCGTACATAATGCATAATTGCGGCAGTCATATCATCTCCCGCAAGGCGAAGTGACCGGCTTACCACAATTCCTCCAAGCGATATAACAGCAATCTCAGTGGTACCGCCACCGATATCTACAACCATAACCCCTGTGGGTGCAAAAACTGATATCCCTTCTCCAATCGCTGCAGCCATGGGTTCTTCTATCAAATATGCTTCCCGTGCCCCTGCCGCAAGCGCTGCTTCCCAAACTGCGCGTCGTTCAACTTCTGTCACTGCGGAAGGGATACCTATTGCCACCCTGGGCCGAGCAAGTGTGCTAGGAATAAAACCACCAATATCATGAACCTGATTAATATAGTGAGATATCATCGAAGCTGTTGCGTCAAAATCAGCAATTACTCCATGACGAAGAGGTTTTACTGTTTCTATAAGTGCGGGTGTCTTTCCAAGCATTCGTTTTGCCTCGGAACCGATTGCAATAATCTTTTTTGTTTTTCTATGTCTGGCAACAACAGACGGTTCACGGATAACTATCCCTTTTCCTCTTACCGACACAAGTGTATTCGCTGTACCCAAGTCAATTCCTACATCATGAGAAAAAAGAGAAAAAAATCTATCAAACATAAAAATACTACAAATACTACTAATACATACCAATACTACCGATATTTCAATGAGAACGAGTATTGTTAATTATACTACTTATTATCGCGACTATTTCTCTTCCTTCTTGAAGAACGTCTTTCATACGAGGCTTAAATGACAAATTCGTATCTGAGATGAGTGATAACCAAAAAATGGTTTCTTTATTTTCTTTTCGGACGATAGTATAACAATGGAGAAAATCTTTTTTCGTTAGAGTTCCATCTGCTTCCTGATCATTTGCCCCCATAGAAGTTACACAACGTAAAATTTGCGCTGTAATTATTTGATTTGATTGGTTTTTTGGCAAGGCATTCACAAGTGTGATAACGCGCAAAATGAAGTTATATATTCGTTCATGAATATCGTACTTACCCTTTATTGTTTTATTGGTAGTATTTGAAATTTGTGGCATTGGTAATATTTCCCCTCATTCTAACACTCTCAGGAACCAATTTATCTATTATTTTCAGAGAGAAAATTTCGTTCCGCAATTTTCCAAACTCAAGAGGCAACTTTCAGAGCTTAATATTTTTCACAGTTTTCAAAAGTAGATCTCTTAAAACATCCAGATTTTTGTATGAGATTATATAATCTGCAATACCGGCAACTGTTTTTGACTGTTCGCTCTTAGAATTTCTTAAATATATAATTGGTTTACCTAATGCTTTTGCGTATCCGATTTCTATGCCAACTCCTATAGCTTTTGTTGAAACTTCAGCAATGAATATATTACATTTTTCAATCTCTTCTAATGCCTTTTCCATCATCTCTTTTTCTTGTGTTGAGGAATATGAAAATTCTTTCACAAAAACAAGCGTTCTGAAACCACTTTCGGTAAGGGAATTAACTACAGTATCGATCTCAGAAGAGAGTATATCTTTAGTACTATAGCTTATTGACAAAAATGCTGACTTTTTCATGGTATTATTACATGCAAGTAGAATCTTTATTTAGTAAAACAGGTGTACCGTAAAAATCTTCTAATGCACCGATAACGTGTTTTTGAACCTTTCCACTCGGTATTGCTGCTATTGTCAAATCTTCAGGTAGCCACGTATCATGCTGTTCTGCTCTAAATTGAACTCTTCCATTATAACTTAACTCAGATCGTCTTAGATAAGTTAATTGATCAAGTATCCCAGGCCTTTGTTGGATTAAATCTCTAAATGCTTCTGTTCCAGGATATGGCTTGAATTGAAATGCGGCTATCTCTGTCATGCCAACTTATGTGGGCTGCCTTGTTGAGAAACTTCACTGTATGTTAGAATAGAAATAATGACCAAAACGCTTTTGACGCTTTGCCAAAAAACAATTGAGTTTTCATTTTACGCCACTTTCTTCCTTGTCCCGCTTGTTTTTACCAGCAATACTT
This sequence comes from Candidatus Levyibacteriota bacterium, assembly GCA_016182205.1. Taxonomy (GTDB): domain Bacteria; phylum Patescibacteriota; class Microgenomatia; order Levybacterales; family UBA12049; genus JACOXW01. The sequence continues at coordinate 5,736 of JACOXW010000022.1, forward strand.
CGGAGCTTTTTGAATTCAACAAACTCTGGTTAACATTTTCTCTTACTATCATTATCGCTTTTGCGTGGTTTTCAAAAATGATTTTGCGAAAGCAATTTTTTATTCAAAAAACTCCTCTTGATATCCCCATTTTTCTCTTCTTTCTTTTCCAACTGATTTCAACACTCCTTTCCTGGGATATGCATGTATCACTTTGGGGATACTATTCCAGATTTAATGGCGGACTTCTCTCAATCGCCTCGTATATTTTCCTCTACTATGCATTTGTCAGCAACTATTTTGAACTAAAACCAGATGAGAAAGATTCTAATCAGAGAAATAAATTTATAAAACCCATACTACTTCTTACATCAGCTGCAATTGTAGGCGCTTTAGGTGTCTTAATAAATCGTAACAGCCCTAAAGACACAACAGACATTGCCAATCTTAAGCTGTTTGGTCTAACTGTTACAGTAATTACCATGTTTATTCTTTCAGCATTATCCACGAGAGGTGCTTTCATAAAACGAGTTTTGTCAATAAATATCATTTCCGCTGCATTTATAGCCTTATGGGGATTGCCATCCCATTTCGGATACGATCCCACGTGTCTACTTTTTAGAGGCACTCTGGATGTCTCCTGCTGGACAGACGCATTCCAGCCAAAAATCCGCATTTTCTCAACACTCGGACAACCGGATTGGTTGGCAGCATATCTTGCTATTTTACTACCGGTAACCCTGGGCTTTGGAATACTTGCTACCAAAAAATATCTGGAAAATAAGAAAATAAACGACCTTATACTAACAATAACGTATTACTGCGTTTCCGGTCTTTTCTATGTTGACCTACTCTATACCAAAGCACGATCCGGTTTTGTCGGAATTGCTTTTGGACTACTTTTCTTTTTTATCTTACTTTATATGCTGCGGAAAAGAATTGGCATACAACAATATTTCAACAAACAATTTGGGGCAATTGTAGCAATTATTCTTCTTCTTACATTTCTCATCGGCTCTCCCATCAATCAACTATCTTTTTTCAGTCTTGATTCACTCAGCATGCAACTTTCAGCAAAAAAAGAAGCGCCAAAAACTTCAGAGAAAAATTCTCCTTCTGATCAGCTTCAGGCAGGTGAGCTGGGAGGCACAGATTCAAGTAAGATTCGCTTGATCGTTTGGGAAGGAGCACTAAATGCCTGGAGAGACAATCCGCTTTTTGGAACAGGAGTTGAAACATTTGCGTTCGCGTATTACCGATACCGTCCGGCAGCACATAATCTTACTTCTGAATGGGATTACCTCTATAACAAAGCGCACAACGAATATCTCAACTTTCTTGCGACAACGGGAATATTCGGTCTAGGTACCTATCTGGCATTTATCCTTATGACGCTTTACTTAGGAATACGCACGTTCAGGCAATCCGAAAAATACACACCGGAATCAATTGTCTCAGTTGTCGGACTCCTTGCAGGATTTATAACTATTCTTGTTACAAATTTCTTCGGGTTCTCAGTTGTTATTGTTAACATCTATTTATTTTTACTGCCGGCATGGATACTTATCCTCACCAATCAAATTCAAGCCCTTAAACCGATTTCTATCCTGTTTTGGAAGAAATCATCCCAACACGTATCGCCACAACCACTCTCACCTTCTCTTTCTTTTTTCCAATCGGGAGGAATTCTTCTTATCACCCTCTTTTTTGGCTATCAATTAGTAACACTTATTACTTTTTGGTTTGCTGATACCGATTATTACTGGGGCTCCAATTACTACAAAGTCGGCCAATACGAAGAGGCCTATACCAAGCTTACTGATGCGGTTGCAAAACGCGGAGATGAACCGGTTTTCAAAGATGAACTAACGAATGAGTATGCCGCGTTGGCGCTTCTTGCTGCCAATCAGAAAAATGCGTCCGTAGCAGCACAATTTGCAGGATCAGGTATAGCACTGAGTAACCAACTCGTTACGGAGTATCCCAATAATATTACGTTTTGGAAATCAAGAGTCAGACTATTTTATTCACTCGGTCAACTCAATCCACAATACCTACAAGAAGCACGCACCGCGATAATAAAAGCTCATGAACTGGCTCCGACAGATGCGAAAATTTCCTACAATCTCGGCGTTTTATATGGACAGACAGGTGATGTAAAAAAAGGTATTGAAATCCTGAAAGATACTATTGCCCTAAAACCTGATTATCGTGACGCCTACTTCGCGCTGGGTCTTTTTCATCGTGAATTGGCAATAGGTAAAACAGGCGTTGTAACCAATCCGAAAGAACAGGAACAAGCTGTCTTCTATATGCGTTATATTCTTACCAATCTGAGCGCAAATGATAATCAGGTGAAACAGACACTTAAATCCTGGGGCGAATCATAAAATCTATTTATTGACTTTCTTTTTTAAAACATCCACTATTAACTATAGATTATGGATCCGAACAAGAACGCGCAATCTCCACCTCCTTCTCCTAAAGGCATTGGGGAAATTCCGGTAAGTGAGATTGAAAAACTTCACCAAAAACCAAACGTTCACTTGAAACAGATTGTAAAAACACTTCTTATACTTTTGGGGGTCTTCACAGTTGTCCTCTTGGGGGTAAGAACAGTTGATTATTTTTCAGGTGGGAAAGAAAAAAACTTTGTTCTCTCTGAAAGCTCTCCTATAAATGAACAAACCGTTGTTTCTGTCATCGATCAACCCACGTTTGTTTTCTCTGAAAAATTACAAGTTGGGGAAAAAGATCTCAATAACTTTTTTAAGATTGAACCGAACGTTTCCGGATCCTGGCATATGGAAAAAAATAAGCAAGTTGTTTATTTTTCATCTGATAAAAAACAGAAAGACAGTTTGAGTCCGGTACTTTCATATAACACATTATATACCGTCACTATAAAACAAACTCTCAAAGCATCAAACGGAAAACAACTAAAAAAAGATATTGCTATCGCGTTTCGCACAGAGCAAAATCCTTCCTTTGGTATAAGCCCAAATAAGAAATTGTATATAACATCCCCAGATACGCCGGTAGTTGCCGATTTCTTCCGAACAGATTCATTTGATAATAGAAAATCTCCTTCTCAAAGTACCTATACGGTGACTATCCAGAAGGCAACAGTTGAACAGTTGCTTAATTATTTTTCATATATCAAAGTTTCATTACCATTTTACTCTTTCACTCCGACTTCAGATGACAAAACGCTTACATCATTTCAGTCAACCATATCAAATAACCAATATGATCAACCGTTTTTTACACTTCCCCCATTTACAAAAACCGGCATTTATTTTGTTACTGTTAAGAATCAACATGGACAGGAAGACTTCTTTGTCAATAGCACCAACGCAATTACACAAGTATTTAACAGTGATGATGTCCTTTATACCTGGACGGAACACGCAAAAACCGGAGAGTCTGTACTGAAGACGTCTTCTGAGTTTTATCGTTTAAAAAAATCTCCTGCACTACTCGACACACAAAAATCAGGTGAAAACGGTATGGCTAAAACGACAAAGAACCCAAATGATATAGATCTTGTTATTGTTAAAGCGGCAGATGATATAACTGTTACAAAAACATCAAGTTATTACCGCCTAGAATCCGCTAGCTCTAGCCAGTTACCAACGACATACGCATATACCGATAGGCCAATTTATCGCCCCGGTGACACTATCCACTATAAAGCCATGTACATAAGACTTGCTACTTCATATATGGAAACTGGAAGCCAGCAATACAAGGAAGTAAACCTTGACGCAAATGGTACTGTGACCGGTGACTTTGTTCTCCCTGAAAGCATCATCGGTGCAACACCACGAATTATTCTGGCATCAAAAGATACAAAAACTACAAAAACCGATGATGATGAAGAATCTCAAGAAAACAGTCCTTATAGAACGATTCATTCTTTGGATGTGAATGTGCAATCATACAGAAAACCGGATCTGGACATTTCTATAGAAACAGCGAAAAAAGAATATATAAGTACTGACCAGGCTAATTTTACGTTAACTGCAAAAACCCTCTATGGTCAACCATTTGGTAATATTCCATTTACCTACCGGGTAATTACCAATCCATATACCGAATATAAAGATCGTGAAAATGAACAATTGGCAACAATGCTTTCTACATCATATTATGGCTCCGGTGAAGCGCTAGTCAGCGGAAACGGAGTGTTTGATAAAAACGGACAAACCAAGATTTCATTTTCAACAAACCTCAACAATCTTGAGGATTCTCAAATAGCAACTATTGAAATTACTCCCAAAATAGGAGCTGCACCATCTATCGGAAAAACAGCGATTCTTATCCATCGTGGTGAATTTGGCCTGTTTTTTGATGATGTTAAAGCCAGCACAAAATCAGGTGTTTTAGGAACTATTGCAGTATTAAATCATGATACTCCGCGTAAACCGATGGGTAACAAAGAGATAACGATATCGCTCTTAAAAGCAGATCCGCAAAACTATCAAAACAAAACGTTTGTTGAAAAAACGCAAACAATTGCGGACCAAAACGGCATTGCGCAATTTAGGTTTGAGAAAGTTGAAGAAGGAAGCTATGAAATTGTCGCAACTGCAACTGATCCGCGCCAAAATATCGTAACGTCCCGCTACTCTCTCTTTGTTACCAAAGGCTCAGACGCTGAATATTCCTCTTCGGGAACTGGATCAATACTGAGCGTAACAACCGATAAAAAAAACTACCTTCCCGGGGAAACAGCAACAGTAAAAGTTGTATCGCAAAATGATCCAATTACCGATGTAGCATTTATCACCACCAATACATCATCACTTGATCTATACAGATCCTCTCCTTCCATTACCTCTGTCACCGTGAAAAAAGCGGAAAACAATACTGTGTCTATACAGATTCCTATTCCGTCGCTTCAGGTAACACCGCTTGGTATTACCGTCTTTACGGTTTCAAATAACAAAGTCCTCAGTCAGCAAATCTCTTTAGAAATCAATAATAAAAAAAAGCAACTAAAAACGAGCATTACATTTGACAAGAAAGTCGTCAAACCCAAAGATACTGTAATGGTTACCATTGAAACTAAAACTGCCGATGGAAAACCGGTTTCCTCAGATACCTCGCTTTCCATTATTGACGCTGCTGTAGAACAAGTTCAGCAAGTATCGGGGGATATTTTTGATACGTTTTACGGATACCAGTATGCACCCTTTGTCAAAAGCTATGATTCTTCACAGGGAATCTATGCACAGATGGGCGGGGGTGGTGGAGGCGGTTGTTTTTTGGCGGGAACGGCAATTCGTACTGCTGACGGAAAGACAAAACCGATTGAAAAGATACAAATTGGCGAAGCAATTCTTACCAGAGATTCACAAATTTCAAATACGCTTGTAAAAGACACGGTCACCAAAACATATCGCCATATTGTTGATGAGTATCTTACTATAAATGACAGGCTCAAAATTACCCCTGTTCACCGACTATTGGTAAACGGTGTTTGGAAACAAGCATCGGAAATCCATGTAGGAGACAGATTAGTTGATGAGCAAGGAAATGATGTTTTGGTAACTACCATAACTGCTCAAAAAGGAAATTTTGTTGTCTATAATCTGAGTATAGAAAAACGTCATACGTTTTTTGCTGAGGGTATTTACGTACACAATGACAAAGGCCCAGCTCCAAGGCAGAATTTCATCGACACTGCATACTGGAATCCGCATATAAAAACCGATACCTTTGGTAAAGCAACCATTTCATTTACAGTTCCCGATAATCTAACAACATTCAGTGCTTATACATTTGCAAACACAAAAACGACAGATGTAGGGCAAGCTCAAGCTCAAATTATATCCCAAAAGCCAATCACTATTATTCCTACTCTTCCGAATTTTTTCTATCAGTTTGACAGCGCAGTCGTCTCAGGACTTATTCAAAATTCCACCAAATCTCCCGTTACAATGTCTGTGACATTTTCTGTAAAGGAACTGAAAAATCGAAAAACACAGGAATATACGATACAACCGGGAGATTTTGAAAGCATTTCTTTTCCTATAGAATTACAAACGACATCTGAAAAACTGACGTTTATTCTGGAGGCAAACGAAAAAAACTCTGGAAAACAATTAGATGCTGTCGAAGTAACAAAAAACATCCTGCCGCGTGGAAATATTGAAACTGCGTGGATGTCATTTACCGGATCAAAAACTCTTATGTTCTCTCCAAAGTACCCGGAGTTTGATTTTGATTCGTACTCCATTTCCCTCGCTCCGCATATCGCAAATAGTCTTTTGCAAAGTGAAATTACGCTTGATCAAAGCCTTTCATCCCGCCTTGGACAACAACTTTATACTGCAGCAGTTATTCTCTACCAGACGCAAAACGGCCGTATTTCTCCTTCAGTTTTCCAGTATGCTCATATGAAAAACAGCTTCAGGGAAAGTCTGCAGATAGTTTTGAAAAATAAAGTTACTAGAAAAGAGCTCAATAATAAAACACTTACCTATTGGGTCAACCCGTATACAGGAGACTCCGACACTGTTTTGGCAACAACATTATGGCTAATAAAGGCACTGGAAAAAATTGACACCACGTCTTTGGCTTCTGATGTATCCGGTATACCCGCACTTATTGAACAAGCGAAAGAATACACATCGACACTAAAGGGGTCTGACTATCTTCCGCCCTCTCCGGTGATTATGGAAGAAACAAATCCGGAAAATTTCCCTTATAAAAAGACAGAGAAGCTGCCGATTTATCCACCAAGTACGGATTCAGCGGATTTGAAAGAAGGTTCTTCCTCCAAAGGCGTACTTGCCGTATCAGATGAAACACCCTTCGAGCAAGAAGAAACTGAAATACCGGAGTTTATCCCTCAGAATTCTCGTGGCTTTGTCCCTCCCCCACAGGAAAACAAACCTATGTATGGATATACCACCAATGAGCAGTTGCTTCTTTTCTGGGTACTAAAAAAAGAACCCGCGACTTGGAAATCCTTCGAGAAAACTCCTTCGTTTATTGCCGTAAAAGCGCTCAACGGAGATAAAAAGGCAATAGAAAAACTAAAAACGCTGAAAGTGGAATCAGCAGAAGACCGCTATCTTTGGGACGGTTCCTCCCCCGACGACATATTATTCCCTGTTCTAGCTATGGTTGAGGTGGGTACCAAAGAGGACGCGACAAAAGCGATAAAAGGTCTCTCCATCTTGTATAACGGCTATACCAGCTATTATGATAACGCGCTTTCGATTCTTGCAGGTGTTGAACATGCACTGTCACAGAATCTATCTATAGAGAAACCGCATATCGCTGTTTTTATAAACGGTGATATACATTATCAAACCGATGATAAAAAAAATAATTACTATCAGTCTTACGCGGAGACCCTCTCGCCAACGCAGGAGAAAAATGGAAAACTGGAAGTTCGTGTAGATGCTTCAGGTTCACTCCCGGTCTTTACAACAGTAATTGAAACACAATATACAACCGGAGTACAAAATACAAAACCATGGATGTTTTGGGAAAGCATTTTATCAAACTTCTTTAGTAAAACAGATGCAAAAATTTCTCAAAACACACTGAAGCGCCAATATTTGGATATACAAACCGGAAATCCGGTAAAAATGATAAACAACGGACAGACAGGAGTTGTGGATATTTCATTTACAAATCCGTTTAGGAATGGAGCTAACTCTTCATACACCACCCTTTACAGTATATCTATGGAAGATGCAATATCACCGGCATTTATGTATCTGGATCAACAAAGCGGCAATAGTCCCCAATATCAAAACAGTTTGGATACGCTTTTCTCCGAAAAGAAAATGCCTTCAGAATCAAATACCTATATCTATTCCCCTATTTCATATCTAAGCCCATTTGATTACTCTGATCAGACAGTATTCTTCAGCGGAATACCGCCGGATACCAAAACAGTTCATATGCCCTACGTTGTCTATGGTATTAATCCCGGAAGTTACTATCAACCCAAAACAAATATCGTCTTCCCCAATCTAGGACTCATCATGAAAGAGAGATAATTTCTGGTGAACACCTAAAAACCCTGATGGCAAAAGCAGCTGTTTTCCCTGCTTGTAATACTTCATGCTCATTCCACTTATAATATGGTTTTGCATAAAGATACGCAAGCATTGTTCCCTCAAAACAATCACCCGCCCCCGTCTCATCAATAATAGCATCTGCTTGTACAAATACAGGCGGTATGTGTAATATTCTTCCCTCAAAACGTATCAACGCTCCCCGTTCTGCTTGCGTTACAACAACTAATCTACTATTAGGAAATATCCACTGTAAATTTTCTTCAACAGTTGCAACAGAGGTATTTGTCAAAAAAGCGTATTCTTCTTCATTGCCAAAAACAAGATCCGGCTCTTTTCCAAATGCATACAGATTTCTTAATATCTCCTCTCTCTTACCGAAGCGCGAATGAGCTCCGGCCAAATTAATCACAAATTGCCCTCCACTTCGTTTTAAACTTGGCAACAAACGCTCCATGTCTGAAGCTATAGACGGATTTGTCAACAATGTCAAATCTGTAACAAGTAAACCGTTTTTCTCTTCCGCTTCTTCTTTTACAACCCGTACCCGATTTGCTGCACCATGATAAACGTATCTATCTACAATAATTCCTGCTTCATCTAATACTAATGCAATAATACCCGTGGTATCATCATGTACTCTTTGTAGCTGTCCTAGCGAAGGTGCTGTTTTTCTTTGATAGAAATCACCTAGTTGATCTTGCCCAACACAAGCCAAAAGTCGAGAAGGATATGAAGACGCAAGTTCAGTAAAAACAGCAAGCATATTTGGTGTCATACCACCAGGTTGTATATCTACACTCTCTGCTGTTAATATATCAGCCTGTAATTGCTCAACATGTTCTTTCAACGAGACTATTTGGTTACGACTTGATATCTTATAATCTATCAGCGTTTTCCCAACACCCACAATTCTTTGCTCAACTGGCATACATGTTTAGGAAAAAAGCGGCAATAACTCTTGTAAGGTAGCAATTCTCTTATCCTCACCAAAACTTTTACCCGTATCATTTCTATCGAGTAGTACCGCAAACATACCCGCATTTTTTGCACCCACAATATCTTTTTCTTCATTTCCAACGTAGATCATGTATTTTTTTGAAACAGCAAGACGAGAAGCCAATGTGTTAAATACTTTTTGTTCCGGTTTTCTGTACCCCACATCAACGGATGAAAGCAGTATTGTAATGTATTTTTGTATCTGCTTTACATCTTTTTGTACTAAGGAAGTACTCATTCCATATGGAACATCAGTAAAAACACCGATAGGAATACCTTTTTGTTGTAACACCTGCAAAGTAACAATTGTATCATCAAAAACTTTTGCCTTCATTTGAAAAAAAGAGAAGAATTTTTTTATCGCTCCGTGAAGATTTTCTTCAGAAAACACATTCCAAGTTTTCAAAATTTCAGAAAAAATTTGTTCTGCAGTAACCTCATAGGTTCTGGGGTTTTCTCTTGTATTATATTTTAAAAGGATTTCTTTTGCCTTTTCTAATTTTTTTTTATTTTCTTTCAATTTACATACCTTCATAGCACCCTCTAACGCGTTGCCATATAACTCTTTCCAATTAAGCGGGACATTTTCATATTCTATGAGCGTATCTCCTAAATCAAACCCGATAGCTTTATACTTTTTTTTCATACAAGTATCACATTTGTTGTTTATCCAGGAGTTATCAAATTACCTTTTGCTAATGTTTGGTAAAATTCGATATCACGTTGGATAACCGTTGGTGAAAAAAACATCCATGAGATAATATCTCTATATTTGTTACCACTTGGCGTCATTTTATATTTTGTTTCTCCTTCTCTCTCTACCAACCCCTCTTCAACAAGCACATCAAGCAATGGCTGAAACTTTGGGAGATGTGCTTCTATATTATATCTATCTAATTCAGCAAGATCTATTTGAAAAAGATCTAAAGCAAAACGTTTTCTAATACGTTCTTCATCATCATATACATATCCAGCTTTTATTGCAACATTACCATCTTTAACTGATCGCATATATTCATGAATCTGCCGAAGTGATGGCTTAGAATCACCTCCAATAATATAATCTGCCGTATTTGTATAAGACCTTGCTCCTGCGCCTAGTCCCAGGATAGGAACACCATGAAATTGTTTCACTTTTTGCTCATATCCTCCTTGACCGGGCTTTATATATCGAACGTTGGATTCTTGCTCATATCCTTCTCCGATAATCAATTCTCTAGCGCGATCATACCACCGATATAACTTGGGATCCCGGTAAAAAGTGTATCTTCCTGTTCTTCCAAATCGATTATCAGGCCTTACTGTCAAAAAATATGTACTTATTGTTTCAGGATCGTGTGCAAGTAAGTCTTTTACTGATTTTATCCATGATTCCTCTGTTTGATCCTCAAATCCCATTATTAAATCTGTACTTAAATTTTGTAAGCCTGCTTTTTTCAGTGTCGCAATCGCTTCCCATCCGGTTTTTGCGGTAATTGGTCTTCCCATATGCAATAACTCTGCATCTTCTGTTGATTGCAAACCCAAGTTCGTTCGTGTCAACCCTTGGTCAACGAGATATTTTACGATATCTTTATCAGGCGCATTGACTATCGAATCTGGTGAAGCTTCCATACAAAATTCTCCCACAGTGTCACGCCAATCAGGAGCCACTTCTGTTATTGCTCCAACAATCTGATCAAAGTTTCCTCGAGACATAAGCATAGGAGTGCCTCCTCCGATGTAAATGGTGGCAAGCTTTCTTCCTTCCAAAATTGGCTCTGATTGACGAATTTGATCTGCAAGCGTATCCACGTATGCATCTCTCATATCTTCATTTGCATTAGCAACAGTATAGAGATTACAAAAACCGCATTTATACTTACAAAAAGGAAAGTGTAAATAAAGACTGGTTTCGTCATTCGGACTCGTTGTTCGATCTTTATCCCATATATCATCAATAGTCACGCCCTCTGGAAGTTTCCGATATGCCGACCGTGGAGGATATGTATATACAAATGGTGGAATATTACCATTTGCAATTGCTTCTCTTAACTCTTGACGAATTTCTGTTTTTTTATCTCGAAAAATCACTGTTTCCGGTTTCTCTAGTTGTGCCAGAGATTCCCTCCAAAGCGTTTCATTTTCACTAGAAACAACATCATTTGTCCCAACACCCACGGCTCTTGTGATAACAGCAGTTGCTTCTTTTTGCCATTTTCCATTTTCCTGAACAACAGCTTCACTCATTTTTTCCATTACTTCTGCAACACCACGTGGGGCATGCTTATATAAAGTTGCTTCAGTTGGGGTGTACACTGTGGTTTCTTCATCAGAGAAATGAATTACTGCTTTTGTTTTTGGATAGCGCCTGAAAAAATCTGAAGAACCGGAATACAGATCAGTAAAAGCGCTAACACTACCAGTATCGACAAATACTACATCTGCATATTCAAGTACAGAAGCACTATCAGCAAGATCACCTCTAAATGCATCCTCATCTACATGCAAAAGAATCACGGGCATTGGCTCAATACCTACATAAGGACTAATAAGCGCATGTTGCCGAAGAGGATCTTGACGATCAATACTTAATACAACCCGTGTTTCGGGTTCAGTTTCCTGATGTGCTGATAAATTTTCTCCTAACATTATCGGTTTTTTTTCTGTATTTCTGTAAGGAATAGTTTATATATTTTTTTAAATTGCTTATCTTGTTTCCAAAACTGTTGATATGAAAAATTACTATGCGGCTTGCAAATTTGAGAAATAGCATCAATATGCAACAATGGATACCTTATCTTTTCTGGTAAGGTTGGGGTGCTTTGGAGTAAATAATACAGAAATTCCATTTCTGATGGCTGTACCCCCATCATATGTGCCGATGATACATCTGCTGCTTTAAAATTACAACTGGCAATTATTGCTTCAAAGGTAACAGGACTACCAAACCATGGCCCTTCATCTTGCATAGCTTCAAATGCATCTATAATACTTAAATGTGGGTATAATACTGTTGATAACTTATATAAATTATAAGTAAGTACATGGTAATTTTGCATAAGTACCTGTAATTCTTTTTGTGTTAAGAATAATCTTCCGCCAAAATACAGCAGGAAATTTCTTCTAACCTTACTCATTAATTCCCCAAAAAATGTGTCTTTCTCCCACCAAGGACTTTTTAATATATCCATCGTATCTTTCGAAATAACTTCACTGAGTCCATGCATAAGACGTCTATCTTTTGGATGAATAGCTCCCATCATATTTTTGAGAGAAAATGTTACTCCTGCATTTGCATGCATTTTAGGAACACTCAATGAAATTCTATAGCCATTTTTTACAATATCACTGTATCTAATGGAAATTATTCTCCCTAGTTGATCAATTCCTTTAAACTGACTCCATGTAGTATCATCACTATTTGTATTTACAATACGAATGTTGTATTTCTTTTCCAGCTTTGGTAGATGAAATACTGTATACGCATCTTGCATTACCCGTGAACCTTCAGCAATGATAATTTGTCCCTGGTATGATCTTCGTAAGTATTTTATGAGTAGCTCTAATGTTTTGGGATGTGTGGAGGAAATTTGCCGCCGTACAGAAAGAAAATTCGGTTTAACAACAATATATGGAAACTTTTGTACTTTTGTAAATATCTGCTCATGCATATGTTTTAACACAGTATGAAGATTTATATCTCTTGATTTACTTTTATAAATATATACGTCTGCATTCATTATAAATAGACAAATTGTGATTCTTCCGGTCCTACTGAAATACCATATACAGGTATTTGTAAAACCTTTTGTATATATAAAACATAGCGCAACAAATTTTTGGGTAGATCAGTTTTGTTTCTGACGTATTGTATGTCTTCACTCCATCCTGGAATAGTTTTATATACAGGCTTTACTTCCTCCACGCTATCTATCGTGCTAGGAACAACTGTAATAATCTTTCCTTTTAACAGATAATTTATGCAAATTTTAATATCACCAATTCCTGATAACACATCTAATTTTGTCAGAATGATACCGTCAGGGGCGTTTAATCTTACCGCCTGACGAAGCATTACCAAATCCAACCACCCACAATCTCTTAATAGATTTGTCACTCCATCAATCTCATCACCATTTTTTTGAATGTGCTTTATGACAATGGGATCTTCTATTTTTGTTGGAAACGGACCACCACCTACTTTTGTTTGATAGGAACAAGAAACAAGATATATTTTTTTAAGATCTTTCGGACTTATTCCAATACCAACACATGCTGCCCCTGCTGTCGTATTTGAAGATGTGACATAAGGGTAATGTCCATAATCAATATCTAGAAAAGTCCCCTGTGCCCCCTCTAATAAAAGAGTTTTGGTTTTAGCTTGCTGCGAAAGAAAAAGAGAAGAGTCTATACATTGTTTCGTATATACCTTTTTGAAGATTGCAACGGCTGATTGAAATTTTTTAGGAGATGTGTTCAATTGTATCTTTTTTGAGATAATATCTGCAATACGTATTCCTGACCTTGCTATTTTACTAGTATATGCCGGTCCAACACCCATTTTCGTTGTCCCTATTTTTTTATTAATTCGGTGTTGTTCCTGAGCAATATGTTCTGGTAAAATAACATGCGCTCTGTCAGAGATCCATATATGCTTTACGGCATCCTTTTTAAGGCTACTCAAATAATGCATTTCTTCAAGAAAAATTTCCAGATTGATCACAACACCATTGCCAATAATGGCATCCCTAGCATGTAAAAATCCTGAAGGAATTATACGAAAAAGGTGAGTTTCGTTATTGATACGTACAGTGTGACCAGCATTTGGTCCTCCTTGAAATCTACCCACAATATCTACGTTTTGAGAAAACAACGAAACAATTTTTCCTTTGCCCTCATCTCCCCATTGTGCGCCGATTATTGCAATTGCATACATACCTTAAGATAATAGCTATATATACCTTTTCTTTCCATAAAGCAAACTGCGTAATACTATATCTTTCTACTTTTGAACTTTGAGTGTTAACCTTGTATAATACCCACATGCTACCAAAGATTATCTCTCCAAGCGAAGTTTTGACGCAAAAATCAAAACCTGTCGACAGAATAGATGCCTCAGTCAAAAAACTGCTAGCGGAGATGAAAGAGACGCTGGATACAACCCGTGATCCAGAGGGTGTAGGGCTGGCCGCGCCTCAAGTCGGAAAATCACTTCGAATTTTTCTTATTAAACCCACACAAAAGGATAAGGCAGAAGTTTTTATCAATCCTGAAATTATAAGCCGCCTCAAGTCGGAAAATCACTTCGAATTTTTCTTATTAAACCCACACAAAAGGATAAGGCAGAAGTTTTTATCAATCCTGAAATTATAAGCATGCAAGAAATCCCTCAAGCTGTAAAGGGAAAGAGGAAAAAAGGCACAAGCAAACTCGAAGGGTGTCTCTCGCTCCCCAACATTTGGGGAGTTGTTCACCGATCATCTGAAGTAACGGTTTCTTATCTGGATGAAAACGGAAAAAAACATAAAAAAACATTCCGGGGTTTTCCGGCAGTTATCATCCAGCATGAATATGACCACCTCCAGGGAATCTTATTTCCAAAACGAGTGCTAGAGCAGCACGAAAAACTATATAAATCAAGTAAAGATAAAAAGGGTGAAGATATTTTTGAGGAGATGGAAATATAATTGTTAGATTGCTCTATTGCTACATTGTTAATGGAGACATAACAATATAAGAACGTCAAACGCGCCTAGCGCAATTCAACAATGAAACAATCAATTCCTGTCGTTTTTTTCGGTTCTGACAAATTCGTCCTTCCAATTGTAGAAGTGTTAAGCAAGAATTTTGATCTCTCTCTCATCCTAACCACGGAACACGACCCGCACGGACCAGTAACAAGCTTTGCAAAACAAAATAACATCAAACTTGTCGATGTGAAAAAGTTTGATCAAAATCTTAAATCTTTAATCCTAAATCATAAATCGGATTTCGCGGTCCTGGCATATTTCGGCTTAATCTTATCCAAACAAATACTAAACATCTTTCCCAAAGGCATTATTAATATCCACCCCTCACTCTTGCCAAAATACCGCGGCCCTACACCTGGACAAGCCGCAATTCTTGCAGGTGACAAAGAAACCGGTGTTACGATTATCAAACTTGATCAAGAGGTAGACCACGGCCCGATTCTGGCTCAAGAAAAAACAAAGATAGAAGAAACGGACACTGCTGAAAGTCTGTATGATCGGCTCTTCAAACAAGGAGCAAAGCTTTTGGCGCAAACGCTTCCAGATTATTTAAGTGACAAACTGCAACTTCAAGAACAAAACCACGAAAAAGCTACCTTCACAGATCAACTGAATCGACAATCTGGATATATCGATCCCAAAAAATTTCAAATTTCAAATTTCAAATTTCAAATTGAATCAATGATCCGGGCCTACTATCCCTGGCCAGGCGTGTGGACCCACCTTCGCTTAAGATCCGGCGGGCAGGCAAAAATAGTAAAATTTCTTCCGAATGGGAAAATTCAGGTGGAAGGAAAAAAACCCATGAGCTATAAAGACTTTCTCAACGGCTATCCAGAAATTAAAGACAAAATACACCTGCTAATAAGCGAAGATACGGCTTGAGGTATTATACTGCGGTCGCCATAACTGGCCCTAGTTCTGATTTTGGAGCAATTTTCTCTTTCTGTGCAGCTTTCGCGATACGAAGACATTTGGTACAAAGTCTTACTCTTTTCATGTTATTCCCCACCAAAACTTTCGCCCAGTGAAGATTAGGTTTGAAAATCTTTTGAGTCTTTGGCGCGCGCTTTTTCCATCGGCCTCCAGCCACACCCGGATGGTGCTTGTGCTGCTTGCCAATCATGATTCCTTTACCGCAATTAAAACACTTATTACCCATATTTCTATCTCGTTGTGGTATTATACTAAAAACATAGGATCTTTACAAATACAAAGTTCAAAGTGAAAAGTTTAAAATTGCAGTTTTCACTTTTAACATTTCACTGTAAGCTGATATTATGGAAATGCTGCTTTTACTACTTATTCTTATATATTCCGCAATTCTCCATGAAATTGCGCATGGATACGTCGCGGACAGACTTGGAGATCCAACGGCACGGTTATCGGGAAGACTAACACTTAATCCTATCCCGCATATTGACCCGTTTATGACGATTCTTCTTCCGCTTCTTCTTATCATGTCCGGGTCACCGATCATTTTTGGCGGAGCAAAACCTGTTCCTGTAGATCCGTTCAATTTAAAAGAAGGCAGAAAAGATATTGCAATTGTCGCGCT
>JACOXW010000023.1 GCA_016182205.1 Candidatus Levyibacteriota bacterium
ATCCACCCAAATTGTCTGAAATCGTTATAATACAGCGCCGCGTTTTTGTCGAGATGAAACACCACATGAGTCGACTTTGCAGGAAGTGATCCATATCTATCTTTTATGATCTTAAACTTCCCTTGATTCTTAACTCTTAATTCTTGATTCTGATAAACAAGCTGACCTGTAAGCTTTATGTGGATTGCAATAAGAAAATCATTGTCTAAATCGATCACCAACCCCTTACCAAATCGTCTAACTCCGGTCACTTTCCCGCCAATAATGTCTTTTATATCTCCCTGCACAATCTTTGGCAGCAATACATCAACACTTTTTATCGTATGTCCAACAAGATGCTTTTCTAGTCCTAATCTTATGGTCTCTACCTCAGGTAATTCAGGCATTTGCTTTTAGTTTTTCGTTTACAAATTCTTTTATCTCCCGAACGAATCGTTCTTTTGAGAACTTTTTCGCTTGCGCTTTGCATGCACTTTCTATTTTCTTGCCCTGAGCAAAGCGTTGGGTTTCAAACCGTTTTATTGCTGATAACAAACTGTCAACAGTTGACTCCTGAAAGAACACGCCGGTTGGGCCTTGTCCTGAGCTTGCCGAATGGGCATCGATTACTGTTTCTTTATATCCTGCACCATTGTAGGCAATAACCGGTGTTCCGCAGAGCATACTCTCAACTGGTGTGATACCGAAATCTTCATCTGTTGCCAGAGCCAAAAATGCGTTGGCATTTGAATACAAACTTACTAACTCTTCATCCGTTACGTAACCTAAGAATTCTACATGTCCTTTACCAAGAGTTTGAAGTCTTTCCAAATCACTGTAATATCCTGACGCAACTCCAGCAACTTTGAGTGTAAATCCCCCTGCAATTGCAGCCTTCACAGCTAATTCCAAGCCTTTTGGTCCGGTAAGTCTTGCAACCATAAAGTAATAGTCCTTTTCTGAATTTGAAATTTGATCCGCCGATTTTGCGGATGAGATTGGTAATTCTACTGGCGGATAGATAACCGTTGCGTCTCTGCGATAGAATTTTTTAATCCTTACCTGAACTTCTTTTGAGTTAGCAATAAAATAATCAACCCGTTGTGCCGCGTTAAAGTCATAGATACGCATAAAATGACCAACGATGGCTGCGTATAGTTTTATGGGTAAGTATTTTTGCCATTCAATCGATGTTTTGTAACCATATAACCATCGTGGCGGTGTGTGACAATAACAAATCTCAATCGGATGATTTCTTTCCTTTTTTTCCTCTCCCCTTGTGGGAGAGGACCCCCGCCATTGGCGGGGAGGTGAGGGGCGACGACTTCCAAAACCCTTAGTGATATACCAACTTGCAGAACTAATAACCACGTCATACTCAGAAAAATTAAATGATCCCCAAATCAAAGGCGCAAGAAACCTAAGCGGGCTATGGAGTTTTGAGGCAAAAAACGGAATATGTGCAGCCCATGACTCGTAGATCTTCTTATTAGCAAAATGCTTATATGCCCGTCCATCTTTCTTGACAAATGCAGTATAAATCGGTGCCTTTGGAAATGCTTCAGAAAGCGCTTCCAATACTCTTTCAGCACCACCATACTCCCTTATGTAATCATGAACTATGGCCACCTTCATAGTAATCCTAATTGCTCTGATTCAACTGATGTTTCTTTTTTTACGCCTAGACTCTGAGGAATGCGTGCTAAAAGACTTTTAAAGCCTAAGTTTTCGAACGCTTTTTGCGTACCGTCACGATCAAAACATGAAATATCGCATTGTAGTATATCAACTGAAATTGGCGCGTCTTTAACGATAGTTGCCAGTTTCTTAGCCAAACTTGCCTGCTCTGCATCCAGTGCTAATTTTTCTGCAATTTTGGGATTAATCTCACCTAAATGCTTGTATAAATTCTCAAATGTTTCATATTTTGAAAGAAGATCCGAAGCGGTCTTAGGACCGATTCCTGTAACTCCAGGATACCCATCCGAACTATCCCCTACAAGAGCTTTGTAATCCACTATTTGTGAGGGTAAAATACCAAACTTTTCTTTCACCTTCACGCTGTCATAAAAGATAATATTTTTTACCCCGACAATCGGAGCTAGCATTTTTACATGCTCATTTACCAATTGCAGCAAATCTCTATCACCGCTGAGAATGAGCACTTCCAGATTGTCATCTTTTTTTGGAATCTGTACTGATAATGTTCCTATCAAATCATCCGCTTCATACCCATCAATTTCAAAGAGTGGGATACTCATCTGCTTAAGCACTTGATGAACTCGCTCAATCTGAGGAACGAGATCATCTGACATTTTTGGACGGTGTTGTTGATACCCGACATACATTTCTTGCCGAAATGTTGGCTTGGGCCGATCAAAACAAACCGCCAGATACGTTGGAGAATATTCTCCGATGACTGTTAGAAGCATCGAGAAAAATCCGTATACTGCGTTAACTATATTTCCTTCTTTATCAGTCAGTGGCGGAAGCGCGTGATATGCCCGATGAAGTATTGCATTTCCGTCAATAAGTATAAAGCGATCCATGCGTACATTATAACATTGAAGCTTGATAAAGGGAGAGATAGTCTTATACTGTGACTTTCGCAGGAGCAGTCTTCGGACCGATAAGTTTAACAAATTCCTCAGCGTCAATTGTTTCTTTTTTCATAAGCTCACCTGCCAAAAGATCAAGTTTACTTCGAAGTTTTGTTAAAATTGCATTGGCATTTTTATAGCTTGTGTCCATGAGTTTTTTCACCTCAGCATCAATTCGTGCTGCCATTTCCGGTGAAATACTGGATCGGTCGTAGTAACTCTGGGGTTCTATATCTAGCTTGATCGGTCCTAAATCACTCATCCCCAACTCTTCTACCATGGCTCTGGCGATTCGCGTGGCTTTTGCTATATCGTCTGCAGCTCCTGATGTCATTTCTTTAAAAACGAGCTGTTCCGCAGCTCTTCCCCCAAGCATCACGGTAATACGCTCCAGTAATCCTGTTTTGGTGTGGTGAACACGATCACTCTCATCCATTCTTGTGTGTCCTAAGGTTCGGCTTCGGGAAACAATTGATACCTGATTCACAGGATCCATGTGAGGCATATGCCATGAAACGAGCGCGTGACCTGCTTCATGATATGCGGTCATCCGTCTGTCTTCATCCGATTGCAGTCTTTTCTTCTCAGGACCCAATTGTACTTTGGTTGAAGACTCATAGATATTTTTCAGATCTATTGTCTTTTTTCCTTGTCTAGCCGCTAAAATTGCTGCTTCATTGAGCATATTTTCTAAATCTGCTCCGGAAAAACCGACCGTACGTTTGGCAACTTTTTCCCAATCCACATCTTGCGCAAACGGTTTGCCTTTGGCATGGATTTGTAAAATCGCTTTTCGTCCCACTACATCAGGAAGATCGAATTGAACTTTTCTATCAAATCGTCCCGGCCGCACAAGCGCCGGATCTAATACATCTTCTCTGTTAGTAGCAGCCATTACTACCAGCTGTTCATTTGGGGTAAAACCATCCATTTCAACCAAAATTTGATTAAGTGTCTGTTCACGCTCGTCGTGACCGCCCATAAGACCTACGCCTCTTTGCCGTCCAATCGCGTCAATTTCGTCAATAAATATAATAGCCGGCTGTGCTTTTTTGGCAGTATTAAATAAGTCCCGAACCCTAGAAGCACCAACGCCAACCAACATTTCCATAAACTCAGATCCCGCCATAGAGAAAAACGGCACGCCCGCTTCACCGGCAGTCGCCCTGGCCAAAAGCGTCTTTCCCGTACCAGATGGTCCTACCATCAATACGCCTTTGGGAGTCCGTGCGCCAACAGCTTTATATTTCCCAGGATTTTTTAAAAAGTCGACAATTTCTGTAAGCTCTTGTTTGGCCTCATCAACTCCTGCAACGTCAGCAAAAGTTGTTTTTGGTAAATCTTTATTAAACAGCTTTGCCTTACTCTGTCCGAAAGAAAAAATACTTTCCTGAGCACCTCTGGCTTGCCTGAATAAGAAGTAAAAAAATGCAATCATTAAAACAATCGGCAAGATCGCTGAGAGAATATTCAACCAACTATTGAGTCCTGACTCGTCACGTATTAATACTTTAGTTTTATCTGCCGGAACACCTGCATCCTTAAACAACTGATAAACATTGGAGCTAGGCTCTTTGAATGCCTGTATCTTTCCGTTATTTTTGACTGTTGCGGTTATCTTGTTATCCAAAACGCTCACTTGCGAAACGTTTCCCTTTTTTACTTCTGAAAGAATTTCTGAGATGGGAACTGTTTTGGTATCTTCAAATCCTTGATTCAGACTTATAAAGAGAAAAAAGCCTGCAAGAGCAATAAAACCATAAAGGAAAAAGTTTTTCCAGGAGAATTTCATCTGGAGTTTAAAGGTTTTATGCTGCTTTCTTTTAGCATTTCCTGCCATGATTGGAAAGTATATCATAAAAAGTATACAAACGCCAGGCAAATCTGAAGCTAATATCCATCCTTTACCTTACGGCTACTTGAATAGGAAAAGATTTATGCCGTATACTGAAAAAGATATATTTTTTCACACATAGGCTTTTACTTACTATGT
Source organism: Candidatus Levyibacteriota bacterium (assembly GCA_016182205.1). Lineage (GTDB taxonomy): Bacteria > Patescibacteriota > Microgenomatia > Levybacterales > UBA12049 > JACOXW01. Next base: position 4,573 of record JACOXW010000023.1, read on the forward strand.
CAAATGTTCCTCAGCTTAACTCACACACAACAACGGTAGACGGAAAAAAGATACACTTTCTTACTTGCGGAAAAGGTGAACCCTTGATTCTTCTTCACGGCTATATGACAAATGCCGCTACGTTTCCAGGCCTATTGGAGTACCTTGGAGAACACTATACAGTCTTTGCTCCTGATCTACCTGGCTTTGGAACATCCGATGAGCTTTTGGGTAAACCAACGCTTGAGGATATTGCAGCCCATATAGGCAAATGGATCATACAAGAGGATTTTAAAAATATCCTTCTTGCAGGCGTATCTATGGGCGGATCGCTTTCTGTCTATTTAGCCAGCCTGGTCGATGACCGGGTAAAGGGATATATTTTGCTTGAGCCGTATCTGGGACGAAAAACTCTGAAATTACCAAAAGGAATTATGCCCATGCTTCGCATCCTCACGCCATTTATTGATTCCCCTTTAACCTACGGACTAGGGACAAAACTCTGGTCCTCACAGAAGAATATGGAATTTCTCGCTCATCATATTCATGTTTTGGTAGCAGGAAAAAATCATGACAGGCCAATGGCACAAAAACTGGCTATTCTCACATCGGGCACCTATAAAAGTACCTGGCATACCCTGCAGTTACTCTTGGACCTTGATCTTTCAAAACAAATCAATGTCTCTTCCAAAAAAGCAATTCTTCTTATGTCTTCCAAAGATGAGATGCTCAACTATAGTAAAACCCTTGAAGGATTTAAGACAATTTTTCCCCAACTGGTTGCTGTTCCTATTGATATAGATGAACATTATCCCACACGGCCTCTTACTGTCCGTTATCTTGAAACTCACTATCCTACACTTCTTCAAAATGTTATCAAAAACTTTGATCAGTCCTGGGCAACCACAATTAAATCATTCTTTACGCATTTACTGGAATAATCATATGAAAAAACATGCCACAGTTGCAAAGTCAGTACAAAGTCATGACAATATCAGTATTTATTATGAAATTGACTTTATTCATAACTGCAAAAACTACCTTATCTTTCTGCATGGACTAGGCGGTGATCTCACTGCCTGGAAGAATGAACGGGATGCATTTAGGGCCTTAGGCTACCCTACGCTGGCACTCGATTTAAGAGGTCATGGTCTGTCCGAACATCCTCATACTGAGAAAGCCTATCATCTGGATAATTTTGCCCGCGATGTACTGACAATAATGGAAAAAGAAAAAGTAAAAAAAGCAGTCATTGTGGGACATTGTTTCGGTGGAATGATTGCCCTCACGCTTGAAGGAAAGCACCCAAAAACGTCTGATTCCCTTATTTTGGTTGATACCAGTTACAAAGCGCCAAGCTGGGGAGCAGTATTTGCCCATCATATACTCCTTACTAAAATACTAAATCTTCTTGCCAATCACGCTCCCAATGTCGGCAGTCCGGGACATACTGACTATTCCAAGTATATCGGAAGTAGCGATTTTAACGCGTATCGTATTTATCATGATCTGATGAATACATCGCTACGTACATATTTTCTTATCTGTGAGCAACTTACGCAGTATGATGCCACGACACTTCTTAAGAAAATTCTGATACCAACGCTCGTTATTGAAGGCGGAAAGGATAGTATTTTTCCTCCCCATATTGCCCAGGAGCTCAGCGACCGGCTAAAAACATCCCATATGGAACTTATCCCTAACGCAAATCATGTGCTGGTTATCAACAACCCGAAAGATGTCGTAAAAGATATCTATAAGTTCCTGAAGAAAACCAA
>JACOXW010000040.1 GCA_016182205.1 Candidatus Levyibacteriota bacterium
AAGAAAAGAAGTTAAAAAATTATCTCAAATGGCCCAATTTAACCCTGAAGCAGGATATATCAGAAATTATTTGGAATGGCTGGTTTCTCTTCCATGGGCAATAAGCAGTAAGAACAATGTGGATATTAAGAACGCAGAAAAAACTTTAGAGGAAGATCATTATGGGTTAACAAAAGCCAAAGAAAGAATAGTTGAGTATTTGGCGGTTCATAAATTGTCCGGAAAAATGAAAGGTCCAATTCTTTGTTTTGCAGGGCCTCCGGGTGTTGGAAAAACATCTATTGGTAAATCTATCGCAAGATCTTTGGGCAGAAAATTTGTAAGAGTATCTCTGGGCGGAATTCGCGATGAGGCAGAAATAAGAGGGCATAGGAGAACATATGTTGGCGCTTTACCCGGGCGAATAATTCAGGGGGTAAAAGACGCAGGTACAAGAAATCCTGTTTTTATGCTTGATGAGATTGATAAAGTAGGGACAGATTTTAGAGGAGATCCGTCATCTGCGCTTCTTGAAGCTTTGGATCCTGAGCAAAACAATCAATTTTCAGACCATTATTTAGAAGTTCCATTCGATTTGTCGGATGTGATGTTTGTAACAACAGCAAATGTCTTAGATACAATTCCTCCTGCATTAAGAGATAGATTGGAGATTATAAACTTTGCAGGATACACTCATGATGAGAAGTTTAAAATTGCAAAAGAGTTTTTGCTTAAAAAGCAAATAGAAAATCATGGCTTAACTCCTGAAAAAGTAGAAATTGCAGATAGCGCAATACGATTTATCATAGAACATTATACAAGAGAAGCAGGAGTTAGGAATTTGGAACGGCAAATAGCAAGTGTGCTTAGAAAAATTGCGAAACTTGTAGCGGAGGAAAAAATCAAGACGATAAGGGTTAGCGAAAAAGATGTTATGAAGTTTTTGGGACCGATTAAAGTCAGCTCAACACTTCTTGAGAAAAAAGACGAAATTGGAATGTCTACGGGACTGGCATGGACTGAAGCCGGAGGAGATATTTTATTCATAGAAGTCGCTTTGATGCCCGGAAAAGGACAATTAATTCTTACAGGTCAGCTTGGGGATGTGATGAAAGATGTAATGAAAGAGTCATGTCAGGCAGCGATGTCTTATATCAGAGCTCGCGCCCGTCAGCTTGGTCTTCCCGAAAAATTTTATCAAAAAATTGATGTTCATGTGCATGTTCCTGAAGGCGCAGTTCCCAAAGATGGTCCGTCAGCCGGAATTGCTATTACTTCAGCAATAATTTCCGCTCTCACAAAAATTCCTGTAAATAGAAAAGTTGGAATGACCGGAGAAATTACTTTAAGAGGTAGAGTGATGGAAATAGGAGGACTTAAAGAAAAAGTTATTGCAGCTCATAGAGCAGGACTAAAAACAATTGTTATTCCAAAGGAAAACAAAAAAGATTTGGTAGATATTCCAAAAGAAGTGCTGAAGGATCTGAAGTTCAAATTCGCTTCACATATGGATGAGGTGATAGGCGTTGCACTTAGAAGTCCTTTGAAGATAAAACAAAGTGAAACATCACAACACCAGCAAGCATTCCTCCACGCGTAAAAACCTTGTCTAATTAAAGCATTTGGAGTAAAATGATTCCAGTCCATGCGGCGCGTTCGTCTAGTGGCCTAGGACGTCACCTTCTCAAGGTGAATATCACCGGTTCAAATCCGGTACGCGCTACTTTTTCAGATTTCCGTTTTTATCTCCAATATCCTATCCACTCGAAATACCCGATCTTGGCCTCTTAATTCATCAAAACCTGAAAAACCCAAGAATTGTTTACCCTGATAATTCATTTCCCCTATTATATGGGGTTTAACTACACGACGAGATTTTTCATCGTTTGATTTAAGATATAGAATTTCCAAAGGGATTTTATCCTTAATCGCATTTTGAATAATAGACGTTTTTTCTTCCAAAGGCATCTCTTCTTCGGATTTTTTGTAGTGAAACTGCGTTAAGAATTTTACTATCCGCCAATCCAACAGCACATGCTTTTTTTCAAGAGAGCTTTTCAGAACCAAACCTTCAAGACTTACACATCGAGAAAGCGCCACATATGCTTGCCCGTGGGCAAACGTTCCCTGTCCCAAATCAACAACTGCTTTTTGAAACGTTTTTCCCTGAGATTTATGAATCGTAATTGCCCAGGCAAGTATCAAAGGGTATTGCGTGAAAAACCCCACCGTAGCGGACTCGATCTTACGCGATGAGTCATTGTAGCTAAATTTAAACGTTTC
>JACOXW010000014.1 GCA_016182205.1 Candidatus Levyibacteriota bacterium
GACGATACCGTTTTTTCCGGCTTCAATAAGCTCTGGCAAATCCCGCTTAATCCCCGGGCTCCTGAGAATCACATCGTACTCGGAAACGTTCGAAAGATACCCTTCCGCAATCATCCGAATACCCCCAATTTCCCTTATCTGTCTGTGTATTTCTTCATCTAATTCTCCCTCTTTCTTTTTATCCAACACTGTCACATTTATCCCTTTTCCAACCAGATATTTCACGGTCGAAATACCCTCAACCCCAAGTCCCAAAACCGCAATCTTTTTCCCTTGTAAATCTTTCACGCCTATATTGTTTTGCATTTTTCGGTTTGCATTTTTCGCTTCTTAAGTACCAGGGGTGGGATTTGAACCCACGACCGCCACGTTATGAATGTGGTGCTCTAACCAACTGAGCTACCCTGGCCTGCTGCCGCTTGGAGAATATACCCTCAAGAGGCACTCAGAGTATATCATTTGACCACCTATACGAGCAACTCTTTCATCTCTTACCACGTTCTTACTATTTTCTCTCCATTTCCTAAAAAGCAAAGCGCATATTTAATGATATGCGAAATAACATATTTATAATTATTGCTGCGCTTTTTATTGGCGTATTGGGAGGATGGTATTTTGGAACATCACAACCTGCGTATGGCCTTTCCAAACAATCTGCAATGAACACAAATTCCAAAGCGGAAACGATAAAAATGGATATGCGGAAGCTTTGGGAAGATCACATCACCTGGACCCGTGCATATCTTATCAGTGCAGCAGCGGATTCTGCGCAAAAAGATGCTGATACCAAACGATTACTCAAAAACCAAGAAGATATCGGCAATGCTATAAAACCCTACTATGGTGAAGCAGCAGGAGGCAAACTCACAATGCTTTTGAAAGAACATATTGCCACTGCGGTAGACCTCGTCACTGCAGCAAAAGCAAATGATCAAGCAGCAATGAATGCGGCAAATAATAAATGGTATAAGAACGCCAATGACATTGCAGACTTCTTAGCAGCCGCAAATCCAAACTGGCCAAAAGATCAAGCAAGAGCAATGATGAAAGAACACTTAGATCTCACCAAACAGGAAGCAGCGGATATTTTGGGGGGAAAGTATGAAGAGAATGTAACCGATTACGATAAAGTGCATGCGCAAATTCTGAAAATGGCAGATATGCTTTCTGCTGGCATTTTGAAACAATTCCCTGAGAAATTCTAACTCCTCGCTTACTCACCCACTCCATTGCGCTACCAGGGTGCAAGGTTTATTTCAACACATTTTGCTTTATTCCCTCAATCCAACCTCTCATTTTTAACAAAAAATTAAGACTATCTTTTACATGAATTCTCAAGACTCCATGATAATTATCAGTATCAAATTGTTTCTTCCAAATACTGTTTTGATAAAAAGGTTTTGTAAATTGAGTCAAAGGAATTCCTGTTATTTCTGACCAATACGCTTCTATTTCTCTTGTTTTTCTTTCATAAGATTTATTCAAGGTCAATCTGGCAACTAGACTATCCTTCTTTACTCCTAAACATTTCTCTAACCAATTAATATAAAATTGAATCATCAAAGGATCAGAATTGCAAAATCCCAGACGATGTTCATGCTTGTTTTTAAATCCTTCTGCCCAGTAAAGAGCAATGCCAGCAATAAAAAAATCTCTTTTATTCATTTTGTCAATTTCTTCCATACCCCTGATAAGCATCTGTTTTTCTAGTTCTTTTCTTCGCTCTCTTTGAATTTTTTGAGCCTCTATTCTTCCTCTCTGCAAACCTTCAAGCACTCTTATTCGTATGACCTCTTGATGTTCGAACGACATCTCTGTAGCAGATAACCAGTCACGAATCGTTGTACGAGGGATATTTGTCTTGTTTTGTATTTGGCTCAAACTTAAACCCCCCAGTCTCAACAAACGAACACTATTCTTTATATCTTCACTATAAACTCGCATATATATCCATTATGTAAATATAATCGCCCAATGTCAATAAATAATATTTTTATCTTTTCTTTGTACGAAAATATTGACCAATTAAAGATAAACAGGTATAATATATGAACGCGCGGGGTAGTGTACAGTGCACGTGAGGCTCAAGATGGGCCCTTATATTGGTAACAGTATGAGAGAACTCAGCTATATCGGTGAAACCCCACTCCTTGTTGAAGGGTAATACCGAGGGAAGATCTTAAGAGAAATCTAAGGAACCCGTAGAGACTACACGCTGGGCTCCGATTAAATCGGAGATGATATAGTCCGACACTCTAGGTAACTGGAGAAACAGATGCATAATCTCACAGGCTGGGCGCAACTCCCAGCCCCGCAACAGAGTCTAGACAAATAGGAAAAAAGTTGATATAAATACCTGGTCTGTCCAGTTCCAAAAATGCACTAGTGAGTGCTTTTTTTTGGGAAGTCATGGAGAAAACAACACTTATTTTGCTATCTGATTATGGTATTGGTGACCCTGCCTTCACCGAAGTCTTACTGCACTTTAGAAAGCTTTTGCCGGGCATCTTTACTCACTCTCAATCTACTCCTGCTTTTTCTACTATATCTACCGGGTTTTGGCTGGCACAATTTGCCCTAGGAGATCACCCTGACACATACATTTTTTCCAACACCGCCCCACGAAAAGAAGATAAAAAAGCACAAACCAATAATAATGGTGAAAAACTGATGTATGTAGAACTCGCCAACGGTTTTGAACTCATGGCGATTAACGCAGGCTATAACCTTTCTTTCATCAAAAAATATATTAAAGACTTCTTCTTCGTTAAAACCGCAAACGAAGGATCGCAATTTCGTTCCAGAGATATTTACCCCCTCGCTGTTGCGAAAATGATTCGAGGTGAAAAAGGCTTTCGGGGAGAAAAAGCTGATCCATCTCGTATTCCTGATATTCCTTCTTCTGTTATTGCCTCTATCGATGGGTACGGAAATATCAAAACTACCATCCATAACTCCGAGACTCAATACACTCCGGGTCAAAAACTCTCTGTCTCAATCGGGGGCAAAACCCAAGTAGCTATCTATACAGACGGTGTTTTTAATATCCACGAAGGAGAACTTGCTTTCGCGCCAGGATCCTCAGGACATAAAGACCGCTTTATGGAACTCTTTGTCAGAGGTGGCAGTGCAGCAAAGTTTTTTTCCGATCCATCCTTAGAGACAAATATCACGATTTCTGAGGGCTAAATTCCCTGCTTTTATTTGCTCTCCCCGCTGAAGAATAACGCTACCCACTGACTGAATACTGAAGCTGTTTGAGGCTGATTGTTAATTGTTGTGCCGGGAGTGGGATGAGGAATCACTGCTACGCTTTCTCCAGGCTTTACAAAAAACAGTTTATTCCGTGCTTCTTCCTCTATAAAAGATGGATTCTTCACTACCTTCAGTTGTGCCTGTAACTGTACATTTTCTTTCTTCTGTGCGCTTAATTCTTTTTGTGCTATAATGAGCAAATCTTTCTTTTGCCAAAGCGAATAGATTGACATAAGAAGATCTTTAATAATAATCACCGAGGCTGTAAGGGTTAAAAAAAAGAGTATTTTTCTCATAGCACTACTGAAGCTAAAGCAAAGGGTTGACTTCGCTTTAAAACAGTGATATTATAGGCTTTTATATATGCAAAAAATTCGACTGCGCGACGCGCATGACCAATTTGTCAACTTTCTCAAAGGAAAAAAGCACTCTGCCTCAACTATTGTAGCATACGGAAAAGATATTGATCAGCTGATCACATTTCTTGAGGAGCTTGAAAAACATAATGTTCACGAGGTCGGAAAAGAAGACTTGGAGGCTTTTTTGGCCACTATGAGCAAGAAAGGCTATACGCCCAAATCCCTCTCCAGAAAAATCAACTCCACCCGCACGTTTTATAGGTTTTTGAAAGTAAACGAGTATATTACAGACGATCCGTCACTTTTAGTGGAACATCCCAAGTATGAGCTCGCTCCCCCTCGCATCTTAACTCCTACAGAATACAGAGCACTTCGCGACGCAGCACGGAATGATCCGCGCATGTTTGCCATTATTGAGCTTCTTTTGCAAACCGGAATCCGCATTGGGGAACTTGCAAATCTTCGCATGAGCGATTTGCATGAAGACAGCCTTACCATTAGACCCTATGAAAAGCATGAGGAAAGAACAGTGCCACTCAACAAGCCTGCAAAAGACGCCTTAAAACACTACCTGGATATAAGACCAAATGTATCTGAAGACCGTATCTTTGTCACCAAATCTGGGAAACCTTTCTTGATCAGAAATATTAGAACCGCTGTCGAACGTTATTTCAGGCTGGCTGAGATCGAAAACGCCAAAGTAAATGACCTAAGACACACCTTTGTAGCTCATCACTTAAAGCACGGTGTCTCTTTAGTACTTTTATCCAAAATCCTGGGCCACAAGAGGCTTTCCACCACTGAGCGTTACCTCAATTTTGTCCAGGATCGGGCAAAGGACACCACTACCTTTCTAGAGCTGTAATAAGTCTATGAAAGAAGACTTTTCCCGGGTATTTCACCACGAACCTCCTACGCCTATTGATCCTCTAGATGTAGCTCCCTGTGAACCAACCGATTATGGTGATACATCTCTTCTTCCTCCTGAGAAAAAACATCCATGGGACGTGAATCACCCTTACATCGAACGGGTTGCTGAAGGATGGCGCCGGAAGGGTGAACCGCGGCCGAGGAGCTTCTATTGGGAAAAGCGACCGGACCTAGTCGATCATCCGGTGCTCTACAAGCTCTTCTTCAGACGGTACCACGACCTCCGCCCAGACCAGCGGCTAAATTTAGCCTGGCTGGGAGAAGATTTCCGCGCTGGCCTCGTCATCACGGACGAGCAACTTTCCGAAGTCCCCGACCCGAAACGCTGGCCTCCGAGCATCACTCACCGCTGGCCGGAGCTCATCACGCGAGTCGGATCAAGGACGCGGCGCCAACGATCCGAGCACGCCTGATCCGTACCGCCTGAAAATAAATCTAGCAAAACCTAATTTGCATTAAAAAAATCACCTACTAAACCATGCCTCAAGCACCTTTTTGGCAATCGGCGCTGCTTCATTTGACCCTTCGCCACTGCTTTCATTCAAAACAGTCACAATAATTTCAGGATCATAAGCCGGTGCATAAAGAGTTATCCATGCGTGTGGCAGGTCAGATTCACCTCCATGTTGCGCAGTTCCTGTTTTACACGCAACAGTTATTTCTCTATAGTTTTTCATGCTTGCTGAAGTAGTAGATTCTGCAACTGCCAGAAAGTTCCTCCCGTCAATTTTTAATTTTTCATTTTTAACTTTAAACTTGAATAATGGCCACGCAACTCCACCAGTGCTGCAACTTTCTTTCATCCCCTCATGAATAAGACTTATTGTCTTGTCACTGAGTGGAATTTTTGTTAAAACCGCATCATCGGCTGTTACCACAAGACGCGGACGGAAAAGTATCCCGCCATTTGCAAGTGCCACTGTCCAGGCATTTACCTGGAGTGGCGTTGTCAAAAGATACCCTTGCCCGATACCATAGTGATATGTATCTCCCAAATACCATCCTTCTCCAATAGTTTTTTCCTTCCACTCCTGCGTCGGCACCAAACCCCTTTGCTCTCCTGGAATATCAATGCCTAGTTTTTGTCCCAAACCAAATTGTCTTGCGACTTGTGAAAGCTGATCAACACCGATCTTTTGCGAAAGCGTATAGAAGAAAATATCATTTGACCTCTTGATTGCTTTGACGATATTTACCGATCCTTCGGTTTTGCCGTATTGTATGTAATACCAATTACCAAAAGTAAAAGCGCCCACTTTGAGCTGTCCGTTATCCTGAATTTCCCAATTTTCATCAATCACATTTTTCTCAAGCCCTGCAGCTGCAGTAACAAGCTTGAAAGTCGATCCCGGTGGATAGGTGCCGCCAATTGCGCGATTTAAGAGTGGTTGACTTTCTGTATCCAGTAAAACTTCGTCCAGTGTTTGATATCCGCTGGTTGTTGCTACTTTATATCCTTTCCCCAACGTAAAGAGATTGGGATCAAAAGATGGTTTTGAAACAATAGCAAGTATTTCTCCTTTCGGTGTTGAAACAATAGCAGCACCTTTTTTTACCTTTGCCATTGCTTCAAAAGTTTTTATCTGTATAGTGCTATCCAATGTCGTTTTGATATTTTGACCCGCAATCGGATCTGTTTGTCCTAATGTTCTGACAGTCTTTCCCAACGCATCAACTTCACTAAGCTGTTTACCGTCGATACCGCGAAGCGTTGCTTCATACTGCTTTTCTATTCCTTCTTTTCCCACCAAATCTCCTGCTTGATAATCCGTATATGAAACTGAAGAAAGTTCCTCTTTTGTAATTTGCCCGATATAACCTAATACGTGTGCGAATACTTCTTTATACGGGTAGTGTCTCAGGTTATCAACTTCTAGATCTTTCACGCCGCTGGCTATAAGAGAAAGAGCTTGTTCACGATCTAAAAGAACTGTCTTCCCTTTTTCCGTTCTTCTAAATCCTGGTGTATTAAGAACTAGGGGTTTCCCATTTCTGTCAAACACTACGCCCCTGGGAGCGTGAATAACAAATGTTCTGATTCTGTTGTTGTCTGAGATTCTTTGATAATAGTTCCCCTGAAAAACACTTAAAAAAACCAAGCGGGAAAAAAGAAGAAGGAAAACAAGAAGAAAACATACAGGCATGAGAAAGCTGCGAAATGAACGGTTGTCTGACATAGAATCAAACCTTCGACGAGACTTTTTTTCATTATGAATGTATTCGGGAAATGCATGACCACGAATAGTTTGCTGTGGAGAAATTCGATATCGCATAAGAATATCTGTTTATCCTAAAAGAACAATGATAACTTTTAGTATACTGCAGAGAGAAAGACTTGTCGAAAGAATATTTGCCTTATACTGAAAATTGCGCAGACTTTCCGTAAATATGCCTATACTGAAAATTGCGCAGACTTTCCTTAAGTGTGTTTACACTAAAAAAATCCGCAGATTTTTTTAGTGCGTCCGCTTGGGATCGAACCAAGGACATCTACTTTATAAGAGTAGCGCTCTACCACTGAGCTACGGACGCGGTATCAACGATTGTAGCAGACTTGTGAGGAAATTTGAAGCCTAGAGTCGTCCGCGTTGGGCTATTTCCGCTTCTACAACGGCTGCTTCCCGTCCGTATTTCAAACGTGATAGTTCCTTAATAAGCTCGGCCACTCGTGGATTTGCCTGAGCTTTTTCCTGAGTGAGATCACGGGTTAAGTCCATTGAGAATGGTTGTACTGGTTCTCCACCGACAATCGTCTTGACATACGCATTAAAACGCTCAACATTAATAAGATCTGCCTCGGTAAATGTGGGTTGAAACTCATGCTGGAGATAATTTGCGTCCGTCACGCCAACACGGAATGAAACAATCGTTCCTACGTTACCAAAAATGGCATTTTTGACCTCCTCCTCCATTTGTCCAATAAACTGATTTGCCACGATAAGATTCAGCTTGTATTTTCTTGCCTCAGATAAAATCTGCGCAAAATCCGGGGTGGCAAAATTCTGAAACTCATCAACGTAGAGGAAAAAATCACGCCGCTGTTCTTTGGGCATATCTTGCCGGCTCATAGCAGCAACCAAAATCTTTGGTACTAAGATAAGTCCCAAAAAGCTTGAATTTTCTTCCCCAATTCTACCTTTTGAAAGATTCACCAGTAAAATTTTTCCATTATCCATTACTTGTCTGAAGTTAAATGCACTCTCTGATTGTCCTATGATATTTCGGATCATTTTATTGGTAACAAAACGACCGAATTTGGAAACGATATAATCAAGCACTTCAGATTTATGAAAATCAGAAGTCTGAGCAATCTGGTCCGTCCAGTAGCGTTTAATAATCGGGTCTTGCACTTTCGGCAAAAGTTCCTGAACAAAATTCTGATCAGTTAAGGCTCGAACTACTTCAATAAATGTGGATCCCGGTTCGTACATGACTGTCAACATGGCGTTTCTTACAGCGTGCTCAAACCGCGGACCGATAATACCGGTTTTATTCGGATCAAATAATTTATACATAAGACCGATAATAGAGGTGACGACAAAGTGTCTTTGTTCCTCAGTCTGTGCCTCAAGCATATTCAATGACATTGGCCGTTGTGTATCAGAAGGATCAAATAAAATGACATCTTCTGCCCTTTGAGTAGGAATCATGGGTAAGATATCTTCTATTAAATCTCCATGCGGATCTACCACTGCCAAACCATGCCCCGAGCGAATATCCTGCATAATCATGTCTTTTAAGAATTCTGACTTACCAACACCGGTTTTTCCGATGATATACATATGCCGTTGTCGATCAGACAGACTCATAAACACCGGCTTTGCCATACCGCGAAATGTACTTTTTCCAATGTAAAGTCCTTCTGTAGGAATCTGTGCGGGTGCTGGGGCGCGCTTTGCTGTGACCCATACAATATTGGGAGTTGTCACACTTTTATTCGGTAAGTGAAAGAGTGTTGCAAGCTCTTCGCTTGAGAGGACAGACATCTTCCCCCGCATCGGAAGATACCTATATATAAAATCTGTCATAAACATACTTTTAAAGAAATGCTTTTGTGAAGTAAATGAGTTTAACCCTTCGAATTGGCTAAAAACCGATTTGATATTACTCAAATGCGCTTCTGCTGCTTCCTGCGAACTGGAAGAAACGACAATGCGAATCACAACATTAAACCCTGATTTGGAAGTTTTGTTTTCAATGCCTTCAAGCTCTTTTGAATCTGCGGAGTATTTTGCGGTTTCAGGATTCGCTTCATTTTTTTTGGTTTTGGCGATATATGCTTTTCCTGTTTTTTTCCACACACCATCAGCCGGAGAGACAAGAATCTGGATTGCTGCACCTTCTCCTGTTGTCATCTTCGCCAATACAGAGGTTATAGAAGACAATGGATCAACCGGAAGATCTTTATATACCTTAATAGGTAAATAGTCGTAAGATTTAAGTTTTAAGGACGCGAATGCAACTTTTCCGCTGTTTGAAAAGATATTGTATTCATCCCCCAACACATATTGTTGATCCCTCACGTTTTTGACATCCAGCGGTTTGATATCTGCATCAGGATACGCACCGTTTATCTGCTTTTCTACCAAATCCCGCAATTTACCGGGTGTCCAAATATAAAAACGAATATCCCCCGGTGTTCCGACAATCTCAAATGAAACATGCGGTTGCATAGTAAGAAAGGAAAACATGCCGCTTTTATGAATCGACGCTAAAGATGAAAAAAGTTGTTCCGCAGCATCAATTTTTGTCTCATTCTCACGGGGAACGGTAACTTGAAGTAAAACACCATTAAGAGACTCTGACTCTCTTCCTCTATTTCGATACCATAGTAAAAATAAATAGAACAGTCCCCAAAGAATACCGATTAGGGCCAAAACGCCAAAAATAACACCAAAAAATACCCCGATGCCTGTAAGAATTTGATCAGCCATTTTGCCCTCCTAATAATTTCCGATGCATTATCTTCATTTGCCGAATAACTGCAATTGCCAACCATGTAAGTGATTTTTTCGGATTTTTCCCTTTCTTGAGTACTGAGTTTGCTTCTTCCTCTGTCATGGGCAACTGTACTGCGCCTGTTGGGGCAGTATTTACAGGGAGAATATCACCGGAATGCTTTATCCCAGCATTTTTATCATGGATGGTAAGATCGGGAATTTCCGGATTTCTACTTACCTCTACCCCTGCTTCCTGTATCTCAGGATGCAAGACAGGTTCTTTTTCCGATGCGGTAATCACTTCTCCGGTTTCAAAAGGGTAAACAATCGGCGCTTGTTCTTTATTAAATCCTCCTACAGGCGAGCTCGAAGTCGGTTGAGATACTGTTGCACTAGTCTGTTGTTCAACGGGTCCTGACGGTTGTTGTGACAAAGAAGAAACTCCTGGCCCAGGAGGAGGTGTTTGTGATGATACTGATGATGGAGCAGACGGCAGTTGACCGACTGCACTTTTATTTTGTGCGTCGTCCATAGAGTAATCATATCATAATCTGCGGAAAAAAGTGGTAAAGCTAAGCTTCATTCGCCCCAAAGACTTCTTCGCTATTGCAGCTGCATTCCGATCGTTTTTTCTTGTGTGCAGCACAGTAATTCTTTGGCGTTTCTTCTTTTTCTATCCCTGTTGATGCGTTAAGCGTAGGGAATACGAAAAGCTGTAATAATTTACTATCAACAAATACAACTTTTTCATCAGCGATAATTGCGTTTTTTTGTTCCATGATATTAAAGAATTCAGAGCATGTTTTGCTTCCACCACAATCACTCACCTTCTCCGTAGAATCGCCATCTCCAATAATTCGATTGCCTTTTTTCCTTCCTACTTCTTTACCCCATTGTATCCATTTTTTATGCGGGATACCTACTGCCATTTCATCCAAAGACTTTCGTTCTCCATAGATATCTGCCCCGGATAAAACCCCATCTTCAATAATTAACTCCAGCACAAACATACCAGCTCCTTCCTGTTCTTTTGTTAATGCAGCCATTCCAGTAAACTCAGGCGTATCCAAAATTTTCTGTGCACGTGCTTTTATTGCATCCATGTTTTCTCCTCTTGCTCTATCCATTGCATAGAAATGCTGCACGTATTCGTGCTCTTGAAATGGATGTCTCCTTGCAATAACATGTCTTGAAACCTCACGAAACCTATCCAGAATCGAAAGATCAATTGTGTTATCTGGTAACTCTTTACTCATTGCAATAATTTTTCCTTCTTTCTCTCCATCCCAACGGGCTACATCTGCTTTATTGACAACTAATGTTTCACGAAGAATTTCTTCAACCATATGATGTCCTACGCCTGCAGGATATGACATACTTACTGCTGCAATTTTATGAATTGTTTTTCCATCCAACGGACGAGTCATTTCTTTTACCAACCACAGCTGCCCAAACGCACTCCACTTCAACTCTATTGGTCTTTCTGGCTCTAAGAATCTTCCTGTTTCATCCATTGAAGGTTCATCAAATGCGTCGCGAAAGACCGATGGTATATCAGGCAGTACAGCTTGTTCTTGTCTATATTGTTCTTGAAGTACTTGACCGTAACAGCTTTCCGGCTTCTCTACAAAACTCTGCGGAAAAACCACCTGTGACGTTAGAGTATCTTCAAAAACGGCTGGTGCATGTTCTAGAATTTGCGGCATATTACTTTTTCCTCCAAACTATTTCTTTTTTCCTCCCTTTATGATTGACATATCTAGCCATAGTAAAGAGTAAATCAGATAATCTATTCATGTAGACGATTGTTTCCTTGTCTATTGATTCTTTTTGCATGAGAGAAACAAGTTGTCTCTCCGCACGCCTGCAAACAGTTCGCGCTTGATGAATCAATGCGCCTGCTACTGATCCTCCCGGAAGAATAAATTGATAAAGCTCTGGCAATTTCTTTGTCATCATGTCAATACTTTTTTCAAACTCACCAGTTCGTTTCCCAAGACCTGTTACAGGCATTGGCCCTGAAACTGCAAGAGATCCTCCAATTTCAAATAAGTCATGCTGCACGTTTTCTAGCTCGTTTTTTATCATCTTTTCTGGTTTTCTGACATTTGCGATAACAACTCCGAGAATACTATTTAGTTCATCCACTGTCCCAAGTGCCTCAATTCGTTTGTTTGATTTTAATACTCTTGTTCCGTCAAAAAGGCTTGTTTTCCCTTTATCTCCGGTTTTTGTGTAGATAGGCATAAGTTAGAATGTCATTCTGATCCCGCCTTGGCGGGAGAAGAATCTTTTCTGACCTTAATTGAATGCTTCGCGTTGCTTAGAATGACCACTTTGATAAATTCATACACCGCAAAAAATAGTCCAGTATAGAGCAAGTCGCCCATGATGGTATTTCGGAAAAATGGTAGCGCCAAAACAAACGCTGTTACCAAACCGTTCAAAGACCTCTGATACATATTGCCCACCAACCAAACGCCAAAGTTAGTTACAAGGAAAAAAATCAGGGATGAAAAAAGTGACGCACTTATCACACTCGTTAACGTTTTATGTGACCTTAGCCAAAGACCTATAAGTCCTATCAGGATAAAACTGGCGTAGACAAAAACCATCGTATTATGAAACCCGATAATGGCATCGGAGACAAACATGATAACAATGGGAAGTATAACTGCGTATTTTTTTTCTAAATACACGCCTCCAAATAACGCCAGGGCTGCAACAGGCGCAACGTTTGCAGGATGCGGCAACAGCCGCATCACAACACCAAAAGCAATGACGAAAATGATTGGTAAAATCTGTTTCATTCTATGGAATAAATAATCCTGATAACATCCCCGGATTCATTGCGAAAAAAATAAGACCGATAAAAAATATCACTGTGGCAATCGAGGCACTAACAAGTATCACAATAAATATTTTATTCGGATTTGAAGTTGTATTTTCCATATGCAAACTTTCCAAGCTGCTTATGGTGAGCTTGTCGAACCATAAAAAATCCCTCTTGTCCCCAAGAAGGATAACGATCAAACAATGCTCGTTGCCTCCTGTCCCGCCATCGGCGGGAGTCGGGATAACAATTCACAAATAGTTTTCTGGCTTTGCCACGTTCAGTTTACATGAACGTGGTGAAACAGTTGCGGCACAGCCACCGATTTCCACGGTGATTACCTAATTGTGTTTTTCTATCCTAACCTGAAAAAGAAAAATTGGCAAGAGGGAATTTGAAGATTTAGCACTCGGAGTAGCCGCAGCCGTAGCATTTTTTGCAACCCTCTTCGTACGCAAATGTTGCCGATCCACACTCAGGACAAATATCATAAAGGTTTGTTGTCGACAGGTTTTCTGCCGCCTCAAGCGTTAGCTGTTGCACAGTATCACTCTGTACCTGCGCATCAATCTGTTTGGCAGAACCGTTGCTGTGTCCGTTTGTTACACCATGTCCATTGCTTAATGCAGATGTTGATTCTTCTTTTGCAATCGAAGCCACGTTTGCTTCAGTCACACTTGACATAGGAACTGGTGCCGCCATTACTTCCTCTATTGTCTTTTTATCCACCACTTTGCCGTTCACGGCAAATCCGAAATGATTTGAGAGAACTCTAGCAACCGCATCCGGCAATGATCTTACTTTATTGATCCCAAAGCCTACACTTCGTGCCCCACCAATACCTGTTAACTGACCGATGATATAGCGGAGTCGCTCTCTGGCTGGCAAAATGCTGTTGATACGAAGGTTTAAAGAAATCATTCTTCCCAATGCTTCTGTCATAGCAGCCACATCAGACCCTCCTTTTCCGACAGTCATAAAAACTTCAAAAGGCTCTTCGGTTTCTGTCTGATTGATTGTAATAAACGTATGCCCGATTGGTGTTTCCACTTCATAGGTAGCACCACTTAGTCGCTGCGGACGGGAAAGCATAGGCATGATTACCGGTAAAGCTGGCTGATGAGGTTGCTCTTGCACTGAGCTTACCGAATGGGCCGAAACATCCTTTTTCTTTTCATCTACTCGTTCCAACACTCCCTGTCGTGATCCATCCCGCATGTAGGTAACCCCCTTAAGCCCCATATCATATGCTGCCATGTAAAGTGTTTTCACATCTTCCACCGTATGAGAATTTGGTGCATTAACAGTCTTTGAAATGGAAGAATCTATGTATTCCTGCGCTATTGCCTGAACACGAGCATGATCAAGTGGCGTTAAATCGTTTGCGCTACAGAAATAATCCGGTTTTTCCTGCTGAGGATGTGCTTTCCTCCACTCATCAAAAAGTGGATGATATACTATCTCTTCTCCGCCCCTCCAACGCCGAAGGAATGAGAATTCATATACGGGTTCTACTCCTGATGAAACACCTGCAACTAGCGATGTCGTTCCTGTCGGCGCGATGGTTAAAAGCACGGCATTACGAATCCCGTAATGCGCAATACCATCACGAATATGTTTTGGCAGTTGTTTTATGTGATAACCTTGAAGATATTTCTTTTTTTCAAATTTTGGAAACGCGCCTTTTTCTTTGGCGATTGCAACTGATGACTCATAAGCATTATTCCGAAGGGTAGAGAAAATTTTCTCAAGCACTTTTACCGATTCCTCTGAACCATACCGTACTTTCATTTTGATAAGCGCATCGCCAAGTCCCATAATACCAAGTCCTGTTCTTCTAATTTCTTTTGCGCACTTTTCATTCTCCTTAAAGAAATAGTAGGTCTGATCGATAACGTTATCAAGAAATCGCATCGCCACTTTCACATCATGCCCAAAACTTTCGTAGTCAAATTTTCCGGCAATTTCTTTTTCTAAATCCTCACCTTTTACATAAGCCGATAAGTTCATCGCGCCCAAGTTACAAACAGCCCATGCACCAAGAGGTTGCTCTCCGCACGGATTTGTTGCCAAAAGCCTTTCAAAATACCAAGTATTCGAGCGTTTGTTGGAACGTTCAAGAAAGTGGAGTCCCGGCTCAGCTGACCGCCAAGCAGCAGTACAGATAAGATCCCATAACTCACGCGCCTTCACTGTTTTATAGACTGTTACTTTTTTCCCAAGCGCTTTCCACTGATCGATTTCACCATTCCATTTCATGTCATACTCAGAATCCTCAATATCCGGATACACTAAATCCCAATCAGCGTCATTTTTCACAGCCTCCATAAAGGCATCTGAGATACAGACAGACAAATTTGCACCGTTAATTTTTGAGAGATCCTGCTTTACCGTAATAAACTCCTCGATGTCAGGATGCCAATCCCAAAGCATAAGCATTGTCGCTCCTCGTCTGGTTCCTCCTTGTTGTACTACATCATGAGTCGCATAAGAAAATAGCCCGGCCCAGGTAACAGGACCTGAGGATGTGCCGTTTACTTTTCTAACCCGCGCACCTTTGGGACGAAGCGAAGAAAGATTAAGCCCCACACCGCCTGATCTTGATTGAATTTCAACCAGCTGTTTAAGTGATTCCAAAATTCCTTCACGAGAATCCTTTGGAGACGGAATAACAAAACAGTTAAAGTAAGTTACTTGATAGTCAGTTCCTGCTCCTGAAAGAATACGACCGCCTGGAACGAATTTAAAATCCGACATTACATTGTAAAAAGATTTTTCCCACTTCTTACGAACTTTTCCTTTTTCATTCTTAGCAATACCAGAAGCTACACGAGCCCATGTTTCTTCAGGAGTATTCTCGATACGAGATCCGTCCGGAGCCTTAAGCGCATACCTGTCTAGAAATACCTTTTCCCTAATACCATCAAGTTTCATAGATTTACTATTATATATGTAATTAAATGTTTTATAAATATTTTGTCGTAATCATGTAACGATTACCCGATAAGCCGCTTTACTTCTTTTTCAAAATCCTCAACATCCACGAATCGCTTAAATACACTTGAAAACCTTATATATGCTATCTTATTAAGTGCCTTTAATCTGTTTGCAACCATTTGTCCGATTTTCTTGCTTTCTATTTCAACAGACTCTTCTCCTCGCAACTCCCGCTCAATATCTATAACTATTTTTTCTATCGCGTCCAGTGCTACTGTTGTTTTTTCACAAGCGCTGATTACACCAGCTTTGACTTTATCCCTGTTGAATTGCTGCCGACGTCCGTCTTTTTTTATAACAACCAAATGAATATTTTCTACTCGTTCGTATGTCGTAAATCGTTTTGTACAAGAAAGGCAATGTCTACGTCTTCTAATTGTTTCTAAATCTTCACTATCTCTTGTTTCTACAACTTCCGTTTCCCGGCTTCCGCAATATGGACACTTCATAAAAGTTCAACCCTTCGGCAAAGCTCTGGGCGAGAATACAATGTTCAAAATGCAAAGTTGCCTTACCAAACTTTTAATTTTTCACTTTGAACTTTTAACTGTTACTTTCCCACTATATTTAGTGGCAATAATCATCATATGGCCCTAAATCTAAGGTGTCAACTAGTAATATCTGTATCAAAAAACTACAGGTATTTCGTGCCGTAGCTTCGGTACATGCGTGTAATTTTAACCTCATTAAAAAACTGTTTTAGTCTTAGTTTGGAAAGTGAGTACGAAATATTAGCAGTATGAAAAAAATGGAGTTATTTTATAGTGAAAGTTCATTAACATCTTTTTCAAATAATTCCATACGTTTTGTCACATAAGCAAATCCTGATTGAAATGAAGGAGAAATCTTTTTCTTCATTTTGGGAAAAAGCGAAAGATAGTATTCCCGAGCTCGCTGTAAGTGTTTTATCGCACCCCGGATATCTCGCCCTTCTTGTTTTGCTTCTCTTATGCGTGCAATCGCCTCCTCATAATAATTTTCTGCTTTTGATATGGTAGTAATCGCCAACTCTTCTTTTCCTATTCGTTTATCCAGCAAATAATATGCCGCATTCATACGTTTATCAGCTTGCAAAATATCAAATTCAGCCTTCTTTAAAGCGTCTGAAATCATAAAACTTATAATGCGATCTCGAAATGTCTTAACAAAATACAAAGGATTGTCAGGAAGTATCCCAGGATATGGCAGAGAATATGATTGTATACTGGGAGTTGGTGTATACGTAATACTAACTGCTGGAGAAATGATAATTTCTTCCTGAGCATATGCATTTATAGGCAAAACAAGAAGAAGAAAAAAAAGACTGGGAATTAAAATTAAAAGGTATTTCATGTCCACCTATTATGCTACTGACAGCTGTTAAAATCAACCCTATAAAGGAAGCGCGGCCAATGCAATCTGCAGAGTTTCTTCAGCATTATGAGAGTAGGTATTGATAATAAGGTCGTAATACGACTCGTTCCAATATACCCATTCCTGATTACCCAGAGCATAGAGCTTGCGCCATTTTTCGATATCATGATGCTCGCGCTCCAACACCTCTGTTTTTGCCTCTTCAACAGGAACTTTTTCTCTATTAACCAATCTGTCAATCCGAATCTGCGGTTGGTCAATACCGTGCTTGTCATTACAAAGTACTAATATTTTGAAAATGTTGGGTATTCCTTGTGCGTTAAATCCAGCCAGTTTGGTCTCTAAAACAATATGTGTTTCTTCTCTCAAAATACGCTTTAGCTCCGCATCAAATAATTCATCCTCTTCATCTGGACGAAGATGGGTATCCTTTGCGGCAAAACCTGTTTTTTTACGTATTGCTTCCCAAAATATCTCTCCACCTTCCAGATGCTTCCATCCTAAATGTCGTGCAAGCTTACGAGCCAATGTAGTAGATCCAGAAGCAATACGTCCCGACACAGTAATAATTCTAATACCCGAAACGTCCATGGGAGATTCCATACTATTACTTCTTGCTCCTTCCCAAAAGAAGCGCCTGCTCTACCAAACGATGAGCGTAGCCAAATTCATTGTCATACCAGGCTATAACTTTTGCCATATTTCCTAAGACAACATCTGTTAAGGATAGGTCCACAATCGCTGAATGGGCGTTGCCAATAATATCGCTTGATACGATAGGATCATCAGTTACTGCCAAAATGCCTGAGAAATTTGGTTTTTCTGCCTCCTCTTTCATAGCTGCATTAATTTCTTCTTTGGTTGTGTCTTTTTTAAGAAGAAAGGTAAAGTCCGATAATGATCCTACAGGAACCGGCACTCGAATTGCAAGCCCACTAAATCTATCAGTGAGGGCCGGAAATGCTCTGGCTGCAGCTCTCGTTGCGCCCGTTGAGGTAGGAATAATATTTTCAGAAGCCGCGCGGGCGCGTCTGTAATCTTTATGTCCCCCATCTTGTAGTCTTTGATCAGACGTATATCCGTGAATAGTCGTCATCATTGCTTTTTCTATCCCGAATCTTTCGTGCATAATCTTTGCTACTGGAGCAATGCAGTTTGTTGTACATGAAGCATTACTCACAATTGGTTCTCCTTTATAATCTTTTTGGTTAATTGAAAGTACATAAACAGATGTATCATCTTTGGCAGGCGCTGAAAGAATAACCGCTTTTGCTCCGGCTTGTAAATGTGCTTTCGCTTTATCAGTAGTTAAAAAATGTCCTGTTGATTCAATGACTACATCTATACCCAACTGCATCCAGGGAAGAAGTGAGGGGTCTTTTTGAGAATAAACAGGAATCTTTTTGTCATCAATCAGAAGCATTCCAAGCATGCCGTTTTCAGTTTGTGGTTCAACACTGAGAGTGTGTCCGGTCAAAGGACCATAGACGGTATCGTATTTCAGAAGATACATCCACCCTTTTAAGTCAGCTGAAGACCCGGCATTAATACCAACAACACTTACATCGCTTTTGAATCGGTCAAGAATAATGCGGTGTGCTATTCGTCCGATTCTTCCGTAACCGTTAATTGCCAAACGCACCATACCCCTGAGTATAATCCTTTGATTTGAATGGATCAAGCGGTGTATACTACGGTATGGAAAAACCGCCAACTGTTCTATATAAAGAAGAAGAAATAAACCGCCGCATCAACGAGCTTGCGCAACAAATTACCACTGATTACCGTGGAAAAGAACTTCTTCTTATTGGAATCCTCAAAGGCTCAATAGTACTGATTGCAGATTTACTCCGGGCACTCCATAAGAAAGGTCTTACCGATGCTGATATTGATTTTGTCAAAATAGCAAGTTATGGACAAAGTAAAAAGTCAAATAAAAACCCTACTCTTCTTTTGGATATTGCCCAGGATATCTCTGGGAAAGACGTACTTGTCGTTGAAGATATTATCGACACTGGGTATACACTCTCTTTTTTACGAAATTTACTTTTGCAAAGAAACCCTCTGTCGTTAAAAATTCTTACTTTTCTTGACAAGAAAGAAAAACGCGAAGTGGAAGTACCAGTGGATTACACCGGCTTTCAACTCAAAGGAACACCGTGGGTTGAAGGATACGGGTTGGATGGTGGCGCGTTTGGCAGGGGTAGACCTGAGATTATCACAAAAGAGTCATAGAATTCTTGCTTTCTTCTTACATCATCTTCATTCCTCTCTTATAGAAAAATCATATATTTTGTTTATTATGATTATTCTTGAAATTCTGCTCGTTTCCATTATGATCCTGGCAGCAATACATGATGCAAAAGTAACAAAAACATAATAAACTATGCAACATTTAATATTTCTTTGGCTTATTGGCGTACCGGCAGCGCTTTTTCTGATGATGTTTATCGCCGATGCATTTAACAACCGTCGTAACCTGTAAATCCACTATTTTTGTTTATACGAGTCGCTGTTGAGAAGAAGCTTGAGGAGCAATAATACCAAAATGCCTATATGCATCTTTTGTTGCTACCCGTCCACGAGGAGTGCGTTTAAGAAAACCTATTTGTAAAAGGTACGGTTCTACCATATCTTCAATTGTCCCGACATCCTCAGACAATGATGAGGCAATTGTCTCAACGCCCACTGGTCCACCTGCATGTTTTTCAATAACAGACAAAAGCAACTTACGATCCAAAAGATCAAGACCTGATTCGTCAATCTGAAGCATGTCTAATGCTTCTTTACAAAGTTTTTGAGTTATCTCACCTGTTCCTTTTACTGCCGCATAATCGCGTGCCCGTTTCAAAAGCTTCAATGCAATCCTGGGCGTCCCGCGCGATCGCTTTGAAAGCTCCAGAATGCTTTGCTCATCAATGACAACTGCCAATTTATCTGCAGCTTTTTTTATGATATGCACTAGATCCTCAGGGGTGTAAAATGACAATCGATGTACCACTCCAAACCGATCTCTAAGCGGTGCTGACAAAAGTCCCACCCGAGTCGTTGCGCCAATAATAGTAAAGCGCGGAAGATCTAAACGGATTGACTTTGCTGATGGGCCCTTCCCCAAAACAATATCCAGCGCGTAATCCTCCATTGCGGGATATAACGTTTCTTCAACCACTTTATTAAGCCTATGAATTTCATCTATAAATAAGATGTCTCCCTGCTCGAGATTTGTCAGAATCGAGGCCAAATCTCCTGCTCGTTCAATTGCAGGACCTGAGGTAATACGAATATTTGCCTGCATATCTTTAGCAACGATATGAGAAAGCGTTGTCTTTCCAAGTCCCGGAGGACCATATAACAATATGTGTTCTATTGCTTCTCTTCGCTTTTTTGCAGCATCAATCGCGATACGCAAGGGTTTTTTTACTTCCTCCTGTCCTATAAATTCATTCCAGTCTGATGCCCGAAGCGATGTCATAACCATCTCTTCCTCAACATTTTGTTCTCCTTCTAACGGTAGCTTTACAATTGTTTCGTCTTTCATAAAATGACTAATTACTTATATCTAATTCCTGCCAACAGGGATGTATAATCAATTTACAATTTTTCTCCTTTGGATTTAATTCGTTATTAGAAATTAGGTCAATTGGAAATTTTTTCTACTTTCCTAAGTATTTCAGCGCAAGTCGGATTTTCTGCTCTGTCGTTTTACCATCTGCGTTAATTTCAGCCAATGCAACACTTACTTCTTTTGCCGAGAACCCAAATGACTGAAGCGCTGAAAGAACATCTTCTATCTCTTCGCTTTTTCCAATTACGTCCAAATCTCCTGTAGCGCCGATTTTATTTTTTAGTTCAATAATGATTTTTTGTGCATTCTTTTTCCCAAGTCTTGGTACTGCACTAAAAAATGCCACATTACCTGTAGCAATTGCAGATAAAATATCAGAAGATGTACCAAGTGAAAAAACACCGATTGCTGTCTTGGGTCCAATGCCTGAAACCGTTATTAAAAGCTCAAAAAGCTTCAGATCCGCATAAGTTACAAATCCATAGAGTTCCAATGCATCTTCCCGGACGCAGGTATAAGTAAAAATCGTACTGGTTTCTCCTATTTGCACCAAGCGAAGCACTGCTGAAGAAGCCAAAATTTTATATCCAACATCATGTACGCTGATAATAATGTATGGATCATCCCGAAGTATAATAATTCCGGTAAGTTGTGAGATCATATAGGCAGAAAGTAGATGCATTATACCATAGAAGAAATCCTATGTTACAATTATCAGATGACAATCAAACTCTTGCAGTTGAATATATATAAAGGAAATTTTCTGAAAGAACTTATATCGTTTGTCCAACAAGAAAACTTTGACATACTGCACTTACAGGAGGTCTACAGTGGTAATGTCATTTTTGACGACGTTGATAAGTCACTGGTGGGGATAAACTGTTTTAAAAGATTAACTAATACATTAGGATACAAAGGAGAATTAACAAATATCGTAGAACTTGCTACCCCGGATGGAAAATATTTTTCTATGGGAAATGCGACGCTTTTTAAACCTTCTCTCCCCTTGCATAAAGACGCTATTGTTTGGTTACGGCCGTTTCAAAAATATACGACACTTGATAAGCCACGTGTCGAAGAATACCCACGAAACGCACTTATTCTGAGGCTTACAAACCAACACCCTCTTCTTTTTATTAATACGCATCTTGCATGGAGTAAAACTTCTGATGATACCCCTGAGAAACTCCAACAAGCAGAAATACTTTTTTCCTATATTAAATCACTAAAAACACCCTTTGTCTTAACTGGTGATTTCAATGTTTCTTTATCCTCAGAAATTATAAAACACCTAAACCAACTCGCCCGCAATCTAACGCTTGAGTATGAGATAACCAACACGCTTAATCCCTCCATTCATAAAGCAAAAGATGTCTTCCCCAAAGGTCTGGTTGTCGACTTTGCGTATGCTTCTGCCTCTGTTTTGATAACCGACTTCCGTCTGATCGATACACCAACGCTTTCAGATCATTTCGGCTATAGCTTAACGCTTGAGGTTTAATATTTTTGCTGAGAACGCATGAGTAAGCGCTATTGCCAAAGCATCCGTAGTATCATCAGGTTTTGGAACAACCGAAAGCCTAAGGAGTGTTTTTACCATTTGCCCGACTTGTCGTTTTTCCGCTCTTCCATATCCTGTCATCGCTATTTTCACCTGTAGTGGCGTATAAATACCGATTTGTAAACCATGTTCTTCTGCTGCGAGAAGAACAACTCCTCGTGATTGACCCACAACAAATGCAGTTTTTGCATTGGTATTGAAAAAAAGTTCTTCAATACTGAGCGCATCTGGCTTATATTCATCCATTAGTTTTGAAATAAATCGATAAATTTTCAAAAGCCTTCCTGGCGTAGGTGAGTTTGGCTCTGTTTCAAAACAACCACAACTTTGAACTTTGAACTCTCGCCCTAAGCTTTGCCGAAGGGTTGCGCTTTGCATTTCTATGACTCCCCATCCCATTCTGCCAATCCCTGGATCAATTCCCAAAATCCGCATAGTAGCACCAATTATACAGAATTCTTTCTTTGGTTTATAATCAAAGGCATCATGGGTGCTTTGAACGAAACACAATGGATCAAAGGTGATGAATGGCTATGGAAATGGTATGATACACAGCTCTGTGCGCAAGCGCTTGCAGACAAGAATCAACTTGTATCACTTACTGCAGGAACGAACTTGGAAAGCATTATCCTCAATACAAATTGGTTCTACAAAAAAAGGTACCTCCGTATATGGAATATAACAAAACCAACCATTAGCAATGACTACAAACGTTTTAAAAAAGTTATTTACCTCACAGAACGCTACATTAGAAGAGCAGAAAAAGCACTTTTTGGTATTCGTAAATCTTCAAAGATCTCCTTAATACAGTTTAAAAGAATAAAGCAAACGCTTTTAGAAATCTGGTATGTCTTTGTTATAGATTTGGGAGATTATATGGACATATTGCTACAAGATGTATTGAAAGATTCTACTTTTACTCCAAGAGAGGTTGAGTACATCAAAAACTATATTAGCACTCCTCTCCACCCCCTTGCATGGCAAAAAGAACTTGTTGACCTTGTAAAAATTGCCCAACATCTACATAAATCTTCTCTCCCTGCTCTCACTACAGCAACGCTCCCAAAACCGGTACAAAAAGCGATACAAGAACACCTCCAAAAATATGCCTGGCTACCATATGACAAACCTGATGCAATTCCGTATACCTTTGCTGATATTCTTGTACATCTGCAAGAAGCACTAAAAAACCCTGTTTTAAAATACAAACAATCAGTTCTTTCTTCACGTATTCGATACAAACTTACAAAGAAACAATCTACCTTTATTGAGCTTTTGAGAAAGCACACCTACTATGATAATTATGCTGCAGATTTGTATGGAGAGCTTGATTATCTTCTGCAACGATATCTGTGCAAGACGTATGGTGTTTTGTTTAAGGATGTAACCTGGTATAGCTGGAAAGAATTAGAACAACTATATAAAAACGGAAAACAAGTTTCTCCCAAACGACTTGCTCTGCGCAAACACTATCGAGTAATGGTGTGTAACCGAAAAATACTTCGTGTATACGATGGAAAAACAGCATACCATCGCTATCGACCTCGTGTAGCTACTGTGTCTTCTCCTGTGAAACAACCCTTTTTGTACGGGCTCTGCGCGTATCCAGGAAGAGCAAAAGGTCATGTTACCGTAGTTGTCTCGACGAATGATATTGCAAAGGTACAGAAAGGAGATATTCTGGTTGCCCAAATGACCAGGCCTGACCTCATTTTTGCGATGCGTAAAGCTGCTGCAATTATCACCGATACGGGTGGGATGACTTCACATGCTGCGATTGTTGCTCGAGAGTTCCAAATTCCCTGCATTGTCGGAACAACAAATGCTACGAAACGCCTCAAAGATGGAGATCTAGTTGAAGTACGATCACATAGAGGTATGGTAACAATTCTTTCCTGATTTGTATCCTTTATGTTTTTTTGTTATAATCTGTTGACATGAAACGGCCATCGCTGACAGTCCAAAAACGGGATGTTTTGGGAAAGAAAATCAAAAGGCTTAGAAAGACAGGAGTCCTTCCTGCAAATATCTACGGAAAAGATGTTGAGTCACTCGCAGTGCAGGTTCCATATAAGGAATTTGAGGCTGTTTTTAAAGATACCGGAGAAACAGGACTCATTGATGTCGTGGTAGACGGGCAAGCCCGACCAGCGCTTATCCATAATGTTCAATACCACCATGTGACCCGTATCCCCCTCCACGCTGACTTCTACCAGGTGAATCTGAAAGAAAAAGTAAAAACGATGATTCCTGTGGTGACGCTAGGAGAACCGAAAGCCGTTACGGAAAAAGTCGGGCTTTTACTTCAACCTGTTTCTGAAATTGAAGTCGAGGCACTCCCTGCTGATCTTCCAGAAAAGATAGAAGTAAACGTTGAAAACCTAGCCGCAGTTGATGAACAAATAACAGTAGCCGACTTGAAAATTTCTAGTGATGTCACAGTTCTTACCGATTCAGCTCAAGTTGTAGTAAAGATTGGAGAACTTGTTACAAAAGAAGCAGCGCAGGAAGCTGCCCAAGAAGCCGCTGCAGCCGAGGCCGCAAAAGCTGAGGGTGAAGAAGAAACTGCAGCTGAAAAAGAAGGTGCGGAAGAAAAAGCATCGGCTGAAGGCGAAGACAAAACAAAAGTTGAAGAATCCTCTAAAGAAGAAAAGAGTGCGGAAGAGAAAAAAGAATAACCCCGCCAATTGTTACATTGTTTTATTGAGTATCTTCTCTAGCACCCTTCCCTCTGAAAAATTTGGGTCAATAAGAAAAACTTTTACGAGTAACTCCTTTGCCATCTGATAATTTCCCAACCGGTAATAAAGCTGCGCCATGCGGAAGTACCCGTCACGATAATCTTGATGAGACTTAAGAAATGAGTCCCAAAAAATAAGTTCTTTTTGGATCTGCTCCCGCTCCAATTGAATTTCGTGCCTTTTCTGAAGAATAACGTATGTATCCATCAGGGCAAAAAGAATAACACCAAGTATAACGAGTGAAAATACTGATATAACAGTAATTTTTATGTGCCGTTTAAGGCTAATAAATGGCTTGTCGGGAAAAAAACGGGAAATATTCGGGAAATGTGGCCTGATAAATGCTGGATGGAGAGGTATAATCTTAGGCTGTTTTGACTTCTTGGCAGAGTTTTTTTTCATAGAAACACCAGGGCTTATCTTTTATACTGTGCTGTAGGCCATTTTGCAATCATAATGGAATCTGCATCTTTGTATCCAAGTTTTTGATAAATTTCCTCTGTAATAAACGGCATGAAGGGGTGTAAAAGTTTCAAGCATGTTACATATACATGCATAAGCACTGATAACGCAATATCCTTATCTTCCCTCTGCTTTACTGACTCTATATATTTATCTGCCAAGGTATGCCACATAAAATGATATATTGCTTCTCCCGCGTCAGCAAAGCGGAATTTTTCAAGTTCTGTATCTACAGTTTTTACCAGTGCTTCCAATTCCCTCACAATATCTGTATCTTCTGCGTGTAATGATGTTTTATCCAAAGTTTCAAACGCTGGCATATCTTTTTCTAGCTGATCAATCATAAGTAAAATAAATCTTCCCATATTCCAAATTTTGTTGGCGAAATGCTTATATGCGATTACTTTGTCTTTTGGAAAGTTGAAATCTTTTCCATTAGCAGTTCCTGAGATAAGTCCCATACGAAGGGCATCAACCCCATACTGCTCTATATATTCCTCAGGATTTATAACATTTCCAAGCGACTTGCTCATTTTTCGTCCATCCAAAGCTCTAACGATACCATGTAAGTACACATTTTCAAACGGTTTTTCACCTGTAAGATAATATCCAAACATTATCATTCTTGAGACCCAAAGTCTGATAATCTCCCAACCTGTCTCCATGACCGAAGTCGGATAAAAATATTTAAAGTCTTCTGAATCTGGATACTTAAGCGTGACCAGCGGCCATTGACCTGAAGAAAACCATGTATCAAAGGTGTCTGTCTCTTGAATCCATCTTCCATCTTTAGGTTTTTCCTGCGAAACAATCCACTTAGGATTATTACCTACTGCTTCATACTGAGGGACAATAATTTGCTGCAATCCTTCTTCAATCTCCTCAAACGAAAATCCTTCATCCAGCCACTGCCGCAAAGGACCATTGTGTTGTCTTTTCTGTCTATCAATAAACGATACTGCAATTCTTCCTTCATGGCCGTCAACCTGATACCAAATAGGTATTTGAATACCCCACACATTCTGCCGGGATACTGGCCAATCACGCATCTCCTCCATCCATCTGATATAGGTAATTTCCCGCCACTTAGGATAAATTTTTATATCACCATTTTTGACTGCATCTAATGCGGGCTTTTTTAGAGATTTGTTAGGCTCGTCTACTTTGATGAACCAATTCGGCATAATCATCGGCTCTATACTATGCCCGGCTTTGCATAAAGTAACTGTATGGACATACTTCTCATCCACCTTTTCAATCTTTTCATTGTGTTCCAATTCTTCAACAGCCTTCTTTCGTGCATCTAGGACGCTCATCCCACGATAGCGCCCTGTCATTTTGCCTGAAAGCTCAAGTATTTCATTGATAGGCAATTTATGCTTGAGTGCAACTTCATAATCGTTTTTGTCAATTGCTGGAGACAGTTTTACAATTCCGGTACCAAATTCGGGATCTACGAATTCGTCACCTATTATTTCCATCTCTTTCCCAGTTAAAGGATTTAATACTTTCTGCCCGATGAGTTCTTTGTGTTTTTTATCTTTTGGATTAACAGCCAGATGAGTATCTTCAGCAATAGGTTCTGGCCTTGCCGTCGCGACGGAAATGTACTGATGCCCTTTTTCTTTAACAACCCTTTCGTACTTTACATAATACAAAGGGTCATGACGTTCTCCGTGCTTTAATTCAACATCCGCATAAGTTGTGCCACACTTTGGGCAATAGTTCACCATGTAATTGCTTCTATACACCAATCCATCCTCTACCATTTTTTTAAATGTTTCGTGAACTGTTTTTATCACATGAGCATCCAGCGTAAACGTGTACCGGCTCCAATCAACACTGGCACCCATTTGTCGAATCTGGGATTCGATCTGTCCTTTATTCTCTGCAACAAATTTCCAAATCGCATCGTATAGCTCATGTCTTGAAAAACTAAATCGGGATTTTCCTTGCTTTTGTAGCGCTTTTTCAAAGGTAATTTGCGTTTCTGTTCCTGCGTGATCAGTACCTGGCACCCAAAGCGTAGGATCTCCTTTCATCCTATGCCAGCGAATAAGTAAATCCTCAATTGCAATCATCAAAACATTCCCTGTATGCATTTTGCCAGACGCGTTTGGTGGAGGCAAAGCAATAGTAAATGGTTTACCCTGAGCTTTGTTGAAGGACTTCTTTTTGGGATCGATTGTAGGCTTGAAATACTCCTTTTCCTCCCAATTTTTATAAATCTCTTTTTCCTTATTTTTATAATTGTAGATTTTATCCATTCAGCCTCATTGTAGCATAGAGCAAAGCTAAAGTGTAGAATTTGGTAATTCCCGAAGATTTCCCGATTTATTCCCGAGCCACTTCGCTGGGGCTTACAGTAAGGAAAAGTGCAGGAGCGAGTGGGAAAAAAATTTCTGGCGAGAGTGTCTGACAAGCGAAGCGAAAGCGAACGAAGAGTTTCGAAACAGACAAAAATTTTCGTCCACGAGCAATTAAGGCTTATGAAACAGAAATAAGCTTATACCCTCGTGTCTTTATGGTCTGAATCTCAAAATTACTTTTTTGAAGCCTTAGTTTACCGCGAACTCTGGCCACCAGTCGATCAATCGCCCAGTCAGTTACACCCAATTCCTCCACTTCCGGCCAAACCGCCTCAATAATCTTTTCTCTTTCACAAATAACTTCAGCATTTTTCTTTAGCATCTCAAACAAAGCCTGCTCTTTTTTGGTAAATTCTGTTCCTTGCGCTTCAAGAGTTTTCTTCTCTTTTTGCTTCAAATATGTCAAAAATAATGGACTAAAAACAGAAGCGTTTCCCTTTCCATCCTCAGAGATCATCCCAGTTTCCCATAAGTATTTCCCCAATGCGCGTTCTCCGGCAGAAAGAGTGACATGTTTAACTACTTTTTTTAATACATCTTGTTCATCTACCATTAAACTCTCCCATAACTCTTCGGACTGTAGATAAATCCGCTCATCTTTTAAAAGCATTTCAGACAACTCCTGTTTCGTTGTTATTTTTTGTTTTTTCTTTTCATTCAGGATAATAAGCGCCAAATGTAGATACCTAACATAACCATCTACAAGCTCAAATAACGCATTTTCTACCGCTTGCGTGAGCTTTAAGGAATACCTATCGCGATATGTTTCGTAGATAATTTTTACGTCTTCTTTGTTCACTGGAGGAAGATACATATCATGAACAAAAACAACTAATGAAGCCTTGGTAAAGACATAGGGAGCAAGCATACCAAGCGGCCTGAAACTGGTAAATACATACGAAAGCTGAAAATTTGTAGCCTCCTTCAATCCTTGCAAATTTGCCAAGAATTCTTGCGTTGAGACAGTACCCATACGATCAAATTGTACGAAAAAAATAGTGGGGATAAACTGACGCTCCACCAGCATCAAAAGGCTCTTTCGTACACTATCAATAGTCAGAAATAAATCCTGGGATTGAATACTGTCCAGAAACAGCATCTCAATTTCTTTCTTAAGCTTTGGATCATCCGAAAAGATGCTGACCGCATCCACAATTCGCTTCAAAGTTAATGTCCAAAAGGGGAAAATCTCCCGCTCCACCAAGTCATTTAAATCAACCGGGATAAATACGTGTTTTTTCCCATCCCCAATGTATGTAGAAGCAATATCCTTATGATAAAGAAAAAAACGCAAGAAATTGCTGATTCCGACACGTTTCATGCCAATCAATACAATATTGTGCCGATTTTTGAGATGTTCACCTAATATTTCAGCTTCGTGTTTATGAAACGTCAAGGGGTACTGAGCCTCTAAAACAGTGACTTCCATACCCGCCCATTGTATCCACTTTCCTCTTTCTTAGCAAGACAAGAGTTTTATCAAAAAGTATCGCTATCCTTACAAAAGATGGAATTCTTACTAACGGATATTAAGAAGAATACTACTATTGAAACTATTGTAGCAATCAGTGTACAATCCCTGCATGAGAAAGAAAAAATTCTCTCTTTTCTTTCTTCCTAAAACATGTCTTCTAATAAATTAAGGCTCATCCAGAAAAATTTC